>JBGSIT010000094.1:0-94020 GCA_041742335.1 Rhizobiaceae bacterium
CCGCTCTGACGGCAATAGTGTCCCGATAATCTTCCATTCAGCGTCAGTAAGGTCACCACGAGCCATATCAGCCTCCCAAAAGGAAGCTTTGAATCAGAATTCAGATGATTTGGGAATCCACTTTGTCAACAGGGCCTAGCAAACCGGATTGATGGTTTCAAGTCGTATTTTAGAACTGTCACATATTTGCAAAAAATGCACTTCACGATCGATGGCGCAGGGTTGATTTCTCGTGCTCGCCAACCGCACGATCCAGATCAGCCTTGTGTTGATTTGAAAGATCACGCCAATCTATTCCGGCAAGACATGCAGCCATGGCATGCAGCATATTGCGGTTGATCTGGCTTCCGAAACGGAACCGCAGCCGCAGATAAGTTTCAACAGCGCCAAGCGCCTGCAAATCCTCAAATGTCGAGATGCCGATCTCGGCAAGCCAGGCTTTCGATTTCGGACCGAGATTGCGCATCGAATCGTTTCTCACCATGGGCGTTGGCCTGTCTGCGCTCCTGCCGGCCGGACCGGTTCTGCGGCCCGACCGGCATTTCCGAAGGCCGAATTAACAGGACCGCAAAGTGTCAATCAACCACTATTGCCCGGTTTTGCAGGCCGGCCATACAGGAAAATGCGATTCATATTGATTTGGCGGTCTTTGTTGTTTTCATCGCTCAATGAACATGGTACGAGCCCTCGCCAACTTCCTGAAAGTTTTTATGCCTGCGGCAAGTTCCCTTTTGGCCCCCTCCCGGCCCCGGAAATGCCGCTACACCAGATGAAGGAATTTTGGCATGGCACGCATTATTGAATCCGCAACAGGCCTCGAGGCGCTGACCTTTGACGACGTCCTGCTGCAACCCGGCCACTCGGAAGTCATGCCGGGGCAAACCAATATAGCCACCCGTATTGCCCAGGACATCGAACTCAATCTTCCGATCATTTCGGCCGCCATGGACACCGTGACCGAGGGCCGCCTTGCCATTGCCATGGCGCAGGCCGGCGGCATCGGCGTCATTCACCGCAACCTGACCCCAGAAGAGCAGGCTGAAGAAGTCCGGCAGGTCAAGAAGTTCGAAAGCGGGATGGTGGTCAATCCGGTGACGATCGGGCCTAACCAGACTTTGGCGGACGCCCTTCATCTCATGAAGATTCACGGAATCTCCGGTATCCCGGTTGTCGAAAATGCCGGGATCGGCGGTTCGAAAACCGGACGCCTGGTCGGCATTCTTACCAACCGGGATGTTCGCTTCGCTTCAAACCCGCAGCAGAAAATCCATGAATTGATGACCCATGAGAACCTGGTGACCGTTGATGAAACGGTCGACCAGCAGGAAGCCAAGCGGCTTTTGCACTCACACCGGATTGAAAAGCTGCTGGTTGTCGATGACAGCGGACATTGCATCGGACTGATCACCGTCAAGGACATCGAAAAATCCCAGCTTAATCCGAATGCCTCCAAGGATGCGCAGGGCCGTCTCCGGGTCGCTGCCGCAACCAGTGTCGGCGACGACGGCTTTGAACGCGCCGAGCGGCTGATCGACGCCGGCATCGACCTTCTGGTGGTCGATACCGCCCACGGCCATTCCCAGCGGGTGCTGGACGCGGTGTTGCGCATCAAGAAACTCTCCAATTCGGTACGCATCATGGCCGGCAACGTGGCGACGGCCGATGGCACCAAGGCATTGATCGACGCCGGCGCCGACGCCGTAAAAGTCGGCATCGGACCGGGCTCGATCTGTACCACGCGCATTGTCGCCGGCGTCGGCGTGCCGCAACTGGCTGCCATCATGGGTGCAGTCTCCGCAGCTTCCAAGGCAAATATCCCGGTCATCGCCGATGGCGGGATAAAGTTTTCAGGCGACCTTGCCAAGGCCATAGCAGCCGGCGCATCCGCCGCCATGGTCGGCTCCCTGCTGGCCGGTACAGATGAGAGCCCGGGCGAGACCTATCTTTACCAGGGCCGCTCCTTCAAGGCCTATCGCGGCATGGGGTCTGTCGGCGCCATGGCGCGCGGATCGGCCGACCGCTATTTCCAGGCGGAAGTGCGCGACACGCTGAAGCTGGTGCCGGAGGGTATTGAGGGCCAGGTGCCCTATAAGGGACCGGTCTCCAGTGTCCTTCACCAATTGGCCGGCGGCCTGCGGGCGGCGATGGGCTATGTTGGCGGCTCCGACATCATCGATTACCAGAACCGCGCGACTTTCGTGCGGATCTCCGGCGCAGGCCTGCGGGAAAGCCATCCCCACGGCGTCACGATCACCCGTGAGAGCCCGAATTATCCGGGGGGCGCATGATCCTCGAGACACCCTGGTTTCGCTATTCGGTGATCGCCGTGACCAGTCTGACTGTGGTGGTCTGGATCATCATGGCAACCGTCACCTTTCCAAACCTCGAAGCCTTTACCGGAGGCCTCAAGGTCTTTGACATGCGCCCGCTGGGCTACACATTCGACCAAGCCAAAGACATCGTTGCAAAGCTCGGATCTGCTGGCGCATTCTATTATATTTCCACCCAGCAGGCATTGGACAGCCTTTTTCCGGGCCTGCTGTTCCTGACCCTTTCGGGTTGGCAGATCCGCATTGCCGCGCAACTTGCCAAGATTGGCAGGAAGCCGCCAATGGGCCTGATGATTGTCTGCATCGCCATAAACCTTCTGGGCGCCTTTGCCGATTACAGCGAGAATGGCGCCGTGCGGCGCATGTTGCTCGACGGGGCGGACGCCTTGCAGCCGGACCAGGTTGCAAGCGCCAGCGCGATGACGGTGACCAAGTCCTTTTTCAATACAATGTCCTACACGCTGCTGCTCGCCTTCATCGGCTTTTACTGGTTTCGAAAGCGCAGGGCCTGAACCAAAGAAATACCGCTGCCGTGTCAGGCGCAGTGCGCATGAGAGACACGGATCATTCATTTTTCGGGAGTCTGGTCCGTTTGACCCGCCCATCATCTTTGGCGGCGTGACCGGCCGATCATTTGTCAGGAGACTGAAACTTGTCGCATTCCACCGCAATTTTCTGGCCAATGATCGTTCAGGTGATGTTGGTCTATGGCATCTATTACATGCTCGGCGTGGGCCGCTACCGGGCGGTTAAATCCGGTGCTGCAAAGGTAGAGCAGTTCCGCGCCAACAACAAGGAGCCGGCAGCAAGCCTGATTGTCCGCAACAATCTTGAAAACCAGTTTGAATTGCCGACCCTGTTTCACACCGTCTGCCTGGCGCTCTATGTCACCGGCAATGCCACGCTTTATCCGGTTCTTCTTGCCTGGCTTTTCGTCGCCAGCCGCCTGGGCCACGCCTGGATCCACCTGACGACCAATCGTATCCGTCACCGCCAGCCTTTGTTTACCTCCGGCTACCTCATTCACGGCCTGCTGTGGCTTTGGCTCGCCGTCAACATTGCCATTAATTAATTTGTGCGACGCACAAGAAGCTCCCATATTCAAATCAACCATTCAATCCTGAATGCGCAAACAAGTTAATTGCCGCCGCCGCGCACCCAACGGCAGGCAAAGTGACAAAAGGAGTTTCAAATGGAACTCGGGACAGACAAGAAATGCCTCGTCTTGCAGGGTGGCGGCGCCTTGGGCGCATATCAGGCGGGCAGCTATGAAGCACTCCATGCAGCGGGCATTCGCCCCGAATGGGTGGCAGGGATCTCGATTGGCTCGATCAATGCGGCAATCATTGCCGGAAGCCCGGACGACAAACGCATCGCCAATCTCCGCGCCTTTTGGGAAAAAGTCTCCTCCGGTCCTTCGTCCCTGCCCTTCCAGAGCGACATGCCGCTCAGGAAATGGTTCAACGAGTTTTCGTCGGCCCTGAATTCTCTTTCCGGCGTCAACGGATTTTACACGCCACGCGCCACCACGCCCTGGCATTATTTAAGCGAACCGGCGGCTGCAATCAGCTTTTATGATACGTCCCCGTTGATCGAAACACTGCAAGCGCTTGTTGATTTTGACTTGATCAATAAAAACAAGGTCCGCGTCAGCCTGGGCGCCGTCAATGTGGCGACTGGAAATTTCGCCTATTTTGACAATTCGCGGCAGGCTCTGTCGGCTTTGCATGTGGCTGCATCGGGAGCGCTGCCTCCCGGCTTCCCGCCCGTCGAGATCGATGGTCAGTTTTATTGGGATGGCGGCCTGGTCTCCAATACGCCTCTTCAGTGGATTCTGGACGAACATGCGAGAGCGGACGATATTTGCGTTTTTCAGGTTGACCTTTTCTCCGCGATTGGACGCATGCCAAGTGACATGTCCGATGTCGCCGCACGGGAAAAGGAAATCCGTTTTTCCAGCCGCACCCGCATGAACACCGATGTCGCCGGTGAAAAGATCATGCTCCGCAAGGCTCTGGCGCGATTGCTGGCCAAATTGCCGCCGGAACTTGGCGACGATCCGGATGCAAGACTGCTCCGGCAACAGCCGGACCTTAACTCCGTGACAATTGTTCACCTGATCTATCGGCGGCAGGACTACGAAACACACTCCATGGACAACGAATTTTCGCGACTCACGATGGAAGAGCATTGGAAAGCCGGTTATGACGACGTCATGCAAACCCTCCAATGTTCTGGCTGGGTCAACCGGACCATTCCGGACCATGGCTTTGTGACCATCGATCATCGACGCCACAGGCGCCACGTCCAGGCATAATTCACGAAAGGATGAAATCATGAAACTGCAAGGAAAAATCTGCATCATTACGGGCGCAGCCAGCGGCATCGGCCTCGGAATTGCAAAGCGCTATGTCTCTGAAGGCGCCAAAGTGGTAATTGCCGATCTTAAAGCAGATGCGGCGGACAAGAGCGCGGCTGAGTTGACAAAGATGGGGCCCGGCGAAGCCATCGGCATCACCATGGATGTCACCAGCGAAAAATCGGTCAATGACGGCGTTGCCGCCGTGTTGGCCAAATGGGGCCGTGTCGATGTGCTGGTTTCCAACGCCGGAATCCAGATTGTCCACCTGATTGAGGACTTCCCCTTTGAGGACTGGAAGAAGATGCTGGCCATCCACCTTGACGGCGCATTCCTGACCACCAAAGCTTGCGTCCCGCATATGAAGAAGCAGGGCGGCGGCTCAATCATCTATATGGGTTCAGTCCATTCCAAGGAGGCCTCGCCGCTCAAATCCGCTTATGTGACGGCCAAGCACGGTCTGCTTGGACTGGCCCGCGTGGTGGCGAAAGAAGGCGGCGCGCAGGGCGTCCGGGCCAATGTGATTTGCCCGGGCTTCGTGCGCACGCCGCTGGTCGACAAGCAGATTCCCGAACAGGCCAAAACTCTGGGGATCTCCGAGGATGATGTCGTCAAGAAGGTCATGCTTGGACAGACCGTAGACGGCGAATTCACCACGATCGAGGATGTTGCCGAGGCGGCCCTCCTGTTTGCCGGGTTCCAAACCAATGCCCTGAATGGCCAGTCGCTGGTGCTCAGCCATGGCTGGTACATGGATTGATCTGCGTTTCACAGGAAGTTGATCCCGCGTTACCAGAACTTCGACCATACTGATCTGGTTAAAAACGGAGAAAGTTCAATGGACAGAATGCCTGTTACCCAAGCCATGATCGAAGCCTATGACGAGTATACCCATCTGACGCTCGACCGGCGCGGCTTCATGAAGAAATTACAGACATTGGCTGGTTCAGCGGCCTCCGCTGCCGCCATCCTGCCCTTGCTCGCCGCCAATAGCGCGCATGCGGAAATGGTGCCAGCGGAAGATCCCCGGTTGGACGCAAGCGACGTGACCTTCCCCGGCGGTTCCAGTGACGTCATGGCCTATATGGTGTCACCCAAGGATGGGCCGACCAAGAGCGGCACGGTCATCGTCATCCACGAAAATCGCGGATTGAACGGCCACATCAAGGATGTCGCACGGCGCATTGCGCTGGAAGGATTCGTGGCGCTTGCGCCTGATTTCCTTTCGGTGGCCGGCGGCACGCCTCAAGACGAGGACAAAGCGCGCGATATGATCTCGGCGCTGGACCGCGAAAATCTGGTCGCCGACGCCAAGGGCGCCGTCGCCTATCTGGCTCCAAAGGGCAAGGTCGGCGCGGTTGGATTTTGCTGGGGCGGCGGCCTGGTCAACCAGATGGCGGCCGCCGATCCGGATCTTGTCGCCGGTGTCGCCTATTATGGCGCCCAGCCCAAGGCTGAACAGGTGCCCTCCATCAAAGCGTCGCTGCTGCTTCATTATGCAGGGCTTGACGAGCGTATCGGCGCAGGCATCGAGGACTACAAGGCCGCACTGACAGCCAATGGCAAGGACTTTACAATCTATGTCTATGACGGCGTCAATCACGCCTTCAACAATGACACATCGCAAGCACGCTACGACAAGGCGGCCGCCGATCTCGCCTGGTCGCGGACGGTGGCTTTCCTGACGGAAAAGCTTGGCTGACCGCCATGTGGGTCCGGCTGGCGGATTTCTACCAGCCGGGCAGCACTTGGCCGGGGCGCATGCGCTGGGTCTTCGGCCAGGTTTTCAAGTCCTGCTCGAGATCATCGCTGACATTGGCCGGAGTGATATTATCGAGACAGGCCGTGATGTGATTGCTGATGGCATTCATCAGCGACGACGAAAAGCCCGGCCGCTTCATGATGCCGATCTGGACCGGCGCCAGCGCAGGAAATCCATCGGATTGACTCAGCACCCTCATTCCCGACCGCAAGGCTGATTCAGGCAACACAGACACGGCGAGGCCCGCAAGCACTGCGGACGCCACCACAGTCGACGACCAGCTTGAAAACAGGATCTGGTATTCCTTGCCCATCGCATCCAGCGAAGAGCAAGCCGCTTGCCGCCACAGGCAATCGCGCCGGCCCACCGCCAGCGGCACCGGCAGGTCTTCTGCCAGCGGATGGTTGGCCGACACAACCCAGCACAACGGTTCGGTCCGCACGACTTCGGAATTGCGGGCCCGCGGATTGTGCGTCACCAGCGCGATATCGAGTTCGCCCCGCGCCATCTTTTCTGCAAGATCCACGGATGGCTCGCAGATGATATAGAGTTCGACATTGGGGTGGGACCGGGCGAATCGGGTGATGATTTCCGGCATGTAGCGATCGGCGTAATCATCCGGCGTGCCGATACGCAGGCTTCCTTCCAGCCGATTGTCATCGAATGCCGCCAGGGCCTCATTGTTGAGGCGGATCATCCGGCGGGCATAATTGAGAAGCTTTTCGCCTTCGAGCGTCAAACGGTTTCCCCGACCATCCTTGGCAAACAACGCCTTGCCGACCCGTTCTTCGAGGCGGCGCATTTGCATGGACACCGCCGACTGCGTCTTGAACACCCGATCAGCGGCACGGGTAAAGCTGCCGGTATCAACGATGGCAACGAAGGTATGCAATTGGTCAAGATCAAGCGGTGCGGCCATGATAATTATCCATCAGGGAGATTGATGATTATCATTAGAAACATTCGTTGGACTGATCAATAGTTTTTTGAGAAATTGCAATCGTCAAATCAACCCCGAACCGCAGCTGTTGCAAATCCCTGCGCTGACTGCCGGAAATTCCGTCAAACCTTTGGCGGAAAAGGGCTTCCTGCGTTCATTAGCCGGAAGACCTGCCAAACAGGAACCGCTTCGACACGGTCCGGAAAGGAGAATGCCATGACGAACATCAACGCAACAACATGTGAAATCCTGCAGGAGGAACACGTCTCCCGCAAGGGTTTCGCCACCGGATTAGCCGCAGCAACTTCAAGGCTTCTCCGGTCCGTGAAAAACCGCTTCGCCGTCAATGACCTGCGCCACATGAGCGAGGATCAATTGGCTGACATGGGGCTGTGCCGCGACGATATCGCAAAAGCGCTGTCACAATCGGTCATGCTGGATCCGTCCAATTACCTTATTCGCGCAAGGCAGGATCCGCTGAGCTTCAAACGCGGACGCTGAAACTGCAATCCGGTCCGTTTGCGACTCCAAGCACATGTTTCCCCGCAGGGCCGCCAATCGCCCTGCACGCCTGCCCGGTCGATCGTTCCCCGCGATTTGGCCGGGCTTTTTAATGAACGGGGAAATCAGCCTCAGGCGGCAGGCAGCCGGTCATTGAGGAAGTCGATTCCGAGCAAGAAGCCGATCTGTGGCCGCGCCTTGACCAGGTCATCAATGGAATATTCCTTCAAGACATCGAAAAACGCGTCAAGCGCCCGGTGGAGCGCGACATTGAGGCCGCAACTGTCCATCAGTGGACAGTCGACGGATCCGTCTTCGAAACATTCAGCCATCGAAAAACTGTCTTCAGTCACTCTGACGACATCATAAAGGCTGATCCTCTCCGACGGCTTGCCTAGCCGGACGCCGCCATTGCGGCCCCGTACCGTCTCCATCAATCCGGACTTTGTCAGCGGCTGCAGGATCTTGAACAGGAAGAGTTCGGAAACATGATAGGCCTTTGCGATTTCCGGAATGCGGCTGAGATTATCGCCATTGGCTGCACAATACATTAAAATCCGTACTGCATAATTTGTCTGCTTGGTCAGTCGCATGCCTGTCTCCCGGGCAGTCGATCCGTCACTGGATCCCGCCTCCCCCTCATATAGGCGGAGATATGGTTTTGAACAATTCTAAAAAACATGAAATTCGCAATCAAGTTATTTTTTTCGGGGGTGATTGACAAAAAAGCGGCATTGGCAGTAGGACATTTAAAAGAAAACCAAATTAGTCAAGTTTAAGGAGACATCGATGTCACAAGCGGCCCCCCTCGCCTTGATCAGCCTTGCAGCCACCCTGCTGACAGCGGCCCAACCGGCATTCGCAGATGGCGAAGTCAACATCTATTCCTACCGCCAGCCGGAATTGATCAAGCCTTTGCTGGACACTTTCACCAAGGAAACGGGTATCGCAACCAATGTGCTGTTTCTCGACAAGGGCCTGGTGGAACGATTGCAGGCAGAGGGCGAAAATTCTCCGGCCGACTTGATCATGACTGTCGATATTGCGCGGTTGACCGAGGCGGAAGAGGCAGGCGTGACGCAGCCTGTCAATGACCCTGCCATCAATGACCAGATCCCCGCGCAATACCGCGACACAGCCGGCAATTGGTTCGGCCTGACGACGCGCGGCCGGGTGATTTATGCCTCCAAGGACCGGATCAGTGAAACGGAAATGACCTACGAGGACCTTGCCGATCCCAAGTGGAAAGGCCGCATCTGCATCCGCGACGGCCAGCACTCCTACAATATCGGCCTGTTTGCCTCGATGATCGCCCATCATGGCGTCGACTATACCGAAAAGTGGCTGACGGCGCTGAAGAACAACCTGGCGCGCAAGCCGAATGGCAGCGACCGCAGCCAAGCCAAGTCGATCATGGTCGGCGAATGCGACCTGGCGCTCGGCAATACTTATTATGTCGGCGTGATGCTGACCAATGACAAGGAACCCGAGCAGAAGGATTGGGCCAACGCCATCCGGATTATCTTCCCCAATGCCAAGGATCGCGGCACCCACGTCAATATTTCCGGCATGGCGCTGGCGAAATATTCTCCCAACAAGGACAATGCCCTCAAACTGATGGAATTCCTCGCATCACCGGAGGCCCAGCAGATCTATGCCGAGCAGGTGTTTGAATATCCGGTGGCGCCGGGCGCCGAGCCTTCCGAAATCGTCAAGTCTTTCGGGCCCATCAATCCGGACCCGCTGCCACTGACCGAGATCGCGGCCAACCGCAAGGCTGCCTCCGAACTGGTTGACAAGGTCGGCTTCAATGACGGGCCGTCCGAATAGCCAATGCCGACAAAGCGCCTATTGGCCCGGCATCGAAAGCCCGTGCAGCGTAGCGGCATAGGCCTCAATGGCCTTGCGACGCTCGGGCGTGCCGGGATGGGTTGACAACATGCTGGTCTTGCCGCGATCGCCAAGCCTGTTTTCAAGCAGCGCAAAAAACCGGCCGATGGCATTGGGATCAAGACCGGCCTTCATCATCAGTTCAACAGACCGGCGGTCGGCGGCGGCTTCCGCATCGCGGGTATGGGAAAGCGACATCAGTGCCGCGCCGTCCGTCAGGATTTCTTCCGCACCCGAACCGATGTCGCCGGCAATCAGCATGACCAATCCGGCCATGCCGGCGACGCGATAAAGCTGGCGCAGGCTGTGCTCGAATTCGACATGGCCGATTTCATGGGCCAGAACGCCCAGAATCATTTCATTGTCGTCCCCGGCCAGTCTGATCAGTTCATCCGTGATGACCAGCGTGCCATCCGGCAGCGCAAAGGCATTCGGGCCGATGATGCCGCCCTTGCGGAAGTTCAGGTTGTAACCGGATGGTCCGCGCGTCGAGGCTGCTGCTATTTTGGCAAAACCCTCCTTGATTTTGGCCTGTTCCAGCGTGCCCAGCTTGCTGGGCGACAGCATGGTTCGGTCCAGCGTCTGCATTGTGCCCTGCGACATCAGTTGCGGGATCACCGGCGGGGTCACATAGACCGCCACTTCGACCATGACCGGCAGGGAATATTTATAGATTGCAAAGACCAGCAGAAAGGCAATGGCTGCAAACACCGCCAGACGCGGGTGGAAGCGTTCAAGGTCATGAATCCAGCCGGTCCTGTCGGCGGCGTTGCGCTTCAGGAAAGCATCGATGGCGTCATTGTCATTGGTCTCGAACATCGACTCATCGCCAAAGGTGATCCGCCTTGGAATGCGCCCGATCCGGTTTGAAACAGCAATCGAATCCAAAGCGCCGCGCGCCTTCTCGCCGTCTGCATCGTGGACGATCAACTCCCGGCCAGCGCCCTCCAGGCGCGCCTCAAGCGCGAGGCTGGAGCCCGGCGGATGCCAGTGCCCCGTGGCGATGGGTTGACGGTCAGAAACCAAAATCAAAGCCTTCCATGTCCAGATATTCAGCGCTCACCGGCGTCCCCGTCGATTGGATGGACGACATGACTTCTCCAATATCGCCTTTGAACGCGATTCCCAAATGCTCGACAAGATAGCGGCGCTCGCGAACAGCGGCCCAGGGACGCATCAATCCGACGGTCAGGATCGAGATGATGGTATTGGAAAGCAGGATCCAGAAATACCGCATCCGGCCCAGGTCGCCCATCAGGGGATGCCTGCCATCAAGATGGGCCGTATTCATGACCGCGTTCATAACCCCGATGCGGTAGAAGATGCCCGCCAGTGAGTAGATGATGAACAAGGGGATAAAGATACCGTAAATCATGATGACCAATTTGGCGGCAGACTTCACATCGTCAGGTTCATCGACCCCGTCAATCGCGTTCATGAAGTTCTGGATTTCCGAACTATATAAGGCCAGGCCGCCGCCTAGGACAATCAGGCCTCCGACGATCATCAATGCCGGCAACAGCCATGCCGCATAGATGGATCGGACTCTGACGCTTGTTGCCAAAGGCCGGTCACCGTAGCGCATATTGTTGATCAGATAGCGGTAGAGCCAGCGCGATGCAAAGGGTGCCAACAGCCCCAGGCTGAAGACGGACACAAGACTGCCAAGGACAATGGCGACAAATGCGCCGCCCGCGCCGCCGACAAAATCAAACCGGACATTACGGAAACTCGTCACCCGCATATTGAAACGCAGGCTGCGAACCACAAGCCAGGGCAGAATTCCGAGAAACACCAGCGGCACGATGCCCGCCATGACCGGGTGCAGAGCTGACAATATGTTGGCGCCGATCAGGATGACAAAAACGATCAACCGCCCGATAAAAATCTGCTTTCCGTTGGCGTGATAATCAAAAGAATGGCCCATCAGCGATGTATTGCCATAAAAATACCTGTTGCGGCGCACTTTTGCCCAGGCCGAATAGATGCCTAAAGTGATGATCGTCAGCAGGATGTTGACGATCCAGATGCCGAAATATTCCGATGCCTTACCGGTGAATTGGCCGCGCAAATAAGGGCCGGTCGGTAATTCTGATGTTATTGCCACAATGAAATCCCCATAAAAATGTAACCCTGTGACGGTGTGAGCGGTAGTTTTATTCGGATCTGCGGATATCAATCGCACCGCGCTTTGAGCGGCATGGCGCGACTTCATTCGCCAACAATTGATTGGTCCGGGTCGAGCTTGGCAAAATAGTGCCAAGGATAGGTTGATTTTTTCTAATGGGCCCTAGTCCCGTAGTAGAATTGGGCAGCACCCTCCCTGGCCCAGGCAGAGTAAATACCAAGCGTCAAAATTGTCAGCAGAATGTTGACAAACCAGATGCCAAGATACTCGGATGCGGCGCCGGTAAAGACACCCCTTTCATATGTTCTTTTATCTTTATCCGTTGCGAGGTTCATGAAACCGTGGGGAATTGTTTGAAAAGCGGGATCTTGAAAGGTAATCGTCAGGAATTAATGTGATATATTACTAAAATATATAATATTGATAGCCTGCGGACCTGAAAAAGTCAACACATGACCGGATGCCGGAATTGCATTCACCGACGCAGAAAAACGGGCCCGTAAAGGACCCGTTTTCCCGGATTTTGGCATTTGCCCGTCACTTCATCGTCGGCATGACGAATTCTGCGCCGTCCTTGATGCCGGTAGGCCAGCGGGTAGTGATCGTCTTGGTCTTTGTCCAGAACTTGATCGAGTCGGTGCCATGCTGGTTGAGATCGCCGAAGGACGATGCTTTCCAGCCGCCGAATGAGTGGTAGGCCAGCGGCACCGGGATGGGAACATTGATGCCGATCATGCCGATATTGATGCGCGAGGCAAAATCGCGGGCCGCGTCACCGTCGCGGGTATAGATGGCAACGCCATTGCCATATTCGTGCTTCATCGGCAGTGCGATGGCGTCTTCGTAGTTCTTGGCGCGAACCACGCTGAGGACTGGTCCGAAGATTTCGGTCTTGTAGATGTCCATGTCGGGCGTGACGTTGTCAAACAGGCATCCGCCAACGAAGTAGCCGTTTTCATAGCCCTGAAGCTTGAAGTCGCGGCCGTCGACAACCAGTTTCGCGCCTTCTTCGACGCCGCGGTCGATCAGAGAGCGGACGCGGGATTGTGCTTCCTTGGTAACCAGCGGCCCCAGATCCGCCTTGTCATCGGTATAGGGCCCGATGCGCAGGGATTCAATCTTGGGAGTGAGCTTTTCGATCAAACGGTTGGCGGTTTCCTCGCCGACGGGTACTGCCACCGAAATCGCCATGCAACGTTCGCCGGCCGAACCATAGCCTGCGCCCATCAAGGCGTTGACGGCCTGGTCGAGATCGGCGTCCGGCATGATGATCATGTGGTTTTTGGCGCCGCCAAAGCATTGGGCGCGCTTGCCATTCATGGCAGCCGTGCCATAGACATAACGGGCGATCGGGGTCGAGCCGACAAAGGACACGGCGCCGATATCGGGATCGGTAAGGATCGCGTCGACGGCCGTCTTGTCGCCATGGACGACATTGAGGATGCCAGCCGGCAGGCCGGCCTCGATCATCAGTTCCGCCAGACGCACCGGCAAGGACGGATCGCGCTCGGACGGCTTGAGAATGAAGGCGTTGCCGCAGGCAATCGCCGGCGCAAACATCCACATCGGGATCATGGCCGGGAAATTGAACGGGGTGATGCCGGCGCCGATGCCGACAGCCTGGCGCATCGAATACATATCGATGCCAGGGCCTGCGCCTTCGGTGAATTCACCCTTCTGCAGATGGGGAATGCCGCAGACGAATTCGCAGACCTCAAGGCCGCGAATGACATCGCCCTTGGCGTCATCAACGGTCTTGCCGTGCTCGCTGGACAGAAGAGTCGCCAGCTCGGTCATGTTCTGGTTGAGCAGTTCGACGAATTTGAAAAACACCCGGGCGCGGCGTTGCGGGTTCTGTGCGGCCCAGGCCGGCTGTGCGGCCTTGGCATTGGCGACAGCCGCGCGCAATTCCTCAACGCTGGCGAGATCCACTTCGGCCTGGATTTCGCCGGTTGCGGGATTGAAAACATTGGCCTTGCGACCGGATGTGCCGGCAACGTGCTTGCCGCCGATGAAATGATGAATTTGACGCATGGGTTCCTCCTTATGCTGGAAACAGTGTCGCACTTCAATTTACACAAAGCAATGACCTGTGATAAGCATCCATTGTGCAAAAATTGATGTAAGGAAGCGTGATGAACTGGGATGATGTGCGCATGTTTCTGGCCGTGGCGCGGACCGGACAGATCCTGTCGGCCTCCAAACGGCTCGGCGTCAACCATGCCACGCTGAGCAGGCGGGTCAGCTCCATTGAGGAGGCGCTGAAAACACGGCTCTTCATCCGGCGTACCAATGGCTGCGAACTGACGGCGGAAGGCGAGACGTTTCTGGCCTTCGCCGAGCGGATGGAAACCGAAATGCTCAATGCCCAGGCCAGCATTGGCAAGATCGACACGGCCATAGCAGGAACCGTGCGGATCGGCGCGCCGGACGGCTTCGGCGTCTCGTTCCTGGCGCCGCGTCTGGGCCGGCTGATCCATCGTCATCCGGAATTGAAAATCCAGCTGGTGCCGGTGCCGCGGTCCTTTTCGCTTTCGCAACGCGAGGCTGACATCGCCATCACGCTGGAAAGACCCGAACAGGGCCGCCTGGTTTCCGCGCGGCTGACTGACTACACTTTGGGTCTCTACGCCTCACGCGACTATCTCGCCCAGGCCAGGCCAATTGCCGCAATCGAGGATCTCAGGACCCATCCGAGGATCAGCTATGTCGAGGACCTGATCTTTTCGCAGTCGCTGAATTTCACCGGCGAAATCATGCGCAACTGGAACGCCGATTTTGAAATTTCAAGCGCCACCGGCCAGACCGAAGCGGTCCGTTCCGGCGCGGGCATCGGCATCCTGCACAATTACATTGCCCGGCAATATCCTGAATTGGTCAGGCTATTGCCCAAAAGCCAGATCACGCGCGCCTATTGGACGACCTACCATGAATCAGCCCGCGATCTGGCGCGGGTCCGGGTTGTCACTGATTTTCTGGCGGAATTGGTGGCTCAGGAGAAGAGCATCTTCCTGTAATACACCGCCTGCGCAGGACGCACGATTTGGTAATGGTGTTTGCCGCTACACCTAGCCGCCCGCCCGAGATTGCTATTCAGGCAGGGGAACCAGCACCGCCTTGTAGGCCGGAATCGATCCGGCTTCGTCCAGCACGGCGGCCTTGTCGGACGCATTGACGGTTGGCTGGACATCGATATCTGTTTTGACCGCCTTGACCGGGGTTTCGTCGGGAAGCGGTATCTTTACGGCATTTTTGATCGGTCTGGTTTCGCCGTTCACCTGCTTGACCGCCGCCGCGTTGCGCCAATCCTCTTCCTCTACCACCGCTTTTGTCACCGTGGCGACAGGCGCCGTGCGTACAACCTTTGCCGGCTCGACGGTCACGATGGCCGGAGGGGCTGCCAGAAAGGCCGATCCCGCCGCGAAACGCAGAAGGTCAATCGTCTCACCGCCCATCTTCTTGACCCGCAACCCATCCATCATCACGGCAATCCTGTCCTGCGGAATCGACGGATGGCAATAGCGCAATCGAATCTGGGCAGCGAATCTGGTGCGGGTCAGTTTGCGATAGCCCTCGACATCATCGGCAGATACATTCTTGATGAACTGCCAGGCATAAAGACAGCTTCCGCTGGCTCCCAAGGCAGCCGTGGCAAAACCATAGGCGCCCTGGACATTGTCGCGGATCACCGGACTGATGGCAGCATTGCCGCCCGGCATGACGGCCCTGATTTCACTGGCGATGCGGCGTTGCGTCGGCGGGCGCAGGAATTCCGCACTTTCCGGCTTGCCAACCTCGATTGACAGGAGGTTTTCGCCTGGCGCGGTCGTCAGGTTCGAATAGACGATCTGCTGGCTCAAGCCGTCGCTGCGGATCGACTGGCGCACCGACTGGATCGAACCGGCCACGCTGGGCAGGAAGGCTGCTGCAAATTCCGGCGAGACTTCGCTGGAGAGGGTTTCGGCTTCCGGCGCGAGCGAACTTGTCTGCAGGAAGGGATCGGGCGAAAGCGATGAAGATGTGCATCCGGCTGAAGCAAGAAGCAACAGCAGCAAAGTCATTTTTCCGGCCCGCATTGCTGACGGACGAAAATCTTCTCCAAGCGCTTTGTTGTCCATTTTTTTCTCCGGTCTAGTTTGCCGAGTTTGCCAGGTCGCTGTCAGTCGCAAAGACGCCGCGCCGGATTGCCGGGTCGTCGAGATGCATGTTCAACCGTTCAAAAACAGCGCGCGCCTGGGCAATGTGACCCAGCTTGAAATGCGACCAGCCCCGCAACTGGCTCAGATTGACGGGTTCGGCGACCAGCGCGATGCGGGCGTTCAAGGCTTCAAGGGTGGCCTGGTACTGTTTGCGGTCAAAGGCGGAACGGGCGCGCTGCCAGTAGATTTCCGCCCGTATTTCGCGGTCATGTGCTGTTGAAAGCGGATAGACCGAAAGGATCGACTGGGCATCATCGGTCAGTTTTGCGCGCAGGAAGGTCAAAGCCGTACCGTAAGCGGCGTCCTGGCGGGTTGTGCCGCCCGCCCCCAAGGCGCCGGCAAATGAGTTGCGCGCCTCGGCAAGCCGGTTCAGCCCGAGATAGCACCAGCCCTTGATCAACTGTTGCTGGGCCGAGAGCTTTCCATGACTTTCCATGCCGATCAAAGCGGCGATGCAACTTGAAAAACGCTTCGCATTGAAATCGGCGAGATAGCCTGATCCTGTCGGGGCGCTGACCGTTCTTGAAGTTTTTGCAAGCTTCACTTCCGGCTTTTTCTCCGGCAGGCTGCTGGTGGCTTCATCGTCAATACCGTCGAGGAAAGACGGCTTGACCGGCTTGACCACCGCCGGGACACCGTTCTTTGAGAGCTTGACGTCATCCCATATACCAGGAAACTCAGCATTGAATTTCCGGTAGAGCGCGATCAACTGCTCGCGTTCGCCCAACTTCGCCAGCGACAAGGCTAGACCCTTGACGCGCGCCTCGGCGGGCTTCCATTGCACCGCCTTGCCAAACCATGCCTTCGCCGCCTCAAGCTGATTGGATTTATAGGCATACCAGGCAAGGATTTCGGAATGATCCGGATTGGATGTCGCCAGGATCGTGCCCGAATAGGCGGTTACCGCATCGACTGTTATTGCGCCGGTTTCCGGTCGCGCAAAGCGTTCCGAAAGGGCATTCATCAGGAAGACCGGGTCGTCGGCTAGGTCTTTTTTATATTTGAGCGCCAGATCATAGGCTTCGTCCTGCCGGTCCTGCTTGACCAAAGCCAGATAGAGACCCTTGGCATGCTCGGCGCTTGCTTCGACATCAAGCGCCTTGCGAAACCAGACGCCGGCATCGACCGGCTTTTCAATTTTAAGATAATACCAGCCGAGCAGCGAATAATCCGACGTCAACTTGCCCTTGGCGGCGGCGGCAACAAGCGTTGAGATTTTTTCAGCCTGCAATGGCTCTGTGCTGTTTTCATCGCCATTGAAATCGGCCACCTCACGGCGATTGAGATCAAGATAGACTGGCGCAAGACCGGCCACGACTTCAGGATCGGCCGCGAATTTGGCCATCACGGCGCGTATGTCATCCGGCGAAAAGTCGCGCGTCGCCTTCTGGACGGTTGCAATCAACACAGGCTTGGGAAAAGCGGCGGCGGTCCTGAACAGGATTGAACGATAGATGGCGGCGGCGGCATTGGTGTCACCGGTGGCCACATAGGCATCAATCAGGGTCCAGAGCAGATCCACCTCGGTTTCGCTGGCCGGGTCGATTGCTGTGCCCAGTGCAATCACACTGGGCCATTGCTTGCTCTTGGCCGCAGCCTCAAACCCGAAACGAAGCTTCTTGCGCTTCAGCTTGGCGGCGAATTCCTCGCTAGGCTGCCAATCGGCAATTTGCTTTTGCCGTGCTGCGACTTCCTTGTCTATTCCCGCAAAATCATTGTCATCGTAAAGGTCCCAAAGCGCTGTCTCATCAAGTTCGCGATTTATTTCCGGATCATAGATATCCTTGGGCATCACGAAGCCGGGGAATTTAAAGGCCAGTCGTCTGGCCTCGGCATCAACGCGGTCGGTCTGCTTGAGGCTGGCATAATAATAGAGGCCGGCCAGATCGACGGCATCGGGACCCTTGGCTGCATCCGGCACAGCGGCTGCGCCAGCCTGCGGGTCGGCTGCCACATTTGCATCCGCTGCCGGCTTGTCGGTCAAAACCTGGTCGGACGACGGCGTTGCCAGATCCGAATGAGCCGAACCATCAGTCAGCAGACGCACAGGATCACCCGCCTGGCCGGCCGCATTCATCGGCATCAATATCACGGTGCCTGCCAGCAGCATCCGCTTGATTGGGGAAAGGACCATCATTGATCAGACCTCACGCCCAGTTTGGGAATTATGCGACCAAGCCAGAAGGCGAACAGGCCCGCAAAAGCGATGACCAGCAACACATAGATGCGGAAATTGTCGGAGAACCAGGCCGCAGCAATACGCCGATAGTTCGACAGGCTCTGGTCAGTCACTTCCAGCACATGCCGGTTGGTCGATGCATAGGTCAGCAGTTTCAGGTCAGCCGGCGCAATGACTGCCGCCCCGCCGTCAAGCGAGTGCCATACTGCCGGCTCAACAAGGCGATTGACGCCCATTTGAAGATCACGACCGGTGGATGCGGCCACAATCGTCAGGACTGAATCACCATTGCTCGACAAGGATTGTGAAAGCGTCACCAATGCCCCGCCTTCCGGCAAAGTGGTCTCCTGCTCCTCGCTTTGGTAGGAAAGCCACTTGGTAAACCGGCTACCCGAATCAGACATGAATATCCGCAGCCGGGTCAACCAATCCTGCTGGCTGGAACTGGTTTGGGTCAGTTTCTTGAAACTGTTGAGCAGCGAATCCGCTTCTGCGCCTTCTTTTGTCTTGTTGGCGGGAATGGCATTGATTGTCGCCGTCCGCGTCGTATCCAGTCGAACGACTTCGCCTGCATTTTCATCAACAAGAAAGCTGTTGGACGCGACCAGTCTTTCGCGCTTGCCGGGCAGCGACGCCTGCTTTTCAGTCGCAGTCACCAATAGCGCATTGCCAGTCAAATTGGCCGGCGCGCTGGAAAATGCCAGCTCGGCCTTGATCGGCGCCGTAGAGGACTGTGCAAGACGGACGATCATGGTCATCGCCGCACTGATCGACTGGCTTTCGGGCTGGTCGACATAGACCGTGAATGCCTTGCCGTTGTCATAGGGATAGGCCTTGCCTGCGAATGCCGCCAGATCCGGTAGCCGGCTGAGCCGGGCCAGCGGCGGCACGCGGATTTCGCTGTCGTCAAGCAGAATAAAGCGGGGGACGGAATCATCACGGGTTTCAGGCGCGCAGGCCGCATCGGCGGCGGTTGGCAATTCGGCCAGCAATTCGACACGATTGACGCCCGGACGGAAGGCGCGAAGCGGCAATTCGATCAGCTTGCCATTGTACCGTTCGCCATTGGTATTGCGGAACGGGAAAGAATTGACAACATTGTCATTGACCCGGATTAGCAGTTGCGAAGACGGCTCCAGCCCGGGCGATGTCGCCGCATTCAGCTTCAGATCCAGCGTTGCATACTCAGCCGGATAAAAATCAGCCGGCAATACAAGGTCGAAGCGCTGGCGCATCAGACGTCCTGAAAAGCTCAGGGATCTGATTCCGGCATCGCGCAATTGGTAGCTTTCGCCTGCCTCGGCCTTGATGACGCCAAAATGGCTGGACAGCACACCACTTTTCAGCCCGTCATTCATCGGGCCTTCAATCAGGCTGGAAAGACTGGCTTCCAGCGACTGGCGCGAGCCGCCCCGCAGTATAACAGCAGCGCGCAGCGGATTTTTGCCGGAGCGCACCGAAACCCCTTCAGGAGAACCATTCAGAATGTTGGCGGCATCATTTGTCTGACGGCCGATTTCAGGGCTGCCGACATAGACATCAATGCCCGCGCCATCGCCCGGGGCGCTGGCGACGGTGACAACCACGTCATCACGGTCAAGATAGAGGGCAATGGCCTGAAGCAGCGGCAATGCGTCATTGAGCATGTCGGTTGTCGCCGTTTCGGGCAGCACCAGCCGCAGCTCGGTGCGACCATTTTCCATCCGGCCAACCCTGTTGAGATCTTCAATACCCGAAAATGTCACTGGTGTTTTCGGTTCAAAGCCGGATGTTTGCGGATTGATCCGGGTCCACAGCTCATAGGTCGCATCCAGCGAGCAATCGACACGATGGTACTGACGGGTGCGGATCTCGACGCGGTTGCGTCCAGCTTTCAAATAGGAGGCCGGCACGGCCAAGCGTTCTTCGGTAAATCCGAAAGGCGATGCGATGCGGATAGAACCCAGCTTGGCGCCGTTGACCTGAATGACCATCTCACTTTCATCAGGCACCACCGAGGTGGCGTTCTGATAGGAGATGACCAAGGCTCCGTCATGGGCCAGATCCGCCTTGCCGATCACGAAGGTGAATGAGGAGGAGACGTCTTCACCGCTCAATTCAAACCTGTCAGTACCATCTTCAAAGGGAATGACCGGGATTTTGCCTTGCATGCCAGACGGCAGGACATTGTCCAAAGCCGTCGTTTCCGGCTTGACGACCTGCATCTCGGTGGCGGCAGGCAAGGTTTGCGCTGGCACCAGCAGGCTGTCAGCCCGCGCGGCAGGCTGGGCAAGGAAGGTGGCGGCCAGAAGGCAAAGGAGGAATGATTTAGCCATTGACTGCACTCAACTGTTCTTCATGTCCCAGACTTTCTGCGACAACGGTCTTGTTCGGCGTGATCAGGATTGGGGCATCCTCTGCCGAGACGACTTTGTCCTCGCCCACCAACCCCATCGAATAGCGCAGCGCCCGGATGGTTTCGCTTATTGTCCAGACCATGAAACGCAGGGTGCCCGAAAAATAGCCCACCCGGACCTGGCGCCGATTGAGCCTGTCCTGCAGCACTGTCTGGTCGGAAAACATCAATTCAGCGATCATGGCAAATGTAAGCGGCGTCCGCTCTGCATAGGCAAAGCCATAGAAGTAGCCATCCGGCGTCTGCTTCTTGCTGCGCAGGATCATCTTTGAGGTCAGCAAATGCCCGCCGCGGCGCACTTCCAGCAAGGCCTCCAGCGGTTCGCCTTCCTTGTGGACCGGCTCATTATCCATGAATTCGACCAAGGCGCCGCCATTGGAGGCATCCACGACAATGATGGAATGCAGCGCATCCTCAATGCGCATCAGCGCATGGCGGTGAACAGACAGCCGTTGGTTCCTGCGTCGTTCCCGTCGCTCGGACACCACGCCGAGGGCGGCGCCGGCCAGGCCAAGATTAATCAGGTTCCAACCGGCGACAATCATCAGCAACTCGCTGGCGAGCGGTTCCGTGAAGAAACGCCAGACCGAGTAGAATGCTGCCACCAGCAGGATGAAAAATATCGCGAAATAAGGCTTGGCAATGGGCGACAAACCGCTTTTGTCCAGCGTCTGGCCTTTTGCCGTCACATTGAAAGTCGGCTTTCTGGGATTGCGGGCGACACTGATCAGCGAGCCGAACAGCATGACGGACTGGACATATTCATAAAGCTCCGAAATCCACGGCCAGCGCACCTTGCCATAAAGATAGCTTTGCATGGCGAAGGACGACACGAGGTAAGTCACGGCAAAGGACGCGAATTCAATGATGTTGGACCGGAAAATCTCCAGCGAGAAGAAGATATAGAGCAGCGGTGAAAACATGAAGGCCAGGCGCGACAGCGGAAACAGCCAGAAAAGGTTGATGCCGGCATAGCAGATGCGCTGGGCATTGGTGATGCCGCGCTTCATGAAGGGCCGGTTGAGAATGAGAATTTGCAGCATGCCCTGCGCCCAGCGGGCGCGCTGTCCGATGAAGGACACAAAGGTTTCCGGCTGCAGTCCGGCAATCAGCGGCTTGTCGACGTAAACGCTGTGCCATCCGGTGGCATGGAGCGCCAATGCGGTCTCGCAATCCTCGGTGATGGTCTGGCCGGCAAAGCCGCCTGTGGTATCAAGCGCCTTGCGGCGCAGGACTGCGGCAGAGCCGCAGAAGAACGCCGAGTTCCACTTGTCCAGTCCGCGCTGCAGGATCGAATAAAACATTTCGTTTTCCGACGGCATGCGGGCGAAGGTTTCGAGGTTCTTTTCAAGCGGATCGGGATTGAGGAAGAAGTGCGGCGTCTGGACGAGGAACAGCTTTTCGTCCTGGGCAAAAAAGCCGACGGTTTCCTTCAGGAAGTCGCGCACGGGCGCGTGATCTGCATCAAACACCACCACGAGATCGCCTTTGGAAATCTTCAGGCCCTCATTGAGATTGCCCGCCTTGGCGTGGTCATTGCGTTTGCGGGCATGATAGGTAACACCCATCGCCTCGCAAAGCGCCTTGAGCGTCTCGTTGCGCTTTATGGCGGCAAGAGCGCCCTTGGGGTCCTTCTGCGTCCGTTTGGCCTCGGTGCCGCCATCATCCAGCAAATAGATCGCCAGTTTGTTTTTCGGATAGGCCATGGCGTTTGCCGCAGCCAGAGTTGCCGCCAGCATCTCCGGATCTTCATTGTAAGTCGGTATGAAGACATCAACAGTGGGAAGTTCATCATTGTTGGCCAGAATGGGCGCCACGCGGCGGATCGGGTCGGCCAGCATGAAAAGGCTTACGGCCAACATGGCCAGGCAGTACATTTCAGCGAGATAGAGCAGAAAACCGGGTATGAAATTGAGCGGCTCATGAATATCGGGAAGTGTCTCGGTCGTCCGCCAGAATGCGTAGCGAAGCGCGAGGATCCCGGCAAAGACAAAGGTCATGATGCGCATGACCTTGTTTTCCGGCCGGCTCATTGAAATAAACATCAAACCGAGAACGGCAAAGCTCAACACCAACTGCGCCTGCAGACTGATCGGCAGAAAAATTAGCAGCAAGGCAGATATGCCGGCTAACGAGCCAAGCACTTTGAGTACAAGATTTCCCATTCATTCCCCGCACGGGCCCGGCAGCCGTCATGGCGACCATCCCTATTTGAGACGACCCATGCTAGTGACGTAATGGTCAATGGAATCCTAAAACTTGTAATTATTCCGATATACCAAGTATGATGGTAAATGCTTCCTTTATATTTTTTCGAAGTATGAATTAAATTGGCATTTTTAACCTGAAAAAAGGGCATTTGTTATTATATTATAAAGTCAAATTACTGAAATATATAAGAAACATTTGATCGCAGCGAGAATCGACATTTCATTTTATGAAAAAACAAAACGCCAAAATGGCGAAGTTTGGAAGATTTCGGAAAAATCATCTGCCGCTAACAAAAAATCGGCCGGGAAAGCAATGGTACGGTTGGGTGGTCTCGAACCACCGACCTCAGGATCCACAAACCTGCGCTCTAACCAACTGAGCTACAACCGCACTGCTTGAAGCAACCGAAGTTGCTTGCCGGGTCACATACGGGGTGTCCGCAAAATTTGCAAGTCCCGCAGACCCGATTTTCACATCAGCGCCTATTTTAGCCACGGGCAGATTGTTTGCACAATCCCCTTTTATTAATAAAAAAGGGCCAGGCAATCAATGCCCGGCCCCATAGTCGTTCCGTTCGGAGTTTGTGAAGGCTCCGGCTTGAAATCAGGCCTGCAGCTTGAAGCCGGAGAAAGCCTTTTCAGCGGCTTCCTTGCCAGGCTTGGCAACAGTTTCGGCAACCTTGCGGGTTGCTTCCTGCATCGCCTTTGCCTGGGAAACAGTGGCTTCAGCCTGCTTGCGGAAGAACGATGTCTGCAATTCGAAAAGCTCGGAAACCGACTTTACGCCGAGCAGGGCTTCCATGTGCGACAAGGACGATTCTGCATTGGTGCGCAGGGCTTCGATAGCCTTGAGGCCGATTTCCACGGTGCCGGACTGGGCGGACTGCATGGTGGATTCGATGGTCTTGGTTGCGTCTTCAGCAACTTCCTTCATCTTGCCGTAAGCTTCCTTGGACTTTTCCGAGCCCTTTTCAGCAAATTCACGGAAGTTTTCAGTGATCTTGGAAGGATCGAACGAAGCCATTGCGAAAGCGTCTTCTGTCTTCTTGGTAGCCATGATATAATCTCCTTGGTCAAAAGCGCTCCGGTGGGGCGCTTCTGTTTGTTGATGATGAGGGTGTTTAGCACAGGTTATTGTGCATTGCAACATAATTGTGCGGCGCGATAAAAATTAACCCTCATTTCAATTGTCCAAAGGTGCTTCTGGACCGCTGGCGATGCTATCGTTATTAATAAAGCGTTAATTCCCGGCAAGAGCAATTTTCCGGGCCGCCAGTATTTGCCAACACAGGTTCATCATGTCCGAGGTTCAGTACCCATTCATCGATATCGCCGTCCATCCGGGCATCCGTGACCGCTTTGCGGCCGGCCAGGCGATCATCCTTTTTTCGCTCGACATGAACCGTGTTCTGTGGACAAACGGCGCTGGCGCCAGACTGTTCGGCAACGGCCTGATTTATGATTTCCTCGACCAGGGGCCTGATCGCCACGACGTATCATTCCGCCAGCTTGAAGCGACGGCGTCGCAGTTGAGCCAAACCGGAGATCGCCGCAGCTTGATGATCCGCATTGCCTCGGGCTTCCAGCGCGTCGCGGTCAATTGTGAAGTGGAGCGTATTGAGATCGTCCCCGACGACGCCGTCATTCTTTTTGCTGCTCCCCTGCAGTCCGGCCAGTTGAAACCGGATCAGATCGCCCGGCAAATGCTGGGGGGTTTTGACGACCCCGATACACACATGGCCGTGGTCGATGGCGAAGGCCGGCTGCTGGCGACATCGAAGGACTTCTCCCGCATCGGCATTTCCGAAGATCTGGCGCGCAGCTTGGTGGATGCCGCAGCGCGTCATCCCGATGGCCTGATCAAGCGGCCCATCCTGACCGGGCGCGGCTATTTGCCCGCCGCCATCGGCAGGCTCAAGCAGGAACCGGGCCTCTATCTGCTTTTCTGCGTTGAAACCGTGCTGGGCAAGATGGACCCGCCGGAGGCTTTCGAGCCGCCAGTGGCAAAACAGCCCGATCCTGTCCCTGTCGCCGAGGCGCATGATGAAGCGATTGAGGCAAAAACGGATATTGCCATAGCCGATGATGATGGGACGATAGAGGACCCGCAGACCGGCCAGCAGGCTGCACCGGACATGCTGCCGGAACCACCGCTTGAACCCGCAGTTGAAGCCGAGCAGGCCGACAGCGCCATTCTGGCCGATAGCGACCTTCAGGCCGAGGATGAACTCAATCAGGACCCCGGCCAGTCTGAAGTCGACAGTTTGGCGATGCTGGACGGCGTCCATCCCGACGATATCGCAACGGCTGCCGAAGCCGGCGGCGAGACAATCGCCAATGCGACGTTGATACCGGACCAGACTGCCCCCACACAGGACCTGGCAGAATCGGCCGACGCGGCGATGCCGGTTGAAGACAGTGTTCCGGGCTTTTCGTTCAATCCTGCCGGCAGGCCGGTGCGGTTTGTCTGGAAAATCGATGCCGATGGCCGCTTCAGCGAAGTCTCGGATGAATTTGCTGCAACCGTAGGTCCGCGTTCGGGAGAGGTCAACGGCCTTTCGTTCCGACAATTGGCCGAACGCTACCATCTCGATCCGAATGGCAAGATCGTCGAATTGCTCAACCGTCGCGACACTTGGTCCGGCCGTACGATCCTGTGGCCGGCAGAAGATACCAACCTTGTCGTTCCAATAGATCTGGCGGCCCTGCCCACCTATTCCCGCAATCGCGAATTTGACGGCTTCCGCGGATTCGGCATCATTCGGGTTGGCGATGCCGAGGTCGATCCGCATGCCGTCGGCATGTCCTTCGGCCAGGTTGCCGATGGGGCCGGTGAAGAGGTGAAGGAAGAAGCCGCTATTGTATCCGGCGACGAAGACGAAGTGGACCTGACCACCGACGACCAGATCGAGACCGAAGATGACCTCCCTGTCATTGAAGAGGATGACGATGATTTTCGCGGTGAGGTCCCCGCCCTGAAAGTCGTCACTGCGCCGGGCCGCAGGTTTTCCGACAAGGTCATCCAGCTTGAAGAGCGCAGGGCGCTTGCCCGCGAAGGCCTTACCATTGCCGAACAAACGGCTTTTCGCGAAATTGCCCGCCAGCTTGAACCCTTTGGCAAGCGGCCCAATGAAGAATTGGAAAAGACCGAGCAGCCAGACGATGTGGCTGGCAAACCGGAGTCCATGGCCTTTGATGAGACCTCGGTTGAAGACAGGCTGTCGCAAATTCCCGATACGGACAGGACCGACGATTCCGACGCTGGCGAAGTGACCGACAATGTGGTCGAGGTCCTTGAGCCTGAGCCAATGAACAAGATCACAGAGCAAGCCGCCCCTGATGAAACGGTGGCAGAGCCGGCTGATGACGAAGCGGCAACGGCCCAAACCGTTGATACAGTCGAGCAGGATGACGAACCATCCGATGCCCGCATCGAGCCCGAATTTGAAGTGCCCTATGGCGCCAGGCTGGACCAGTTGCAACCGCGCGCCTTGATGCCGGACGGACTGAACGCCGCCATTATCGACCAGATACCCCTGGCCCTGCTCGTCCATGCCGGCGATGTGCTGATCCACGCCAATCCGGAATTGCTGCGGCTGAGCGGTTATGACGATCTTGCCGGCTTGCAGGCCAGCGGCGGCATTGACGGCCTGATCACCCGCTCCGAGGGCGATGACGACATGGCCTACGGCCATATATTGCTCGTGCGCAAGGACGACGAAGTCATGCCCGTATCGGCCCGGCTGCAATCGATCCGCTGGGAAGGCCAGACTGCGCTGATGCTGGCCATCACGCCGGTGGCATCGGCTGAAACCGACGAGACTCCGGTTGCACCGGCTCCTGAAGACGCCGATGGCGGGACCGCTGCTGAATTGGCGGCGCTGAAGGCGGAAGCCGAGGAATTGCGCTCGATCCTGGAAACCGCGACCGATGGCGTTGTCCTTGTCAGCCCGGAAGGCGAAATCCGCTCGATGAACCGTTCGGCTTCGGCCCTGTTCAATTACGACAACACCGAAACCGAGGATCGCCCCTTTGCCATGCTGTTTGCCCATGAGAGCCAGCGCGCCGTCATGGATTATCTGGCCGGTCTCGCCGGCCATGGTGTCGCCAGCGTTCTCAACGACGGGCGCGAAGTCATCGGACGCGAAGCGCATGGCGGTTTCATTCCCCTTTTCATGACGATCGGCAAGCTTGCCGCGTCGAATGGCTATTGCGCCGTCATCCGCGACATCACCCAGTGGAAGCGTTCGGAGGACGAGTTGAAGGAGGCCAAGCGCGCCGCCGAGACCGCCAATGCCCACAAGAGCGACTTTCTGGCCCGCGTCAGCCACGAAATCCGCACGCCGCTCAACGCGATCATCGGCTTTGCCGACATGATGGCCGGAGAGCGCTTCGGCCCGATCGGTCATCCCCGTTACATCGAATATTCCAATGACATCGGCCGGTCCGGCCGCCACGTCCTTGATATCGTCAACGATCTTCTCGACATCTCGAAGATCGAAGCCGGCGAGATGGACCTGGATTTCGCAGCCGTCGGCATCAATGACTGCATCTCCGAGGCCGTGTCGATCATCCAGCCGCAGGCCAATGCCCAGCGCGTCATTATCCGCACGTCGCTGTCGCATACCGTGCCCAACATTGTCGCCGACCTGCGCTCGATCAAGCAGATCGCGCTCAACATCCTGGCCAATGCCATCCGCTTTACCCCCTCCGGCGGCCAGGTGGTGGTGTCCACCGCCTATGAGGCCAATGGCTCGGTGGTGCTGAGGATCCGCGATACCGGCATCGGCATGACGCGGACGGAACTGGAACAGGCGATGAAGCCTTTCCGGCAGGTTACCACCGGCACCAGGCGACGCGGCGAAGGCACCGGACTCGGTCTGCCCCTGACCAAGGCGATGGCGGAAGCCAACCGTGCCAATTTCACCATTTCCTCGGCGCCCAGCGAAGGCACCTTGGTGGAAATCACCTTCCCCTCGCAGCGCGTTCTTGCGGATTGAGTTGAATGCGATTAGGTACGGACGAGCCTTTATAAAGCCCGCCCGGACCGGGCGGCGAGCATGACCGGACCCACGTCGTTGCCCATTGCACCATCCCAGTCGATCAATAGCGCCGCCCCGATCGGCAGGCCCAGGCCAAGATGGCTGGAGGCGGGAACCATTTTGGTTTCGCTCATTGCCTTCATGCCGATTGCCGCCATCGTGTGGATTGCGGCGGCTGGCGATACCGGCGACCTTGGCCATGTGGTCGATACCATATTGCCGCGCGCGCTTGGCCGTACGCTGGTGCTGCTCAGCCTGATTGCCATTGCCACCGGCATCACCGGCATCGCGACTGCCTGGCTGGTGGCGGCCTGCGACTTTCCGGGCCGCAAATTCTTCTCCTCGGCGCTTGTGCTGCCGCTGGCCATTCCCTCCTATCTGGCGGCCTATGCGGCGGGCGAATTCTTTGATTTCACCGGTCCGCTGCAAACCGCGATCCGCGCCATATTCGGCTATCAGACGGCGCGTGATTACTGGTTTTTCGAAATCCGCTCGACCGGCGGCGCGGTCATGGTGCTGGGTTCTGTGCTTTATCCCTATGTCTATCTCGCCTGCCGCTCGATGTTCCTCATGCAGGGCCGGCAGGCCGCCGATGTCGCCCGCACCCTTGGCGCATCGCCGCTGAGGGTGTTTTTCAAGATCCAGATCCCGATGGCGCGCCCGGCGATCATGATCGGGTTGACGCTGGTGATGATGGAGACGCTCAACGATATCGGCGCAGTCGAATATCTCGGCGTCAATACGCTGACTTTCGCCATTTACGATACCTGGCTCAATCGCGGCAATCTCGGCGGCGCCGCGCAGATTGCCGCCGTCATGCTGGTGGTCGTGGCGTTTCTGGTCATGGCCGAGCGCTATGCCCGCCGCCGCCAGCGCTTTTCCGCCCAGAAGACCACGTCGATGGTCCATGACGCGGTGCGGTTGAAGCTTGTCGGCTTCAAGGCGGCGCTGGCCATACTTGCTTGCGGCCTGCCGGTGCTCGGCGGCTTTGTCATCCCCGTCATCGTATTGGGCGGCTTTGCGATGCGCCGGCTTGACCAGTTCGTCTCCGCCCGGCTGTTTACCGCCCTTGGCAACACGATCATGGTCGCCGGCTTGACTGCGGCCATCACCGTAATCTTCGCCTTCCTGTTTTCCTATTCGGCCCGGCGCGGCCGCGGCAGGATTTCGGCCGCCGCCGCCCGGCTTGCCTCCTTCGGCTATGGCGTGCCGGGAACGGTGCTGGCCATCGGCGTGCTGGTGCCGCTGGCGGGTTTCGACAATGCCTTGTCGAGCTTCATGCGCGACCATTTCGGCGTCAATCCGGGCCTGCTTTTAAGCGGCAGCGTCATTGCCATCGTCTATGCCGCCTCGGTGCGCTTCCTGACCATGGCGGAAGGCACGGTGGATGCCGGTTTCCAGAAGCTTTCGCCGCATCTCGACCATGCCGCCCGCACGCTTGGCCGGACCTCGACGCAGACGCTGAAGAGCGTGCTGATCCCGCTGATGCGGCCGGCGGCGCTGACTGCCGGACTGCTGGTCTTCATCGAAACCATCAAGGAACTCTCGGCGACCATTCTATTGCGGCCCTTCAATTTCAATACGCTCGCCACCCTTGTCTATGAGGATGCCAGCCGCGCCCATGTCGAAGATGCCTCGGTGGCCGCCATGATCATCATGCTGGCAGGCCTGGTGCCGGTGATTTTGGTGTCGCGCTCGATGGAACGGCGCGGCTGATCAAAATCCGCCGGTATACTGGCTGCCGGGTTTCGGCTGGTTGACTTTCATCCACGCGCAGATCAACAGCCTGCAGGTCTCGCGGCGCTCATCGTCGATCGAGACGCAGGGCGGAATGCGATGATCGCGCATCGAACTAATGCGTTCCGGCGGTATGACCGCACAACACATGCCGTTTCGCCGGCAGACCGGCATATGACAATTGCGGTAATATTTTTGGTAATTTGTAGCGCATCTGAAGTAGAAAAGCACCAATTCGTTTTCTTCTTCCCTGGTCCTGTCCTTCCCCTTGGCCAAAAGCGCCCGCACATAGTCAAACCCGGCCTGCTCTCTCTTCGATTTGCTTTTCATCTGTTGAATTCCCGAAATGTTGGCGGACGCAGAAAATCCTGCCGCAAGCAGATCTGCTCCGGATTGATGGATATGAGGAGGGCCACGCGAATGCATTGCCTTCATTTTAGTCAAAGCAAGTGGCTCCGCATCCGCGTGACCTCAAGCGTTTTCAGGGGCCGCCACGCCCCTTTGAACGAAAGACTGTTTCGCTGCACGCCAACAAACAAAGTTGGACGCTTGTATGGTCAAGCCATGCCGGGGCAGGCAGCCCCGAGGGAAACATCTGACGGCGGGGACCTACCCGCCGCGCTTTCGTCCCTTCCACCCCCAAGCCGCACGTTACGACCTGACAATGAAAGCGCCGGCCCCTGCCCCGACTGAACGTCTCGAGTCGACTCCGTGGCAGGAACAGGGATGATTCTCCCACGGCTTTCGGGGGCGCGGAAAAATGCGGTGAAAAATATTTTTTACCGGGGTGATTCGCCTGAGGGGCCTGCCTCGCGGCTTGTGCGTAGCGGCGACGGCAGGGATCTGATTGCCAGAACAAGCGCGAGGATCACCAGAACTGCGGCAACGGCAAATGTACCGTGCATTCCTGCGGCTATGGCATCCGGACGGGCGGCAACAATGTCGGCTGTTCCGGATGCGAAGGCAAACACCGCCCCCATCACCGACGCGCCGGTGATCAAACCGAGATTGCGCGACAGATTGAGCATTCCGGAGATGACCCCGCGCTGATCGGCCTGGACATCCATCATCACGGCAGTGTTGTTGGCGGCCTGGAAAAGCGCATATCCCGGCGTCAGCAGGATGATGGCGGCAAGATAGCCTGCAATTGAGAAACTCGACGGGATGACCGACAGGCCGGCCGCACCGGCAGCCATGGCGACAAGCCCGGCAACCACCAGCCATTTGACGCCGTAGCGATCGACAAGTTTTCCTGCCGGATAGCCGCTGAGCGCGGATGCAACCGGGCCGACCGACATGACCAACCCGACCAGGCCATAGCTCAATCCCAAAGTGCGGGCGAGATAGAAGGGACCGACCACCAATGTCGCCATCATCACTGTCGAGACGGCAACATTCATGGCAAGGCTGGCGCTCAACCCGGCCTTGCGGAACATGGCCAGCCGGATCAGCGGCGATGCAACCCTGGTCTCGACCAGCACGAACAGGCCCGTGCCGAGGAGTGCCGCCAACACCAACCCGATGCTGAGCAGGCCGAAGCCGCCTTTCCCCGTTGTCATGGCCAGCGCATAGGCAGCCAGTGTCAGCGCCAGCAGCAAAGTCCCCGTCTTGTCGAAACCGGCACGCTTGGTTTCGCTTTTGCGATGATCGGCCGGCAGGTTGCGCCAGGCGAGATAAAAGGCGATGACGCCCAGCGGCACATGGACCAGAAAGATTGCTTGCCAATTCAAGCCCGCGAGAAGCAGGCCGCCCAGCGACGGGCCGATTGCGGTGCCAACCGCAGACATGGACCCCAGCAGCCCCATGGCGCTGCCGAGCATCGCCTTGGGCATGGTGTCGGCCACAAAAGCCATGGCAAGCGCCATCATGATGGCCGCTCCCAGCCCCTGGACCGCCCGGGCGGCGATCAGCAACCAGAGCGTGGGCGCCGCGCCGGCAAGCAGCGAGGCCAGCGTGAACAGCGCAATCCCGGCAAGCATCAGCTTCTTTCGTCCGGCGAGATCGCCCAGTTTTCCGACGCTGACAATCATTGTGGTGATGGCGAGAAGATAAGCCAATACGACCCACTGGATCTGCTGGAAGGATGCGTTGAAGTTCTCCGCCAGCGTCGGCAGGGCAACATTGGCGATGCTGGTTCCCAGCGACGACAGCAGCATGGCCAGCGAGAGGCTGGCCAGCGCCCAGCGGGCCGAGGCATTGCGCGGCAGATCAGGCGCATCGGCATCCGGTCCGGCGGGGGTCATCGTGATTGCTCCGGCTGAGCCTTGACCAGATTGTTGACGATCCGGCGCGCCAAAGGCGCGACAATCATGACGACGGGAAAAGCGATAAGCCAGCTTACCAGCCAGGCGCCGATCCAAAGGCTGAAAAAGCCTTCGACCAAACCGGCATTGCGGAGGGTGGCGATGCCCGAGACCACAAGGGACATCAAGGCCGAGAGGATGAAACTGAACAGGACGGGGGCGTAACGGACAGGCATGTTTGACAACTCCTTGTTTGCGATTGCCCTCCAGATAAAGCCAATCCAGGCATGGCGGAAGACGCAGCATTTGCATTCATTCATTGCGTTTGACGCTATGCCAAATCCTGCAAACCGTGCTATCCTTGGTTATGACCCGTCCCGATCTCAATCTCCTCGTCACGCTGGATGTGCTGCTGTCTGAAGGCAGCGTGGTCGCTGCTGCCAAAAGGCTGCACCTCAGCCCCTCGGCCATGAGCCGGGCGCTGGCGCGTTTGCGCCAGACCACCGGCGATCCGCTGCTGGTCAGGGCTGGCCGCAAGCTGGTGGCGACACCGCGCGCCATCGAACTTCAGGCACAAGTCAGCCGGCTTGTGGAGGATGCCGAAACGCTGTTGCGCCCTGTCGAAGCGCTCGACTTGAACCGGCTTGTGCGGACTTTCACGCTGAGAAACAGGGAGGGCTTCGTCGAAAATTTCGGACCGGCGCTCATTGCCCGCGTGCAAGAGGAGGCGCCCGGCGTGACATTGCGCTTTTTGTCCAAGCCGGACCGGGAAAGCGCGCCATTGCGCGAAGGCGGCGCGGATCTGGAAACCGGTATCGTCAGCAAGGCCCTTGGCCCTGAATTGCGCACCCAGGCGCTGTTTGGCGACAGGTTCATCGGCGTCGTGCGCCAAGGCCATTCCCTGTCTGAGGGCGAGATGACAGCGGCACGTTTTGCGGCAGGCCGACACATATTGGTCTCGCGCCGAGGGCTCGAACGCGGACCGGTTGACGACGCCCTCGATAGGCTGGGCATGACCCGCAAGATTGCAGCCATTGTCGGCAGCTTTTCGGAGGCCCTGGCGCTGTCGCGCGGTTCCGACCTGATCGCCAGCCTGCCCGAACGCCATACGGGCAATCTGCGCGACGGGATGCACAGCTTTGCCCTGCCGCTGCCGCTTCCTGAAGTCACCATATCGCTTCTGTGGCACCCGCGGATGGATGCCGATCCGGCCCATCGCTGGCTTCGGGGCTGCGTTCGCGATGTCTGTCGTTAGCCAATGACCGAACGCGGGCGGAATTGGCCCCGCATGGCGACCGCCCCTTTTCCCACCACGCAAAAAAGCGGCGCTTCAGCATTCCTGAAGCGCCGCCCTGGCATGTGTTCAACCGCTGCGGCCAAATTGCCCAGATCAGGCCAGATCAAACCGGTCGAGATTCATCACCTTGGTCCAGGCCGCCACGAAATCATGCACGAAGGCGGTTTGGGAATCGCTGCAGGCATAGACTTCGGCCAGCGCCCGAAGCTGGGAGTTGGAGCCGAAGACGAGATCGACGCGGGTGCCGGTCCATTTCTGTTCGCCGGTGGCCCGGTCGGTTCCCGTGAAAGTGTCAGCAGCCTCCGAGGTCGGCTTCCACTGTGTGCCCATGTCGAGCAGGTTGACGAAGAAGTCGGTGGTCAATGCGCCTGGGCGGTTGGTGAAAACGCCGTGTTGCGACTGGCCGACATTGGCGCAGAGCACACGCAGACCGCCGACCAGAACCGTCATTTCAGGCGCAGTCAGCGACAGCAATTGCGACCGGTCGACAAGCAGGGTTTCGGCAGGCACGGTATAGTCTTTTTTCATGTAGTTGCGGAAGCCGTCGGCGACAGGCTCAAGCACCTCGAAGGCCTCCACATCCGTTTGTTCCTGGCTGGCATCGGTGCGGCCGGGGGTGAAGGCAACCGTGACGGCGTGGCCGGCGTTGCGGGCCGCTTCCTCGACAGCCGCACAGCCGCCCAGCACAATGATATCGGCCAGCGAGACTTTCTTGCCGCCTGAAACTTCCGCGTTGAACGCCTGACGGACGCCTTCCAGCTTGTTGAGCACCTTTGCCAGTTGCGCAGGCTGGTTGACCTCCCAATCTTTCTGCGGCGCCAGCCTGATGCGGGCGCCATTTGCCCCGCCGCGCTTGTCGGAATCGCGGTAGGTCGAGGCCGAAGCCCAGGCCGTCGTCACCAGTTCGGAGATCGTCAGCCCGGAGGCGAGCAGCTTGGCCTTGAGCGCGCGGATATCCTCGGCGTCGATCAACGTATGGTCGACAGCGGGGACGGGATCCTGCCACAGCAGTTCCTCGGCCGGCACTTCCGGGCCGAGATAACGGACGCGCGGGCCCATGTCGCGATGGGTCAGCTTGAACCACGCCCGGGCAAAAGCATCGGCGAACTGGTCGGGGTTTTCATGGAAGCGCTTGGAGATCGGCCCGTAGATCGGGTCGAAGCGCAGTGAAAGGTCAGTGGTCAGCATTGATGGCGAAATCCGCTTTGACGGATCATGGGCGTGCGGCACGGTGCCTGCGCCCGCACCATTCTTCGGCGTCCACTGATGGGCGCCTGCCGGGCTCTTGGTCAATTCCCACTCAAAGCCGAACAGATTGTCGAAGAAATTGTTGCTCCACTTGGTCGGCGTCGTCGTCCAGGTGACTTCCAGGCCGCTGGAGATCGTATCGCCACCGCTGCCGCTGCCAAAGCTGCTCGCCCAGCCAAGGCCCTGCGCTTCAAGGGGAGCGGCTTCCGGCTCGGCGCCGACCAAGGCGGCGTCGCCGGCGCCATGGGTCTTGCCGAATGTGTGGCCGCCGGCAATCAGCGCCACGGTTTCCTCGTCATTCATCGCCATGCGCGCGAAAGTCTCGCGGATGTCGATGGCTGCGGCCAGCGGATCGGGGTTGCCGTTCGGGCCTTCAGGATTGACATAGATCAGGCCCATCTGGACTGCGGCCAGCGGATTTTCCAGATCGCGTTCGCCGGCATAACGCTTGTCATCCAGCCAGACGTCTTCGTTGCCCCAGTAGATATCCTCTTCCGGCTCCCAGATATCGGCACGGCCGCCGCCAAAACCGAAGGTCTTGAAACCCATTGATTCCAGCGCGCAATTGCCGGCGACAATAAGCAGGTCGGCCCAGGAGATCTTGTTGCCGTATTTCTGCTTGACCGGCCAGAGAAGCCGGCGCGCCTTGTCGAGATTGACATTGTCCGGCCAGCTGTTGAGCGGGGCAAAACGCTGGGTGCCGGAGGACGCGCCGCCGCGTCCGTCACCGGTGCGGTAGGTGCCTGCGCTGTGCCATGCCATGCGGACGAAAAGCGGGCCGTAATGGCCGAAATCAGCCGGCCACCAGGCTTGCGAATCCGTCATCAGCGCCACGACATCCTGCTTCAGCGCGGCCAGATCAAGTGTCTTGAAGGCCTCGGCGTAATTGAAGGCCGTGCCCATGGGATTGGAGAGCGAGGAATTCTGGTGGAGAATCTTGAGATTCAGCTGGTTCGGCCACCAGTCGCGATTGGATCTGGCGCTGACAGTCGTGTTGTTGCTGAAACCATGCATCACCGGGCACTTGCCGGCATTCTGATCATTTTTCGCGTCCATACTTTTCTCCGATCGTGGCTGTTTTATTGAAACTTGCCAAAAGGCAAGACTTTGAATTCATTATAAGACGTTCCGGCTCAGCCGCCAGCTTTTTCGCACTGCAGGGCCGGCGCAACCGGCACTTTGTCGGGTCTTTCCGCATCCATGATCACCGTTTCGACAAGCAATGGCGGACCAACCCGCCGCCTGGAGCGGGGACCATCATGGCGATCTGTGTCTTGTCTCCTCCGCCAGTCCTATACCAAAGCCTGTCGATTAGTGTAAGCAGGATTTACTGATCGTATTGATAAGGCACGCTTATGATAAACCTGACGCTCAAACAGCTTCGCTATTTCGAAGCCTTGGCCCGGCACCGCCATTTCGGCCGCGCTGCGGCAGCCTGCTCGATTTCCCAGCCGGCCTTGTCTCTGCAGATCAAGGAAATGGAGGAATCATTGGGGGCGGCGCTTTTTGAAAGAAGCGCCCGCCAGGTGCGGCTCAGCAATTTCGGCGAGGAATTTGCGCTGCGTGTGCGCGACATCCTGCGCTCGGTCGATGAACTGATCGACATGGCGCGGGCCTCCCAGGACGGGCTGGCCGGGCGGCTGCGCATCGGCGTGATTCCGACCATCGCCCCCTATCTGCTGCCGACGATCATCGGCAACCTGACCCGGCTGAATGCCGGACTGGATATCCATGTGCGCGAAACGCTGACAGCAAAACTGCTGCAGGAACTGGCGGAGGGCCGACTGGATACCGCCATCGTGGCATTGCCGGTATCGGAACCCTCGCTGACGGAAGTGGCGCTGTTTTCCGAAAACTTCATGCTGGTGCGGCCCGGCGCCGATGAAGGCAAGCCGGTTCCCAGCCGCGAAATGCTGCGCGAGATGCGGCTGCTGCTATTGGAGGAAGGGCATTGCTTTCGCGACCAGGCACTTTCCTTCTGCAACATGCGCTCGGCGCCGCCGCGCGAATTGCTGGACGGCAGTTCGCTCTCCACCCTTGTCCAGATGGTCAGCGCCGGAATCGGCGTCACCCTGATCCCGGAAATCGCCATGGCGGTGGAAATGCGCTCGGCGGCGGTTTCGGTGGCCCGCTTCAAGGACCCGCAACCCTCGCGCACCATCGGTATGGTCTGGCGCAAGACCAGCCCGCTTGCCCGCCAACTGCTGCAGATTTCCGACATTGTCCGCCGCTCGGCCGATGAGCTGCGGTTGAGGCACGGTCTGGCGGATTAAGAAGATCTGCGACCCCGATTGGCGGGCTTTGATATGCTCCTTTTCTTATCAAGATATTTCTGATGTGAATTCGTTGACACTAATGCGAAGTTCGGACAGTCTGCAGCGGGAAATGTTGGAGGAGCAACATTTCAGCGGGCCGACTTTCTCATTGTCATGCGACTGATACAAATCTCGGTCATTCAGGCAATGCAAAAATCTTAAAGAACGGGAGAAAAATCATGAAGTTCAAAAACATGTTGCGGGCGGGCACGCTTGCTGCTGTCACCCTGTGGGCCGGCGCAGCCGCTGCCGCCACGGAAATTCAATGGTGGCATGCCTTTACCGGACGTTTGGGCGATCTGCTCGCCGAACAGGTGGAAAAATTCAATGCCTCGCAAAGCGATTTTGTGGTCGTGGCCACTCACAAGGGCAATTATTCAGAGGCGTTGAACGCCGGCATCGCCGCCTTCCGGGCCGGCGAGCAGCCGCATATCCTGATGGTGTTCGAAGTCGGAACAGCCACCATGATGTCCGCCAAGGGCGCCATCAAGCCGGTCTATGAAGTCATGGCCGAAGGCGGCGCGCCGTTTGATCCCGATGGCTATCTCGGTCCGGTCAAGGGCTATTACACCACGTCTGCCGGCGAAATGCTGTCGCTGCCCTATAATGCCTCGACCCCGGTTCTCTATGTCAACAAGGACGCGCTGAAGGCTGCAGGCCTTGACCCGGCCATGGACCTTTCGACCTGGGAAAAGGTTGGCGAAGCGCTGGAAGCGCTGAAGAAATCCGGCAGCAAATGCGCCTTCACAACGGCGTGGCAGAGCTGGGTGCAGCTGGAAAACCTTTCCGCCTGGCACAATGTGCCATTCGCCACCAAGGAAAACGGCTTTGCCGGGCTTGATACCGAACTGGCTTTCAACGGCCCCGTGCAGGTCAAGCATATCCAGACCCTGGGCGACTGGGCCAAGGAAGGCAAGTTCTTCTATGCCGGGCGCAAGAACGAGTCTGGCGCCAATTTCCGCGCCGGCGAATGCGCGCTGTTTACCGAATCTTCCGCAGGCTATGCAGGCGTGAAGGCAGAGGCGAAGTTCGAATTCGAAATCCGGCCGCTGCCTTACTGGGCCGATGTCGAGGGCGCGCCCAACAACACCATTATCGGCGGCTCCTCGCTTTGGGTGATGGCAGGCAAGTCTGCCGAGGAATACAAGGGCGTCAGCCAGTTCCTGAGCTTCCTGTCGTCAGCCGACGTCCAGGCCAAATGGCACCAGGACACCGGCTATCTGCCGATCACCACCGCTGCCTATGAGCAGACCAAGACATCGGGCTTCTACGAGCAGAATCCCGGCACCGACATTGCCATCCTGCAAATGACAGGCAAGGCGCCGACTGCTGATTCCAAGGGCATCCGGCTTGGCAATTTCGACCAGATCCGCACCATTATCGATGAGGAACTGGAAGCCGTCTGGACGGGCGACAAGACCGCCCAGGCCGCGCTCGACAATGCGGTGGAACGCGGCAACCAGTTGCTGCGCCGCTTCGAACAAGCCAACAAGTAAGATGGAATTGCGGGGAGAGAAATCTCCCCGCTTTCCGGCTTGATCATGGAAAAACGCGTTACCTTCAGGGGCTGGTTCGTGCCAATGGCTTTGTTGGCGCCGCAGATGCTTGTCACTGTCATATTCTTTTTCTGGCCGGCCTGGCAGGCGATTTACCAATCCGTCTTCATACCCGATCCCTTCGGGCTGAAATCGCAATTTGTCGGGCTTGGCAATTTCGAGTTCCTGCTCAGCGATCCCTATTATCTCGCCTCCTTCCGGACCACGGCAATCTTTTCGATCCTGGTGACAGCCGTTTCGATGGGGTTTGCGCTGTGGCTGGCGGTGATGGCCGACCGCATCATCAAGGGTGCCTCGACCTATCGCACCCTGCTGATCTGGCCCTATGCGGTAGCGCCCGCCATTGCCGGGGTTTTGTGGCTGTTCATGTTCAACACCAATGTCGGCCTTGTCAGCTGGTATCTCGACCAGCTCGGCTATGACTGGAACCATGTGCTGGATCAAGGCGAAGCCATGGGCCTGGTGGTGGTGGCTTCATCCTGGGGCCGGATAAGCTACAATTTCCTGTTCTTTCTCGCCGGGCTGCAGGCCATTCCCAAAAGCGTCATCGAGGCTGCGGCCATTGACGGGGCGCGCTTCTGGAAGCGCTTCCGCACCATCGTCTTTCCGCTGCTTTCGCCGACCACCTTCTTCCTGCTGGTCGTCAACGTCGTCTATGCCTTTTTCGAGACATTCGGCGTGATCCACACCATCACCTCCGGCGGGCCGCAACAGGCCACCACCATCCTTGTCTACAAGGTCTATTCGGACGGCTTTGTCGGCCAGGACCTCGGGTCATCGGCGGCGCAATCGGTGATATTGCTGGTGGTTGTCGGCATTCTCACCATCATCCAGTTTCGCTTTATCGAAAGAAGGGTGCATTACTGATGGCCAGGCAAAGGGACGGCATGGTGGAAAATTCGGGGGCCGGCATGTGGCTTGCCCATATCGGCATGATTGCCGGCATCGCGGTGATCTTCTTTCCGATCTATCTGGCTTTCGTGGCCTCGACGCTGCAGCAGCAGGATCTCATCCATCCGCCGATGCCGCTGGCGCCAGGCGGCCATTTCATTGATAACTACACCAGGGCGCTGGTCTCCGGCATCAATGCGCCGGTCTGGCGGATGCTGGTCAATTCCACCATCATGGCGATGGGCATCGCCGTGGGCAAGATCGCCATATCGCTGCTTTCGGCCTTTGCCATCGTCTATTTCCGCTTTCCGCTGCGCAAGACCTTTTTCTGGCTGATCTTCATGACATTGATGCTGCCCGTAGAGGTGCGCATCGTGCCGACCTATGAGGTGGTGGCCAATTTCGGCATGCTCAACTCCTATTCCGGCCTGATCATGCCGCTGCTCGCCTCGGCCACCGCGACATTCCTGTTTCGCCAGTTTTTCTTGACGGTGCCGGACGAACTGGCCGAAGCCGCCCGCGTTGACGGCGCAAGGCCGATGCGGTTTTTCTGGGATATATTGCTGCCGATGTCGCGCACCAATATCGCAGCCCTGTTCGTCATCCTGTTCATCTATGGGTGGAACCAGTATCTCTGGCCGCTGCTGATCACCACCAAACCGGAAATGAACACCATCGTCATGGGCATCAAGCAGATGTTTCCCTCCGGCGACGATCTCGCCGACTGGCCGGTGATCATGGCAACCGCAATCCTGGCCATGGTGCCGCCGGTGCTGGTCGTCGTCTTCATGCAGAATTTATTTGTCAAGGGTCTCGTCGACAGCGAGAAGTAGGGTTTTCATGGCAACGGTCACGCTCAAAGACATTCACAAATCCTATGGCAAGACGGAGGTCATCCACGGTGTCGACGTGGCCATAGAGGAAGGCGAGTTCATCGTCATTGTCGGCCCGTCCGGCTGCGGCAAATCCACCTTGCTCAGAATGGTCGCGGGGCTTGAGACGGTGACCAAAGGCGAGGTCTTCATCGACGGCAAGATGGTCAACGAGATCGAGCCGATGGACCGCAACATCGCCATGGTGTTCCAGAATTACGCGCTCTATCCGCATATGAATGTGTTTGACAACATGGCCTATGGCCTGAAAATCGCCCGGATTCCCAAGGCCGAAATTGTCGAACGGGTGGGCAAGGCCGCGGCGATGCTGCAGCTGGAGCCTTACCTCAAGCGCAAGCCGAGGGAGCTTTCCGGCGGCCAGCGCCAGCGCGTGGCGATGGGAAGGGCGATCGTGCGCAAGCCGGCGGCCTTCCTGTTTGACGAACCGCTCTCCAATCTCGATGCCAAACTGCGCGTGCAGATGCGGCTGGAAATCAAGGAATTGCAGCGGCAGCTGGGCATTACCGCGCTTTACGTCACCCATGACCAGGTCGAGGCGATGACCCTGGCCGACCGGATGATCGTCATGCATGACGGCTATGCCGTGCAGGTGGGCAAGCCGCTTGAAGTCTACAACAATCCGCAGACCATGTTTGTCGGCGGATTCATCGGCTCGCCGCCGATGAATTTCATTGCGACCGCCTCATGCGCGCAAAATGCCGGCCCGAAGCTCGATGCCTTCATGAAAGCCGCGCAAGCCGAACATCCCCAGCTCGCCCATATCGGTATCCGCCCCGAACATCTCGCTATCTGTGCGTCTGAAGAGGCCATCTTCATGGCCTCGCTGCGTTATATCGAACCGCTGGGGGCCGAAACCCTTGTCCATCTCGGCCTCAAAACCGGCGAACAACTGACCCTCAAACTCGACGGCGCGGCAGCCCTGCCCCAGGCCGGCTCCACGTCGGGGGTGACCTTCGAGCTGAAGGATGTGCGTGCGTTTGATGCCGGGGGCAAGCGGATTTAGAGTTGATCCAGTAAGGCGCGAGACAATATACGTCATATATAGCAGCCTCCATATTCCTTGACACGCCGCCTCATCAAGCGCTTTATCGGCACATCAATCCCCCGCTTTGCTCTTGGGTCCGCCAGCAAACCATTGCAGGCTGCTACTCATTTTTGAGCCAAGCGCATACAAGGAGAACCCCCATGCTTTATCGTCGTCTCGGAAAATCCGGCCTTCAGGTCAGCGAAGTCTCGCTCGGCTCTTGGGTGACTTTTTCAAAACAGGTCCATGAAAGCGATGCGCTGAAACTGATGACAACCGCCTATGATGCCGGCATCAATTTCTTTGACAATGCGGAGGGCTATGAGTCCGGCGGCTCGGAGATCCTGATGGGCCAGGCGCTGGCCAAGCTTGGCTGGAGCCGTGACAGCTATGCCGTCTCTTCCAAGGTTTTCTGGGGCGGCTCCAAGCCCACCCAGCGCGGCCTGAGCCGCAAGCATGTGTTTGACGCCTGTCATGCTGCACTGAAGCGGCTTCAGGTCGATTATCTCGATCTTTATTTCTGCCATCGGCCCGACATCGACACGCCGATCGAGGAAACCGTCCGCGCCATGCATGACCTCGTTGCCCAGGGCAAGGTGCTTTACTGGGGAACTTCGGAATGGTCGGCCCAGCAGATCACCGAGGCCTGGATGGTGGCAAAGGACCTGAAAATCACCCCGCCGACCATGGAGCAGCCGCAATACAACCTGTTTGAGCGCGACAAGGTGGAGCGCGATTATGCGCCGCTCTATGACACGGTGGGGCTCGGCACCACCATCTGGTCGCCTCTGGCCTCAGGCATCCTGACCGGCAAATATAATGACGGCATCCCGGCCGACAGCCGCATGAACCTGCCCGGCTATGAATGGCTGAAGGAAATCCTGCTTTCGGAAGCCGGACAGGGACGGCTTGCCAAGGTTGAAAAGCTCGCGAAACTGGCGGAAAAGGCCGAAATGCCGATCCATCACATGGCGCTGTTGTGGTGCCTGTCCAATCCGCATGTCTCAACCGTCATTCTCGGTGCCTCCAAGCTCAGCCAACTGGAGGACAACCTTGCAGCGCTCGGCAATCGCAGCAAGCTGACGGATGAGGTCAAGGCCGAAATTGAAAAGATCATGGACAACAGGCCGGAAGGCCCGAAAAGGTTCTGAACCGGTTTGACATCAGGCGAGAGAATTTGCGGCAGGCCTTTGGCCTGCCGTCCATGTTTTGAGGCGGTATTTTGCCAATTGCCGTAAACGCTAAATAAATGCCGCCGTGGCATAATCACCCCGAATTTCAAAAAAACTGCACCATGATGGTGTTGCCGGATTGACCTTTTGGCAGGTCCGGCTTCATTATCGCTGCAGTGCAGCATAATCGCTTGAGAGAGTCGGGGCCATCATGACGCAATATGATCTGATTGTTATAGGCAGCGGGCCGGCCGGCCGGCGCGGCGCCATTCAGGCGGCCAAGCTTGGCAAGCGGGTTCTGGTGGTGGAAAAGGGCAGCCGTGTCGGCGGCGTTTCCGTCCATACCGGAACCATCCCCTCCAAGACCCTGCGCGAGACTGCGCTGAATCTCACCGGCTGGCGCGAGCGCGGCTTTTATGGCCGCAGCTACCGGGTCAAGCAGGAAATCAGTGCGGAAGACTTGCGCCGCCGCCTGCTGATCACGCTTGATCATGAGGTCGAGGTGCTGGAGCATCAATTCGCCCGCAACCGTGTCGCGCAAATTCGCGGCAAGGCGCATTTCATCGACAAGAACACGCTGGAGATTGAAAAGATTGATGGCGAGGTGATCCGCGTCACCTCCACAGCCATCCTGCTGGCCATCGGCACCAAGCCGTTCCGGCCGCCCACCATCCCCTTTGACAATGACAAGATCATCGACAGCGACGAATTGCTGGAAATCGCCCATATTCCCCGCTCGCTGATCGTCATCGGCGCTGGCGTCATCGGCATTGAATATGCCTCGATCTTCAGTGCGCTGGATACTGCGGTCACCGTGATCGAACCGCGCGCCACCATGCTGGATTTCATCGATCGCGAAATCGTCGAGGATTTTTCCTACCAGTTGCGTGATCGCAATGTGAAGCTGCTGTTTGGCCAGAGCGCCGAAAAGATCGAACGCGAAGCTGATGGCAAATGCCGGGTGACATTGGACACCGGCCGCTCCATCCAGGCCGAAATGGTGCTGTTTTGCGCCGGCCGCATGGGGGCGACCGAAAACCTGCATCTGGAAGCGGCCGGCCTTGAGGCCGATCATCGCGGCCGCATCAAGGTCAATCCGGAAACCTTCCAGACATCGGTGCCGAATATCTATGCCGCCGGCGACATTGTCGGCTTTCCGTCGCTGGCCTCCACCTCGATGGAACAGGGCCGCATCGCCGCCCGCCATGCGGTGGGCGTGCAAACATCCGAACCACCGCAATATTTCCCCTACGGCATCTATGCCGTGCCGGAAATTTCCACCTGCGGGCTGACCGAGGAAGAAGTGCGCGAGCGCAACATTCCCTATGAATGCGGCATTGGCCGTTTTCGCGAGACATCGCGCGGCCACATCATGGGCCTCGACAACGGCATGTTGAAGATGATCTTTTCGCTGAAGACCCGCCGTCTGCTCGGCGTCCATATCATCGGCGAAGGCGCCACCGAACTCATTCACATCGGCCAGGCGGTGCTCAATCTCAGGGGCACGGTGGATTATTTCGTTGAAAACACCTTCAACTACCCCACCCTTGCCGAGGCCTACAAGATTTCAGGGCTGGATGCCTGGAACCGGATGGGCGAACTGGTTGTGGAACCCGAACACCAGCAGGCGGCGCAATAGGGTCTGCAACGCGCGAAAGAACGGCTCAGCCGTCAAGCCCGATTCGATAGCAGACAAAGCCATTGGCCTTTGTGTAAGTGTCATAAAGGCTGCGGGCGGTGGCGTTGTTTTCCTTGGTGTGCCAGTAAAGCTCGGCGACCTCATCCCTGCGGCAAAGCTCGATCAGGTCATCGATCAGCGCTCCGCCGATGCCTTCGCCGCGATACTGCGGATCGACAAACAGGTCTTCCAGATAGCAGATCGGCTGGATATTCCAGGTCGAAACATGGCGGTGGTGGATGGCGAAGCCGACGACATCAAGATTGCGGACGGCCAGACGGATTGTGACCGCGCTCATCGGGTCCAGAATGCGGTTCCAGGTCGACATGGTCACCTTGTCGGAAATCTCGGCCTCATAAAAGGTCAGATACCCCGCCCAAAGTCTCAGCCAATCCTCCAGATCTTCATTAACGGCATCGCGAATGGTGACGGCCATTGTGCACAACTCCTTTTGGTCAGACTAGACTTGCGGTATTTTGCCGACAAGCCTATCTCACCACATTCTTGCTTGTCACCTGCATCGTGCCATCGGCCGGAGCCATGACCGAGCATTGCCCCGATTGCGGCAGCAGCGGATGGGTCCAGCCCTCGCGCGAAGTTATCGAGATGTCGAAGGCGCCATCCTTGCCGGTTTCGTGGGTGATTGTGAAATCATGCGGCCGGGGCAATGGAAATTCGCCGCCGCCGCCCAGTTTCCGGATGCAGGCCTCGGTGGCAAAATCGCGCCTGCCGGGCGCCAGCACGGTTCGATGGTCGATGATGATGGCCAGTCCGCTTTTCATCAGATAATCCCAGCGCTCCGTGTTGGCCTGATGGACGGCGGCATCATCCGACGCCGGCAGCCGAAAATGGAAAAATCCGTTGAAATAGATGAATTCGCAGCGGTTGGTGGCGCGCTGGTGCTGGCCGTCGGCGGTGAGGTAATCGTGGTCGATGGAAACGCCGGTGGCGCCGTCATCCAGGTCAACCATCACCCGGACATCGCCATAGGAGGAAGAATCTGCCAGCCCGTTCATCGCATCGTTGCGGCAGGCGCGAACGGCGGGATCATCAAAATAATAAGTGAGATTGCATCCCGCAAGAATAAACCCAAAGAAAACAATTACTAACGGCACCTTGCCTTTTGCCATCCCCAACATCCTTTCACCCTTTTTCCGTCAATTTCCAATTCCCGGCGTCGAACCGATACAGCCTTTGGCCATTGACCAGAATCATCTTGCCGGAATCCACGACATATTTATATTAGTAATATATTATATTAAGGTGGTACCCCATGATCCGCCTGTTTTTTACACTGCTGCTGATTTCCGGCCTTGTCGACCCAGTCTGCGCCGGTGAGCGAAAACTGAAAGATCCCGAGATCCTTGCGCTGCTTTCCGGCCAGCAGGTCGGCTTTTATGACAGAATCAAGGAAGGCCGGCAACGCTTCCACCCCGACGGTACCATGTGGTTTAAAAGTTACTACAAGGAATTGACCGGTTGGTGGAAGGCGGAAAATGACCAATATTGCCAATCGGATAACAGCCGGCTTACCTTGCGCTGCTACGACCTTGTCATGGACGGCGACGTGCCGACCTTCGTCAGCAGCGCAAACCAGCGCTACCCGTTGCAGTTAAGCAGCGGGCAGTGAGGCCGGCTTCCCGGCCTTCCGTTTATATTTCGGAAACCTACGCCGCCTTCGTCACCCGGTACGGATCAAACCTTCCGTAAAAGGTTTCACCCTTCGCCGCCATGTCCAGCAACAGCGGCGTCGGCTTGAAATGTTCGCCATAGGCGGCGGCCAGTTTCTCGCATAGCGCCACAAAGGCCTTGGCGCCCATGCCGTCGATATAGCTGAGCGTGCCGCCGGTATAGGGCGCAAAACCGAAACCGAGGATGGAGCCGACATCGGCTTCGCGCGGATCGGTGACGATGCCCTCCTCCACTGTCCGTGCTGCTTCCAGCGCGATGGTGACAAGGAAGCGCTGCTTGAGCACTTCGACATCGATATCCTCGGCGCTTTTTTGTTCAAACAGGTCCTTCAGCCCCGACCACAGCGATTTCTTGGCAGGTTTCGGCGGATAGTCGTAAAAGCCCTTGGCATTCTTGCGGCCCAGGCGGCCCAGACCATTGACCATCTTGTCGACCAGTTGCATATGCGCCGGCTTGACCGCTTGCGGCCCGAGATCGGCAATTGCCGCCTTGAGGATCTTGTAGGACAGATCGATGGCGACTTCGTCATTGAGCGCCAGGGGACCCACCGGCATGCCGGCCATCTTGGCGGCGTTTTCGATCATCGCCGGCGGCACGCCTTCGATCAGCATGTCGTAGCTCTCGTCCATGTAACGGAAGACGCAGCGATTGATGTAGAAGCCGCGCGTATCATTGACGACAATCGGCGTCTTCTTGATGGCTGCGGCATAATCCAGCGCAACAGCAATCGCCTTGTCGCCGGTCTTTTCGCCCAAAATGACCTCAACCAGCATCATCCTGTCGACAGGCGAGAAGAAGTGGATGCCGATGAACTGGTCCGGCCGGGCGGAATTTTGGGCCAGACCGGAAATCGGCAGGGTCGACGTATTGGAGGCAAAGATCGTGCTTGCCGGAATGACAGCCTCGACGGCATTCGTCACCGTTTTCTTGACATCGCGATCCTCAAACACCGCCTCGATGACCAGATCGGCATCGCTCAATGCTGAATAATCCGGGGTCGGTGTTATCAACGCCAGCAGTTTCTCCCCGTCCTCCTTGGTGGTCTTGCCCTTGGCAATCGCCGCCTTGACCAGGCTTTCGGAATGCGCCTTGCCCTTGTCGCAGGCCTCCTGGTCGCGGTCGACCAGCACCACATTGATGCCGGCCCGCGCCGTGACATAGGCAATGCCCGCCCCCATGAAACCAGCGCCGATGATGCCGACTTTCCTGAAAGTCGTCTGCGGAACGCCAGTCGGGCGGCGCGCGCCCTTGCCCAGTTCCTGCATCGAGACAAACAGCGAGCGGATCATCGAGAAAGCCTCGGTGGTCTGCAGGATGGCGGTGAAATAACGCTGCTCGATTTTCAGCGCCAAATCGAAGGGCACCTGCATGCCTTCATAGACGCATTTGAGAATGGAGGCCGCACCGGGATAATTTCCATAGGTCTCGCGGCGCAAAATCGCATTGGCCGCCGAGAAAAGCTGCACGCCGGCCGGCGACCAGATCGGCCCGCCCGGCGCCTTGAAACCCTTTTTGTCCCATGGCGCGACCGGATCAAGCCCCGCCAGAATCAGCGCCTTGGCCGTCTCGATAAGCTTTTCGGGTTCCACGACCTCAGTGACAAGACCCAGCGCCTTGGCGCGGGCCGCCGTGAGGTCCTGGCCGGTGGTCATGATCTGCAGCGCGTCCTGGGTATTGATCAGCCGCGGCAGGCGCTGGGTGCCGCCTGCGCCGGGGAAAATGCCGACCTTGACTTCGGGAAGCGCGATCTTGACCGATTTCGCATTGGAGGCGACCCGGCCATGGCAAGCCAGCGCCAGTTCTGTGGCCCCGCCCATGCAGGTGCCGTTGATGGCTGCAACCCACGGCTTGCCGGAGGTTTCAAGCTTGCGATAGAGCCAGCTCATCCGCCCGGCTGCATCAAACAGGGTCTTGACGGCGGTATCGGGATTGTCGGCTTTCTGCTCGGCCAGCAATTCGAACATCGCTTTCAGCATGGTCAGGTCTGCGCCGCCGGAAAAAGCGGATTTGCCGGAAGCAAAGACGGCGCCTTTAACGCCTTGATCCGCTGTGACGGCGTCCAGAATGGCCTCGAATTCGTCCATCACTTCCATGGTAAAGACATTCATGGATTTGCCGGGCATGTCCCAGGTAACAAGGGCGATGCCGTCGGAATCGGTTTTAACGGTGAAATTCTTGTAAGTCATGATATCGGCCTTCCTCAAATCTGATCAGCTTCTTGCAAAGAGGCGACGCTTTATTGGTTTATTTTCTTCCAGGTGCCATCGCTCGAGCACTGAACACCCGCCTTGATTGATCCCGGCGCATAGTATTCGCTGGCAAACAGGCAATTGGCGGTTTTGATCTGTTCATTTTCCGCCCAACGCGGCCTGTTGTCTTCCATCGTGCAGACAAAGATCGCTTCTCCGATCAGAATCGGACTGCCAAGGGCAAAGCTCTTGCTGGAATAAAAGCAGCGGCTGTCGTCACCCACAATTGCAGCGGCCGAATTGCCCGCATCCGTGTTTTCCTGCGCCGTTGCGTTGGCCGAAGACAGGACAATCACGAGAAATGCGGCCAGATTAAAGATGTTTTTCATGTCGCCCTCCCCTTCAGACGCGTTCAATGATGGTGGCTGTTCCCATGCCTGCGCCGATGCAGAGCGTGACGAGGGCAGTGGAAAGCCCGCGCCGCTCAAGCTCGTCCAACACCGTGCCGAAGATCATTGCGCCGGTTGCGCCCAGCGGATGGCCAAGCGCAATCGCGCCGCCGCAGACATTGATCTTGTCATGGGAAATATCGAAGGCCTGCATGTAGCGCAGCACAACGGCGGCAAAGGCCTCGTTGAGCTCGAAGAGATCAATATCATTGATCTTCATACCGGCGCGCTTGAGCAGCTTTTCGGTGACATCCACCGGCCCGGTCAGCATCAGGGCCGGTTCCGACCCGATATTGGCGAAGGCCCGGATGCGGGCGCGGGGCTTCAATCCCATGGACTCGCCGCCCGCCTTTGAGCCGACCAGCACGGCGGCCGCGCCATCGACGATGCCGGAGGAATTGCCGGCGTGATGGACATATTTGATCGCCTCGACTTCCGGATGGGCCTGAATGCCGACGGCTTCAAACCCGCCCATCTCGCCCATCATCTGGAAGGAGGCCTGCAGGGCGGCCAACGACTGCATGGTGGTTTCCGGCCGCATATGCTCGTCACGGTCCAGGATGGTCAGGCCGTTGATATCCTTGACCGGCACCACGGATTTGGCAAAATAGCCGTTCTCCCAGCTATGGGCCGAGCGTTTTTGGCTTTCCACCGCATAGGCGTCGACATCGTCACGGGAGAAACCGTATTTGGTGGCGATCAGGTCGGCTGATACGCCCTGCGGCATGAAATAGGCCGGAAGGGCGACGGAGGGATCGACCGGCCATGCGCCGCCCGACATGCCCATGCCGACCCGCGACATGGATTCAACCCCGCCGGCAATGACGATGTCATCGGCGCCCTGGGCGATTTTCGCTGCGGCAAAGTTGATGGCGTCCAGGCCCGACGCGCAGAAGCGGGAAATCTGCATGCCGGGCGCGCGGTGTGAATAGCCGGCCTCGAAGGCGGCGGCGCGCGGAATGACGGCGCCTGCTTCCATTACCGGATCGACGCAGCCAAATATGATGTCGTCGACCGTCGACGTATCCAGTCCGTTTCGGTCGCGCACCCATTCCAGAACATGGGCGGCAAGGCGGACGGGCGGCACTTCGTGAAGCGCGCCATCCTTCTTGCCGCGTCCGCGTGGCGTGCGCAAATGATCATAGACGAATACGTCTGTCATGGTCTTCTCCCTGATGCAGTCCGTTGCCGGTCTGCTTTGAATCGCTCGTTGAATCGAATGTGCAGCCGATCGCGCCCGGTTTCAAGGGCGCTTGGCTGATCAGAAGGCTTCGGCGGGCATGGCCATCACGGCGTCAGCGCCCGCCTCGATGCGCGCCTTTCTCAAGGCGGTTTCCGGCAAGATGCGCTCGATGAAAAACCGGCCGGTCATCAGCTTGGCCTCAAGCATCGGCGCGCGCGGATCGCCGGCCGCGATCAGCGCCTGGCTGGCCTTGGCCATGCGGCCCCACATATAGCCGAGCACGACCAATCCGAAGAGATGCATATAGTCGGTCGCGCCCGCACCCGCATTGTCCGGCTTGGCCATGGCGTTCTGCATGAACCACATCGTGGCGGCCTGGACATCGTTGAGGCCCTTCTTGACAGCCTTGGTGTAAGGCGCAAGCTTTTCATCAGACCGGTTTTCCTCGCAGAAATCCCCGATCTCCTTGAATACCGCCATGACGGCGCGACCGCCATTGGCAGACAGCTTGCGGCCAACCAGATCCATTGCCTGGATGCCGTTGGCGCCTTCATAGATCATGGCAATGCGGGCATCGCGGACAAACTGGCTCATGCCGTTTTCCTCTATATAGCCGTGGCCGCCATAGACCTGCTGGGCCTGGACGGCGTGGTCAAAGCCCTTGTCGGTCATCACGCCCTTGAGGATAGGCGTCATGATCGAAAGAATATCGTCGGCCGCCTGGCGTTCGGCGGCATCAGGCGAACGATGGGCGATATCCGATTTCAGTGCCGTGTATAGCGTCATGGCGCGACCGGCTTCGTTGACGGCCTTGATGGTCATCAAGGCGCGGCGAATATCGGAATGGACAATGATCGGGTCGGCCTTCTTGTCAGGCGATTGCGGTCCTGACAATGCCCGGCCCTGAATGCGCTCGCGGGCATAGTTGGCGGCGTTCTGATAGGCTACCTCGCCCATTGCCAGACCCTGCAGGCCGACGCCGAGACGCGCCTCGTTCATCATCACGAACATGGCGTTCAATCCGCGATTTTCCTCGCCGATCAAATAGCCCTTCGCGCCGTCATAATTCATCACGCAGGTGGCGTTGGCATGAATGCCCATCTTGTGTTCGATGGCGCCGCAACTCACGGCGTTCTTTTCGCCCGGCTCACCCTTGTCATCAAGCAGGAATTTGGGAACGATGAACAGCGAAATGCCCTTGGTGCCTTCCGGGGCGCCCTCGATGCGGGCCAGAACCAGGTGGATGATATTTTCCGACAGGTCGTGCTCGCCGGCGGAAATGAAAATCTTCTGGCCGGTGACCTGATAGGAGCCGTCGGCCTGCGGCACGGCCTTGGTGCGCAACATGCCAAGATCGGTGCCGCAATGCGGCTCGGTCAGGTTCATGGTGCCCGTCCAGGTGCCGGCGGTCATCTTCGGCAGAAAAGCCTGCTTCTGGTCTTGCGATCCATGGACAAGAATGGCGGCGATCGCGCCCTGGGTCAGGCCCGGATACATGGTGAAGGCCATGTTGGCCGAGGTCAGGAATTCGCTCACGGCGGCATGAAGCGTATAGGGAAGGCCCTGTCCGCCATATTCCTCCGGCACCGACAGCCCCAGCCAGCCGCCCTGGCAGTAAAGATCATAGGCTTTCTTGAAGCCATTCGGCGCCTTGACGCTGCCATCCTCGCTGCGGGAGCAACCTTCCTGGTCGCCGGGCCAGTTGAGCGGCAACAATTCTTCTTCGGCCAATTTGGCGGCCTCGCCGAAGATTGCTTCCAGCATATCGGGCGACGCATCGGCGAAGCCGGGCAGATTGTTGTGATTGCCGAATCCCAGAACATCATTGAGCAGAAAGAGCGTGTCTTCTACGGGGGCTTTGTAAATCGGCATGCGCGGTCTCCTCACCGGTCTGGCAGCTGTCCGGGCCTTCCCGCCTCCACCCGGCAGGAATGTCCCATTCTTCAAAATTGCACATAATCGTTTCACAGCCGTGAAAGCGGGCCGAAGCAATTCGGCCAGACTATCCCTAGAAAATTTTGACGTTTGCGTAAACGTCAAAATATGGGACTCACAAATTTTTGATCATTTGCGCCGATCCGGCCTTTCATGCGCCGGTGTAAACAACACAATCGCAATGGGGCGATGCGCCGCGTCATGGGTTGAGCAACAGCCCAGTTTCTATGTATTCGCACGATAAACGACGTACTGGTTGTCAATTCGTTAAAATATTTTCATCCAAGTTAACGGAGTATTTACCACGTTTCGTGAATTGTTCGAATTGCGAACCGGTGAATTTTGATGCGCGTGGTTGCCACGTTAACTGTGCTTTTCCCCAGGTCAGTTCCGGGAAAGACAAAAACGGCAAACTGCAAGCGCAGCGAGGGTGGAGATGATGCCAGTGCATGATGAAGCATTGCGATCCGGTTCACGAAATGCAGGCGGCAGTTCTGCCGAAACAACAAATGCAAGTGAGCGAGATGTGATGACCGGATCCCGACAAGACACGCCACGCAGCGGCGACAGACCGTCCCTCGACGCACTCAACCGCACCATTGAGGGTCTGGAGGCACGGATCGAAGGTCTATTGGGCAAGGGGGCCGCCGCCCGCGAGCGTCCGGCCCATGCCGATGTCGTCACCACGCCTCTTTCCGAGATTATCGAGCGCCAGCGCATGTTGTCGACCAACCGCGACAAGGCAGCGGACCGCCAAGCCCATCCTGGCGAAAGGCCGGTTTCAGCCCGCAGCGAGCAGCACGCCCCCCAGCAGTTCGTCCACATTCCGGTGCCGCCGGCTCAAACGCCGCCCGCCGATATGGCTGCAAGCCTTCAGGCGATCCGCAGCGAACTCAACAATGACATTACGGCCCGTATCGGATCCGGACTTGCAGCCATCAAGTCGGAAATTTCCGATCTCGGTCAGGCCGCCCAAGCGTCCTCGCAACCCGATTGGCTGCGCCAGGATATCGCCCGTATCACGGCCATGCTGGAACAAAGCGCCCATCAAGGCGCAGGCGTCAACACCGAAACGCTGATCGGCGAAATGCACCAGTTGCGCGCCCAGATCGGCCAGCCGGCCCGTCAGGACAGCCTAGATCGCCTGGAGGATCGCTGGAGCACGATTGAATCCGCCCTTGACCGCTTTGATCCCGAGTCCATCCGCGAAGAAATCGTTTCACTGGCCTGGCGGCTTGACGAAATGAAATCTTCCCTTGGCGATCTGACCATCTCGCCAGCCATCCGCTCGCTCGAAGACAAGCTGATCATGCTTGCGACCGCCGTGGAAAGTCTCGGCAAGATGCAGCCCGATGACCAGAAGATCATCGATCAGTTCGAAGGCCTTGATCGTCGCCTCGACGAAATCAGCCGTGCGATCGCCGCATCGGCCCGCAGCCAGCCGGCCATGGACCCGCTTGCCTTGCAGCGGCTCGAAGACAGGCTTGGCGCGCTTTCCGGCCAGATCAGCGACCTGCCAGCCGCCGAAGCCGACCCCGAACTGGCCCAGCGGATTGATCGGCTGTCGAGCCGGCTTGAAGAAATCGCCGCCCAGGAAGCCGCGCTGCGGCTTGATGAACGGCTGACCCAGATTTCAAACTCCCTTGAGCGTTATTCCGAACATATGGCCGGCTCCGACATCAGCCTCTATCTGGCCGAATTGACGCACAAGATCGAGGAACTGGGTGATCACAGCGTTCCGGAACAATTGATCGAGCGGATGGAGCAGCTATCGCGCCGCATTGAGGAATTCGACCTGCAGTCGCGCGCCGAAACCGCCGCCGTACCGCAGGACGACGACATGCTGGCGCGTCTTGAAAGCCGGCTGGTCGATATTGTCGCCCGCCTCGATGATACAGTGGCGACGACTGCAAACGACCCTGCGGCGCTCAAGGGACTGGAAAACCAGATCGCCAATCTTTCCGCCCTCATCAACCAGCCGCAAGCGCCGGCCGGAGCCGCCCTGCCCGCTGATTTCGAACACCGGATGACAGCCATTGAAGACTATCTGTCATCCAATGACGAATATATTCTTGAAGCGGCCCGCCAGGCAGCCGAGACCGTTGTCGAAGCCTATTCCCGCAACCCGTCGCAGCAAGCAGGCGGCAATGGCGCCGATATCGCCGTGTTGTCAGGCCTTGCCGAAGATTTGCGCGCGCTGGAAGAATTTTCACGCTCCAGCGAAGAACGCACCTACCGTACCTTCGAAGCGTTGCACGACACGCTCATCCAGATTGCCGAAAGGCTGAATTCGCTGGACATCCATGTCGCAGCCCAGCCCGACCATGACGAACGCCCCGCTTATCGTGAAGAACCTGCCCAGGCGAAGGCCCAACAGCCTGCCTTTGGCGAAAAGCGCCAGCCTGCGTCGGGTGAACGCCAGTCGCAGGACGAAGTTCTCGCCCATCTTGAAGAGCGCGAAACGCAAGAAGACGAAGCTTTCCTGCAGGCAGGCATTGATGATCTCCGGGCGTTGCAAACCGAAGAAGGCGGCCCGTCGTCGACAGGACCGGCATCAGGCAGCGTGATTGCCAGCCTCGGCCGCAAGCTGCTGCCGTCACGCAAGACCAAGAGTGAAAAGACCACAAGAACCGTCGTCGAGCCGACGCCCGCCCTAGACGCAACCGACCTGTTGCCTGCCGAAATTGCCAATGAATTGATGGAGCCTGGCACCGGCGCACCCGATGTCCGCAAGATTCTCGAAAGGGTAAAGGCCGGCAAAGCCTCAGCGGCAACACCTTCCGCGCCGGACAAGGCCGATATCATTGCCGCCGCGCGCCGTGCCGCCGAAGCCGCCGCCGCTGATGTCGAAAGCGATTCAGGACTTGCAGGACTTGAAAACACCAAGCCCGGCCTTGCCAGGCCCAAGCTCTCCCAGCCACGCTCCAACCGCAGGCCCATTCTCCTGGCGGTCGGCGCGGTACTTCTGGTCATCATGTCCTATCCGCTGGTCAGCAACCTGATCAAGGGTCCGGCACAGCCGGAGACAGCGACAGTGATTGCCGAACCCGGCAATCAGGATCAGGCCAATACCACCGGCGACGCGGCAAAGATTGCCGACCAGCCAACCGACGGCAATGCCATAGTCGAACCGGCCGTACCAGTGGAGACGAGCGGATCGACAACCGACGGGACCGCAGGCGCAATAGACGATGAACCATCGTCGAGCGAAGCTGTCGAGCCTGTGCCAGGCGCTGATATTGGTGATGACACCGGTTCTGATGCAGGCGCTGATCCGGCTGGCAGCCCCGATCTGGGCAGCACATCGATGATGGAGCCTGCTGCTTCCACTGACACGCTGGAGCCGCTGGCCCAGACGCAGTCGACAGGCCAAGCGCAACAAACAGACGGTTTTGTTGCTGCGCCTGTTGAAAAGCCGGAAACGGCCGGTAACGCGGCAGAAACCCAATTGCCGCAAGCAGCCTTGAGCGATTCGATCGAAATTCCGGCAGGCCTGAGCCCTGCTTCGCTGGGTCAGGCTGCCAAGAGCGGTGATCCGCTGGCGCTGTTTGAAATCGGCGCGCGTTATACCGAAGGTCGCAACGGCGTCGAACTGGATCTCAAGAAGGCTGCAGAATGGTATGCGCTTTCAGCCCAGCGCGGTTTTGCGCCTGCTGAATATCGTCTGGCAAACTTCCGCGAAAAGGGCACAGGCGTTGACCGCGACATCGAAGAAGCCAAGCGGCTTTATCTCTCTGCTGCGCAAAAAGGCAATGCCAGCGCCATGCACAATCTGGCGGTGCTGTATGCCACCGGAAGCGATGGCACACCTGACTTTGCACAGGCCTCGAAATGGTTTGAAGCCGCCGCCAACCACGGCGTCGCCGACAGCCAGTTCAATCTCGCCATTCTTTATGCGCGTGGCAACGGCGTGACCCAGGACCTCGAACTATCCTACAAGTGGTTTGCGATTGCCGCGCTTGCCGGCGACAAGGACGCTGCAGGCAAGCGCGACGAAGTCGCCAATGCCATGAAGCCAGAGCAACTCGAAGCCGCCAAAGCCGCCACGGCGCTTTGGAAAGCGGTGCCGCTGGACCCTGACGCCAATTCAATCACCGTTCCGGATGAATGGATCGGCAAGGGCAAGACCACGGCCACCGTTGACATGAAGAAGGCGATTCGCAACATCCAGACAATTCTCAACAATAACGGCTTCGGCTCCGGCACCCCTGACGGTGAGCTCGGCGAGAAGACATTGTCAGCCATCAAGGCCTTTCAGAAATCGGTTGGACAGGAACCGACCGGTCGGATTGACGATGCGCTGGTGCGCGAACTTCTGGCGCGCAACAAGAAGGCCTGAAAACGCTCCCAAACTGTTGCAGATTTGTCCAAAAATGACACGAAGCGCACGACTTCCACATCAAGAATTGACAGCCAAAGCCATCAGGCGCATGTGTTTTTAACAAGCTTTTTTCGTTGCTTGCCCAACAAACTGCATCGGGTTGCGTGAAGATATTCTTGGCGGGACGCATGCTGGTTTGCGGCAGGCAAAATACACTGACAGCCGTGAGGTTTCTTTCGTGACAATCTATCTGCCCATTGCAGAATTGTCGGTGAATATTTTCATCATTCTTGGCATGGGCGCGGCAGTCGGTTTCCTGTCCGGGATGTTTGGCGTGGGCGGCGGCTTTCTGATGACGCCGCTGCTGATTTTCTACAATATCCCCCCGATCGTCGCAGTCGCCACCGGCGCCAACCAGGTTGTGGCATCGTCGGTATCGGGCACAATCGCCCATCTCAGGCGCGGCTCGCTTGACATCAAGCTAGGCTTGATCCTGCTGGCGGGCGGTCTTGCCGGCGCCACAGCCGGCATATGGCTGTTTTCCTTCCTTCGCAGCCTCGGCCAACTCGATCTGGTCATTCAACTGCTGTATGTGGTCTTGCTGACTGTCGTGGGCACGCTGATGCTGGCGGAGAGCGTCAACTCCTGGCGGCGCAGCAGGGGCCAGACGACTACGGCTCCCACCCGCAAGCCCGGACACCATAACTGGATCCATCGCCTGCCGTTTAAAATGCGGTTCAAGAAATCCAAGATCTACCTGTCGGTGATCCCGGTGATAACGCTCGGTTTCATCATCGGCGTTCTGACATCGGTAATGGGCGTGGGCGGCGGCTTCATCATGGTGCCGGCGATGATCTATCTGTTGCGCATCCCCACCAATGTCGTGGTCGGCACCTCGCTTTTCCAGATCATCTTCGTGACCACCTACACCACCGTCATCCAGGCGGCGACCAACTACTCCGTTGATATCGTGTTGGCCTTCATTCTGATGGTCGCAGGCGTCATCGGCGCGCAATACGGCGTAAGGGTGGGCCAGAAACTGCGCGGCGAACAATTGCGCGCGCTCTTGGCCCTGCTGGTTCTGGCGGTCGGCATCCGCCTGGCGATTGAACTCTTCGTCACCCCCTCCGAGATCTATTCGATTGCGCGACAGGGAGTGGTGCCATGAAGAGGATGGTATTGCTTGCGGCAGCAGGTCTGTTTTTCGCGTCCGGCGCCATGGCGCAAAGCTGGCAGGTGCCGCTCGGCAAATTCCGCGAAAGCATCAATATCGGCATTACCACCCGGGAAATCGCCATCGCGCCGGATTTTTCCGGAACCGACATCACGATATTCGGGGCGCTTGAAAACGCCGACCAGTTCCTGCTGGCAATCGGGGCCTATGATATCGTCGTCACGCTGGAAGGCCCCATCGACAAGGTTACCGTCCGCAAGAAGGAAAACACCTTCGGCCTGTGGATCAACCGGTCGTCCATGTCGTTTCTGCGGGCGCCGGAATCCTATTCCATCGCTTCGACCCGAACGGTGGATTCCATTGCGCTGCCGATTGAGCTATATGCCCGCAATGTCGGCCTGACCCATCTCAAGCTGGTGCCGGACGGGCAGGAAACCAGCGACTATGTCCGCGAATTCCGCGATGCCTTTCTCAGGCTGAAGAAAAAGGGCGACCTCTACCAGTCCAATGCCGGCGGCGTTTCCTTTGTATCGGCCTCGCTGTTCCAGGCTTCGATTTCCCTTCCCGCGGAAGTGCCCAACGGCGAACACACGGTGCACGCCTATCTGTTCAAATCCGGCGAATTCATCATGGAAAAGGAATTGCGCCTGCATGTGGTCAAGACCGGCCTCGAGCAGACAATCACCCGCGCCGCCCATGAACAGCCCTGGGCCTATGGCCTGTTTTCAGTGCTGCTGGCCATCATTACGGGCTGGGTGGCCAGCCTTGTGTTCCGCAGGGATTGATGACGCCTCACCCGCGCAAATTGCCGTATCGCACTGGATAGACCCGGTCGCGGCCCAAGAGGTGGGCGACCAGATGATCCCGGTTGAAAAGCGTCTTGAACGCCTTGTTTCCGAGATCCAGCCCGCCTGTCATCACACCGAAAGAGGGCATGACCATGCGTTCCCCATCGCTGGCGAAACAGGGCCGGCGGACGGATTTTTCCTGCCGTCGGACAGTGGCCGCCGGATGCAGGTGGCCGGCGATTTCACCCGGATTGGGGCCGGGCGACGGTTCATGACGGAAGGTGAGATTGCCAAGCGCAAAGATATCGGCGGATTGCCCTGGCAGATCGCAAACACCATCGGGATCATGATTGCCGTTGATCCAGATCCAGTCCCGGCCCGAGGCAAGATGGCAGATCGTGTCGCGGAAGACCTGCGGCATTAGCCGTGAGCCTTCCCGGTCATGAAAATTGTCGCCCAGCGACACCACGGCTGACGGTTTGAAATAGTCAATCACGCTGGCAAGGATCTTCAAGGTGGCCAGCGTATCCCAGGGCGGCAGCAACTGGCCGCGCCGGGCAAAGGCGGCGCCCTTTTCAAGATGCAGGTCGGAGACCACCAGCATGCGGGATGCAGGAAGATAGAGCGCGCCAAAGGCGTGAAGTTCGATTTCGGCGCCATAAAGCGCGCCGGCCATGCAAAGAGGCTGGGCCTGGTCGCCTGTTCTTGCCGCCATCGCCATACGGTTCATCTGGGCATCGTTTCCTTGTCAGCGCATGGCTTCTGCCAGCAGGTCGTCTGCGGCGTCGGCCAACAAGCCCTCTTCGGCGTCACCCCGGACCGGTTCGCGGCCGATCTCGAGCATGATCGGCACCGCCAGCGGCGAAATCCGGTCGAGCTTGGCGAGCCGCAAATGGCCCTTGATTCGCTTCAGCATATCGCCAAGCCGGCCAATGTCCAAAAGTCCCTGCGAGGCGTCCCGTCTTGTCGCCTCCATCAATATATGGTCGGGTTCGTGGCTTCTGAGCACGTCATAGATCAGGTCGGCGGATACGGTGACCTGGCGGCCGGACTTCTCCTTGCCGGGATGGCGGCGCTCGATCAATCCGGCAATCACCGCGCAGGCCCTGAAGGAGCGCTTGAGCAGGAAGGATTCATTCAGCCAGGCTTCAAGATCGTCACCCAGCATGTCCTCGTCAAACAGTCCCGCCAGCGACAGATGGCCGCTTTCGATCATCATGCCCATGTCCTTCAACCCCCAGACGGCGATGGAATAATCGGTGGCGACAAAACCCAGCGGCCGGGCGCCGGCCCGGTCCAGCCGCCGCGTCAGCAACATGCCGAGCGTCTGGTGGGCAAGCCGGCCTTCGAAAGGATAAAGCACCATGTAGAAGCGCCGGGCGCGGGGAAAGGTTTCAATCAGCAATTCGTCGCGCCGGGGCAGCACCGATTTTTCGGCCTGCAGCGCCAGCCAGTCGCGCACCTGTTCGGGCAGGCGGTCGCGCCGGTCGGCATCATCCAGCATGGCGCGCACGCCTTCGGCCAGAAATGTCGAAAGCGGAAAGCGTCCGCCGGCATAGGCCGGGATCTTGGGATCAAGCGAAAAGGCGTTCGACGCCAGGCATTCGTTTTCCCTGATGCCTTCGAAACGTAGCACCTTGCCTGAAAACAGGAAGGTGTCGCCCTGCACAAGGCTTTCGAGAAAATATTCCTCGACCTGCCCCAGAACCGGACCGCCGCGTCCGACGGTTCCGGCGGCATTTTTCTTGACCATCCGGACATTGAGAACCGGATCTTCGATGATGGTGCCGATATTCAGCCGATAGGCCTGGGCGACCTGCGGATTGGAAACCCGCCACAGCCCCTCTTTGGTTTGGCGGATCTTGGCGTAGCGCTCATAGCCCTTCAGCGCATAGCCGCCGGTGGCGACGAATTCCCGGACCCTGTCGAACATGGCGCGCGAAAGCATGGCATAGGGCGAGGCTGAAACCACTTCCCCATAGAGGTGGTCGGCGTCAAATGGCGCGCCGCAGGCCATGCCCAGCACATGCTGGGCCAGCACATCCAGCGCGCCTTCGCCAACCGGCGGCGTATCCTGCGCGCCAAGATAATTGGCATCCAGCGCCGCCTGGCATTCCATAACCTCGAAACGGTTGGCGGGCACCAGAATGGCCCGGCTTGGTTCATCCATCCGGTGGTTGGAGCGGCCGATGCGCTGGGCAAGACGGCTGGCGCCCTTCGGCGCGCCGATATGGATGACCAGATCGACATCGCCCCAATCCAGCCCCAGATCAAGCGTCGAGGTGGCCACCACGGCGCGCAGCAGATTATCCGACATCGCCGCCTCAACCCGCCGCCTTTGGCCGACATTGAGCGAGCCGTGATGAAGCGCGATCGGCAGATTGTCGTCATTGATCCGCCAAAGCTCCTGAAACAGCAATTCCGCCTGCGAGCGCGTATTGACGAAAAGGATAGTGGTGCGATGCGCCTTGATCGACTGGTAGACCTCGCCCATCGCATAGCGGGCGGAATGTCCGGACCAGGGAATGCGTTCTTCGGCCGCCAGAATGGTGATCACCGGGCGCGCGCCGCCGGTGACAGTGACCAGCCCTGAAAGGCTTTGGCCTGCCGGCTTCTGGCCAACCAGCCAGGCCTGCAACTCCTCAGGCCGCGCCACCGTCGCCGACAGGCCGATTGTCCTCAGGCCAGGGCTCAGGGATCGCAAACGCGACAGGCCCAGCGCCAGCAGATGACCGCGCTTTGAGGTGACCAGCGAATGCAATTCATCAAAAATGACGAATTGGAGATCGCCGAAGAAGCGCTCGGCCTCGCCATTGGCAAGCAGCAGCGCCAGCTGTTCCGGCGTCGTCATCAAAATGTCAGGCGGGTTCAACCTCTGGCGCAGGCGCTTGGATTGCGGCGTATCGCCGGTGCGGGTCTCGATTGTGACCGGCAACGCCATTTCGCTGACCGGACGGGCCAGGTTGCGTTCGATATCAACGGCCAGCGCCTTGAGCGGGGAAATATAAAGCGTATGGATGCCGCGAAAGGCAGCGCCCGGCTTCTTCTTGCCGCGACGGGTCAGTCCGACAAGGCTCGGCAGGAAGCCTGCAAGCGTCTTGCCGGCGCCGGTGGGCGCGATCAACAGGCAGGATTGGCCGCTGCCGACTTTCGCAAGCAATTCAAGCTGATGGGCGCGCGGCTGCCAGCCTTTGGCGGCAAACCATTCGGCAAATCGTGCCGGCAAAAGCTCCGGGCCGTCATCGGCGGTCTGCCCTGGCGCTTCTGCCACGTCTGCCTGTCCTCCGGTTCCGCTCTATTGCCGCCAAGGCGAAACCATGGCCTAGTTGGGTTGGCGGCGCAATTCCGCAATTTCGCGCCGCAATTCCCTTATTTCATTGAGAATCACGGTCTGCTCATCGGCAAGGGCCGCCTGGTTGGCCTCGTTGGCAGCCTCATGTTCTTCCTGCATGGCAGAAACGATGATGCCGATGAACAGGTTGAGCACGGTAAAGGAGGTGGCGATGATGAAGGGCAGGAAAAAGGCCCAGGCCAGCGGATGGGTCGCCATCACAGGCCGGACGATGCCCATCGCCCAGCTTTCCAAAGTCATGATCTGGAAAAGCGTGAAGGCCGATCTGGCAATGTCGCCGAAATGCTCGGGGTGATCGGCGGAATAGAGCTTGGTGGCCATGACCGAAAAGACATAGAAAACCAGGCAAAGCAGCAGGACAATCGACCCCATCGAGGGCAAGGCGGCAAACAGGCCGCCGACAACCCGGCGCATGGTCGGAATCACGGAGACCAGCCGCAGGACGCGCAAGACCCGCAGCGCGCGCAGGATCGACAAAGCGCCGCTTGCAGGCATCAGCGATATGCCGACCACCACGAGATCAAATATCCGCCAGGGGTCGCTAAAGAACCTCGACCGGTAGACAATCATCCGGCAACCAAGTTCCACCACGAAGATGCCAAGCAGGGTGCTATCGAGCACGGAAAGAAGCGTGCCGTAGGCGCCTGAAATCGACGATGAAGTTTCCAGGCCCAGCGTGATGGCGTTCAAGGCGATCAACAAAGTTATGGCAATTTCGAATTTTCGGGATTCGATTACGGCTTTGAGGCGGTTCATGATGAAGGTCGGTCCGGTTGGATACAAATGGCTTTCGGGAATCATCGCCATATCTAAGCGGTGTTGGCCGAACTTACCATATGCGCCCCATGTGAAAACCGTTTCGGCGACCGGGAAAATTTTGAACGGCTGAAAAAGCAGGTCCGGCCATTGCAGGCAGCCCTGACGGCATGATCGACGCGAAGGATGCAAGCCCTCCCCTTGCGTAGGGCGCAATCAGCCTGTAAATGAAAATCCGACGCGGGTGTAGCTCAATGGTAGAGCAGCAGCTTCCCAAGCTGACAACGAGGGTTCGATTCCCTTCACCCGCTCCAGCAAAACATATTCCGGTTTTTGCAAACCGCCTCACGCGGCCTTGAACAATTCCGCGCGCCGTACGGCGGCTTCCAGCGCCTTGATGCAGGCGGGATCATGGCTGGCGCCTGCGCCCTCCCACAAGATCGCCAAGGCCTTGGCCACCGGCATGGCGGCGCGGTAGGGGCGGTCGGCGGTCAGCGCATCGAAGACGTCAGCGGTGGAGATGATCCTGGTATCCATGCTGATCTCCTCGCCCTTCAGGCCTTTGGGATAACCCTTGCCATCCAGCCTTTCATGATGGGCGCCGGCCACCTTGGCAATCGAGGCGAAGGCGCCGATCCGGGAAAGGATGGTTTCCGAATATGCGGCATGCGCCTTCATGGCTTCCCATTCGTCGTCATCAAGCTTGGCCGGCTTGTCGAGAATGCTGTTGGAGACGCCCAGCTTGCCGATATCGTGAAGCAGTGCCGCCCGGTTCAACCAGCGGCGCTGGTCAAGATCATAGCCCATTTCCTCGGCGATCATGTCGACAAACAGTGCGACCCTTTCGCTGTGGCCGGATGTATAGGGGCTCTTGGCGTCAATCACCCTGGCAAAGGCCTGGGCGATTTCGTCCATGTAATCATCGTCCGCCGTGGCGACCGCCCGGCCCGGCTCCATGGCCAGCACGAAGTCCTCGATGTCGTCGCGATTCAGCGTTTCCCAGAAAGTCGCATCCTCGCCGACCCTCAGAAACGAGGCGACGACAGTCGGATCAAACCAGGTGCCTGACCGGTGGAGGATCTCTTCCATGGCCGCCTGCCTGCCGCCGCTGATCTGGAAAACATCAGCCACCTGGCTGACCAGCGCGATGCGGGCAAACAGTGAAATCTGCTGCTCCTTCAGACCCATCGGCATGCCGCCGCCATCCCAATGTTCATCCAGATCGAGGATGCCTGCGGCAACGGCTTCGGAAAAATGCATCATCCGGGCGATTTCCGCACCGCGCTGGCAGCGCGTCTCGATCAGTTCGCGCGAAATCTGTCCGCCATTTTGCATGATGTGGAGCACCGAGCGGAAACGTTCGGCCAGCCCGGCTTTCAAGCCGGTATGGCCCAACACGAAACCCAGCACCTGCGTCAAGCTGGAATTGACCAATTTGTAGTCCCGCTTGAAGACCAGGTCATCCGCAAGATAAAGCTCGCATATCCGTGAGGCGTTGGACGAGCAACCGAGATCCTTGAGCAGCAAGGTATAATAGAGATCGGAAAGCACATCTTCATCAAGGCCAAGATCGCGGCCGATGGTCGTGCCGATCCAGGCGCACCGCACGCAATGGCCGGGCGGCTGGCCTTCCGTCAGGTCCAGCGCCCTGCTGAGCGCCCCGATGATTTCTGCAAGCCTTATGATCTGCATACAAGTATTGTCCAATGACCAGATCTGCGGCGCTGGCGGCCGCGGCGAAAGGATCACAGTAAACGCGCATGGTTAAATTTCCGTGTTGCAACGGCGTCCATTGCTGCGGCTTGCGGGAATGTGCTCGGTCTTGTTCCAGAAAAACGGATTGGTCCGCAATTCAAAAATCGCTTTCCAGGAAGCCGCCGACAGCAGCATCCAGTAGACCGGTATCATCAAGAAGCGGATGCCGATGCGGCGACGTTCGGCCGTGATCATTGCCATGCGGCCCAGCAGCGTGAAGATCATGTAACTGCCGATGATATTGACGAGATCGATGATGAAAAGGCTGATCACGACAGGATCGAAGCGCTCGGCATGCAGCATGGATGAAAAGCCGGTAAACAGGAAATACAGAAGCAGCGGATGGCCGAGCGAGGATACCAGCATCGATGTGATCAGCAGGTGAAAGCAGCCCGTCCCCGCCCACCCCATATCGGAAAACACCCTGACGGGGTGTCGCATCATCACCAGCCAGGTCTGCAGCCACCCCTTGAACCAGCGGGTTCGCTGGCCCATCCAGGCGCCGATATCGGTGGGAGCATCTTCCAGCGTCGGTCGCAGCAGGGTCGCCGTCCGGTAGCCCGAACGATAGAGCCGCATGCCGAGATCGGCGTCTTCGGTGACGTTGTAGGGATCCCAGGCGCCGCATTCGGAAAGCACCGACGTGCGGAAATGATTGGATGTGCCGCCTAGCGGCAGCGGCAGGCCAAGCCGCGCCAGAAACGGAAGCAAACCGCGAAACAGGCCTGCATATTCAATCGAGAAAATCGCCGTGAGCCAGCCATGGCCGCCATTGGCAATCACCAGCGGCGCCTGCAGGCAGGCATAGTCTTTGCCAAGCCGGGCGAAGGTCTGATAGGCCTCGCGAAGCTGGCCGGGATGCGGCCTGTCTTCGGCATCATAAATGGCCAGAAAATCACCGCGCGCGCCTTGAAGCGCGTAGCTCAGCGCCTTCGGCTTCGTTCTGGGCTCGCCTGGCGGCACACGGACAATTTCAAATTGCGGCCCTGGAGCACAATCTTCCACGGCGGCGATTGTTTCGAGATCATCCGCCTCGCAGACAATCTTGATATCCAACCGTGAGACGGGCCAATCAAGCATGGAAAGGCGCTCCAGCAATTGGGCGACCACCGCGCTTTCCCGGTACAGCGCCACTAAAACGGTATAGACCGGCAGATTGTTCTGCAGTTCAAGCGGGGCAGGCGCCGGCATGCGGCGGAAAAAGTGTGTCGCGCAATAGCGCAACGCCAGCGAGGCAAGGTAAAAAAGCGACAGCAGCACATGAAAGAGGTTGACGGCAAATTCCGGTACGATGACCAGCGTCGCCAGGCAGAGCGCAAGCCCGAGACCGGCTGCAAAGCCCTGACCGGCAAAAAGCGTGATGCGCGCGGAAGCATCCGGACGCCGGTCGAAAAGGGTGCCAAGCGTCTGATGCATCCGCTGCTTTTCGCCAACCTGCCAGACGGCGCGGCGGACTTCGGACGGCGTGGACACGGCCATGTTTGCCGCCAGCATGGGCGCATCGCGGATCGTTTGGCGAAGTGCTACCAGCTTATCCAGTTCAGGCACGATAATGGTGCGCGACGGACCCTGCCGCGGGTTCAACCGGAGCGTTGTCGGACGGACCAGCTGGGTATCAAGCAGGGGGTTTTGGTGGATATGGTCGCTGTCAATGACGGCCATATGGCCTAGTCCGGCGAAGGCCGCCATGGCGGCATAGAGACCGGTCTCGGTGATTAGCCGCTCAGCCAGAATTTCTTGCTCAAGGCTGGCGCCGTTGACCTCTGCCCGCAAAGCCAAGCGGTCGATGACCATTCCACCAAGACCCAGGCCTTCGAGCAAAGCGCGAATTTCTGCATCCGGCCGTTCCGGGCCTTCAGACTTGCCCTTTTCGCGCGACCCGCAATCTTGTTGCTGTTTTCCAAAGCGCATTGATTTGCTACACCAACTCGCGCACAGTCGCCCGCACGAAGCCGGTTGCGCCGCCTCAGCAATGGTGCGAACCGGACCCCGCGCTTAGTCTAACGACCTGCCCCCGGACCCGATGATAATGATTTCCTTGTACAAAGCACCAATAAAATTTTATCACTTGCTAATATATTTGATTTTGGTGCCGGCCGGCATAACGCAAGCCCATGCGGCAGACGGCAATCCGGGCAATTTTGACCTGCCCCTGCAATTCGATCCCGCCGAACGCATCGCCAAGCCCGACCTTGCGCCGGTGGCGCGCATCCGCTTCCTGACGACGGTTGACTTTCCACCGTTCAATTTCATCGACCAGTCCGGCAAGCTATCCGGTTTCAATGTTGATCTGGCGCGCGAGGCCTGCCGCGAACTCAAGGTGATGGAGCGCTGCCAGATCGAAGCCCTGCCCTTCGCCGATCTTACTGCGGCGCTTGAACGCGGCGAGGGGGAAGTTGTCGCAGCAGGCGTGGCGGTGACGCCGGAATTGCGAAAATCTTTTGGTTTTTCCCGCGTCTACATGCAATTGCCGGCCCGCTTCGCTGTGCGGCGAGGACCCGACGCCATCAGCGGCCCAAACGACCTGAAGCCGGAAAGCGTCGTCGGCGTGCAAACCGGAACAAGACATGAAGAAATGTTCAAGATGTTTTTTCCAGACTTGAAGTCCAAGGGCTTTGCCGATCGCGCCGCAATGCTGGCAGCACTCAAGGACGGCACTGTCGCCGCCGTCTTCGCCGACAGCCTGCAGCTTGGGTTTTGGGTCTCATCGAAAGACGCCGAAAACTGCTGCCAAATTGCCGGCGGGCCTTATTATTCCTCAGCATTTCTGGGAGAAGGCATGACCCTTATGCTGAAGGACGAAGACGCGACCATCCGCACCGCCATGGATTACGCGCTGCTGACCCTGGCAAGAAACGGCAAACTGCAGGAAATCTATCTGCGGTATTTTCCAAACGGACTTTGAAAAGGATCAAGCCCTGCGGAAGCGGGCCATGGCGGCGCGCTCAATGGCGGTCGCTGTCAGCTTGTCGAGTTCAAGGCGCGCGCGCAGCAACTGCAAAAGGCGGATCTCTTCAGGCTGCATGGCAAGATCAGCAGTCGCCACTTCCACGCCCATCGCATAGGCGGTGTCACGCAGGCGATGCGGCAAAGCCTCCTTGATGATTTCAAGGGTGATGTCCAGCCCCTCAGGACCGGCCAGCAGCTTGGCGCAATCGCGCGAGACATCAATCAGCTTTTCTTCGTCAAAGCCTTCAAAGACCGGCAGAAAGCGACTCAGGCGACCGATCCGCGCCAACTCCCGGTCAGACATCTGACGGTCAGCCGCCGATACCATGACCATGACATAGATAAGAGCTTCCTGGGCGGTCAATTTGCGGTTCATGTCGTCTGCCTTGTTGTATGTGTTGGCGTCATTCATGCCGTTGCGGCAAGCTTTGCCGCCTTTGGCTGCGATTGCCGAGAGGTAGGCTGCTTTGCCGGGGGTTACAAGCCGCGCGGCCAAGAAAATTCAGCATTTGCCTTCAGTTTGATCCTCCGCGGCCGGTCAGGCTTACTGGCTGGCCCAGATAATCCTCGCAATCCAGTCGACATCCTTGATGTCGAAAGCGCGATTGGGGTGGTCGGGATTGAGCGACAGCAATTCCACGGTCTTGGCCGTCTGGCGGGCCAGAACCTTGGCCATGACTTCACCTTCCGCCGTGCGCAACACCACCCTGTCGCCGCGCCGCACCTGGGCGCCCGGCTCGATGATCAGCACATCGCCGTCGCGATAAAGCGGCATCATGCTGTCACCCTGAACCTCCAGCGCGTAGCAGCCTGGACGGGCGGCAGGGGAAGCGGGAAATTCCACCACGTCCCAGCCCTGTCCCGCCGGAAAACCGCCGTCATCGAAAAAACCGCCCGCACCGGCCTGGGCGAAACCCAAAAGCGGTATCGTGCTGATCTGCGGCGGAAAGGCGCCTTCCGGCAGGCCGGACGAGGAGCGCAACCCCAAACCGGGCATCAAGGGCTGGCCATTGCCCAGCAAAGCGGTAAAATCGTCGATGCTGCTGCCTGTGGCGTCCAGCACCTTTGCCAGGGATTCAGTAGAGGGCCAGCGCAGCCGGCCATCCGCCGACAAGCGCTTTGACTTGTTGAAAGCGGTCGGATCAAGCCCCGCCTTGCGCGCGAGGCCGGATGGCGAAAGGTCGTGATGCGCGGCAAGCGCGTCGATGGCTGACCATATTTTTTCATGTGAGAACATGATTCATGGTTCCGTTTCTGGATTGCGCGGCAGCTAGCCTTCCATTCCCGGCCGACGCAATTCGGGTTCATGCGCAAGATTATCCAAAGTCGGGTCGCTAGTAAAGAAGAACAGGAATAAAATCCTCATTGTCAACAGCGACTTTGCCAGTCAACAGGAAAATAGTCAGCAAGACAGGGACCGCCTTCAGGTCACTGCGACTGCACTGATCTTGGACATCTGGATGACGGCCTGCGTACGGCTGTCGACATTGAGTTTGAGCAGGATGGCGGACACATGCGCCTTGACGGTTGCTTCCGACACACCCAGTTCATAGGCGATCTGCTTGTTGAGAAGTCCCTCGCCGATCATGCCGAGCACCCGTGTCTGTTGCGGCGTCAGGGTTTTCAGCCTGGTAATCAGGTCGGCAATTTCCGGGTCATGCTCGCGACTGCCGTCGTAAAAGCCGGGAGTCCACAATTCACCATTCAGCACCGCGACGATGGCCTGGCGGATTTCTTCCAGACTGCAGGATTTTGATATGAAGCCCGAAGCCCCCAGTTCCAGCGACCGGCGGATGGTAGTAACATCGTCGCTGGCGGAAATCACCACAATGGCCAGATTCTGGTATTCGGCCCTGAAGGACATAAGCCCCGAAAGGCCGCTGACGCCGGGCATGTTCAGGTCCAGCAACATCAGGTCTGCATCCGGATTGTTGCCGGCGGCGGCCCGGGCCGACTCGAAATCGGCGGCCTCGACAATTTCGGGCGCGTTCTCCATGGTCCCGATGGCCTGCCGCAACGCGCCCCTGAACAACGGATGATCGTCCGCGATGATGATCGTCAAACCTTGCATGCACCTCTCCCCTGCAGGCGACTCCCCAGCCTGCTACCCGGCGCAAGTATACTCCATCAACTGCGTTGGGGAAGTCCTTTCTCCTGGTTGAGATCGCGGCTCATATCCATGAAACGGCGCATGAATCTTTCCATGAAGGAAAGTGCTTCATCGACATCCTTTTCGCTCGGCAAAGTCGGGCGGCTGATTGCAGTTTCGGCCAGGGACTTGACCTTTTCCATGGCAGCATTTGCAGCATCCTCGGCGGCAATTGCCCGCGCCTCGGCGGAATTCACGCGCTCTTCCAGCGCGGCAAGCTTCTCGACGAGACCAGCAAGATCCGCCTCGACTTCGGTTCTTTCGGCAGCAGCCGGATTGCAGGCAAGCGCATCCTTGTCTTCGCGGCAAAAGGTCATGGCGCCGGTGCGTTTGTCCAGTCTGACAAAGCCGTATTTGGTTTTCTCGATCTGGTAGCGCTGATCCTGCATGTCTTGGGCAAAACCGGCCGCCGGGAAAAGCGCCAGCAGGACAAAACCTGCCATCAATGATTTCAGCATAGTCAAGCTCCTTGGAAACAATGGTGACAACAATATTATTCCTGATGGCTGGCGCGGACGTTGCGCCGCCTCTTCCCCCGATGGCAAAAACCGGCTAGAGGCACCATCGAACAACGCTGAGGGCACGCCAGCATGAATAAGCTCATATACAAGATTGTTCCCGCCAAATTATGGCGTCAGGCTGAAAGCGACGGAACCTTCAAAGGCGCAGGCATCGATCTGGTCGACGGCTTCATCCATTTGTCGACCGGAAAACAGGTGGCTGAAACCGCCAGGCTGTATTTCCACGGCGTGGAGGATCTGCTGCTGGTGGCGGTGAATGCGGATGCGCTTGGCACGCAGCTTGTCTTCGAGCCGTCCCGCGACGGCGCGTTGTTTCCGCACCTTTACGGCGCGCTGGATCTTTCATCGGTGATCTCGGCAACCCCCATGCCGCTCGGCCCTGACGGCAACCATATCATCACGCTGGAGGCGGAATGATGGATCTGGTCTGGTCGCTGGCGAGAACCGGCCTGTTCAAGCTCGATCCCGAAGTCGCCCACGGACTTTCGATTGCCGGGCTGAAGTCCGGTCTGACGCCGCCCTGCCGGGCGGCTGCTGATCCGCGTCTGGCGGTCAATGTGGCAGGCCTGTCCTTTGCCAATCCGCTCGGGCTGGCTGCCGGCTATGACAAGAATGCCGAAGTCCCCGAGGCAATGCTGAAACTGGGCTTCGGCCTGGTGGAAATCGGCACCGTGACGCCGAAGCCGCAGGAAGGAAACCCGAAACCGAGGATCTTCCGTTTGATTGCAGATGAGGGCGTCATCAACCGCCTCGGCTTCAACAATGAAGGCCACCAAGCGGCCCTTGCCCGGCTTGAAAGGGCAGACCGCAACGCCATGATCGGCGTCAATATCGGTGCCAACAAGGATGCCGTCGACCGGATTGCCGATTATGTTGCCGGCATAAAATGCTTTGCCCATCTGGCGCGGTATTTCACGGTCAATATTTCCTCTCCCAACACGCCCGGCCTGCGCGACCTTCAGGCCCGCGAAAGCCTTGCGGCGCTGTTGGATGCGGTTCTTGCCGAACGTGACCGGCAGGCATCAAAGCTGGGACGCCGTGTGCCTGTATTCCTCAAGATCGCGCCCGATCTCACCGATGAAGGCCTTGATGACATTGCAGCCGAAGCGCTTTCCCACCAGCTGGACGGCGTCATCATATCCAATACGACGCTTTCACGCGACGGGTTGAAAGATGCCGTCACGGCCAGCCAGCAGGGCGGGCTGTCCGGCAAGCCCCTGTTTGAAAAATCAACCATCGTACTGGCGAAGATGCGCCAGCGTCTCGGGCCGGATATGGCGATCATCGGTGTCGGCGGCGTTCATTCCGCCGAGACGGCGGCTGAAAAAATCAGGGCCGGCGCAGATCTCGTCCAGCTTTACTCCGCCATGGTCTATGAAGGTCCACGCCTGCCTGCCGCCATTCTTTCAGGCCTTGGCAAGATCTGCGAGCGCGAAAAACTTGGCTCGATCGCCGAATTGCGCGACCAGCGGCTGGATCATTGGGCCAGCCGGAAGGTCTGACGGCTCAGGCCGGGCAGCGCCTGCAGGAGCAAAAGACCCCTGAGCAGCAGGAAGACATTGAGCGCAATCCAGAGTCCGGTATTGCCGAGCCAGGGCACCAGCACAGCGAGCGCCAGCAGATAACCCACCAGCGACAGCACCATGCGGTTGCGCATGACATGCGACCAGGTCGCGCCGATGAAGACGCCATCCATGTGGAAGGCAAGAAAGCCGCAGACTGCGGTGATTGAGGCAGCAGCCAGATGCTCGTAGGCCATGGCGCGGACTTCTTCCACCGTAGTCAGGAAATCGATGATCGGGCGACCGAGCAGAACGAAAAACAGCGTCGTGATGGCCGCAAGGACCAGCGACCAGAAGCCGGTCAACCAGATGCCGCGCTCAAAGGACGCCCGGTTGCCTGCTCCTATCGACCGTCCGATGATGGTTTCGGCCGCGTTGGCCAGGCCGTCCAGCCAGAAACCCGCCACCATGAAGAAGTTCATCAGCACCGCATTGGCCGCCAGCACGACCGGGCCGAACGTCGCGCCGATCCGTGTCATGGCGGCGAAGGCGAAAAGCAAGGCGAAGGAGCGGATCATGATATCGCCATTGAGCGCAAACAGGCTCGCCAGCTTGCCGCGGTCGAACAATCCGGTGACGGCGAACGGGCTTTTGCGGTGGAATGACGGCAGTACGCAAGCGATGCCGATGACCATGCCGAGGACTTCGCCAGTCACCGTGGCAAGCGCAATGCCGGCGATTCCACCCTGCATGTAAAGTCCGAAGACAATGCTCAGCACGATATTGGTGCCGTTGATGACCGCCTGCAGAACAAGCCCCATCCGCGCCTGGCCGCGCCCCAGCAGAAAACCGAGAATGACGTAATTGGCAAGCGTGGCGGGGCCGGCCAACATGCGCAGCGTAAACCAGGTCGCCATCGCCGCGCCTGCCCCCGCGCCCGGCGCCATGGCCAGCAATCCGGCCTTCAGCAGCAAAGGCGACAGCAGCAGCAATCCGGCGCCGCAGGCCAAGGCAATCATCAGCGAGCGGTAGAATATCGCCTGCTGCTCGTCAAACTGGCCGCGTCCCCAGGCCTGTGCCGTCAGTGCGGTGGTGGAGGCGCGCAAGAAGTTGAACGTGGAGAAAATCAGGTCGAAAATAACTGCGCCCATCGCCAGACCCGCCAATATTGCCGGATCGCCAAGCCGGCCGGCCACTGCGGTATCGGTGATGCCGAGCAAGGGCGTGGTCAAGAAGCCGAGCGTCATCGGCAAGGCAAGACCCAGCACCATGGAGTGGGTCACGACAAAACCGCCATCCACGGTGGTGCGCCCGGCCGTGGATTGCTCTGCGGTCATTCAGGCGCCCCTTACCTTGACCGGTTTGTCGATATTGGACAGGACCATCGACCAGAAGGGCCTGTCACTGGGCGACGACCGGTAGGCAACGGCAACGCCCATGCCGCGATAATCCCCAAGCATATTGACGAGATGCTTGTGCGAGCGGATCCAGGCATCGACCGCCCGATCGGTGGTCTGCTGGCCGACAGCAATGTTTTCAGCCGCCGGCAAGGTGACGTCGAGGCGCTTCATCCTGTCGAGAAAGGACGCGTCAGAGCCGAGAAAATGCGACATCTTGCCAAAGCGGGCCATGCGGATGGCCTGGTCCTTGGCAGCATTGGCTGCGACCGGATCATTGAACAAGGGCGGCAGCTTGTTTTTGGCGCGCAGCGAATTGACGATCGGCAAGGCCGATTCGGTGGTGTCGACCGAATAACCGGGTTCAGTCGGCTGCAACACCATTTCCGTCTGGCAGCCGGCCAGCACCACAAGCCCGGTCAACGACGAACCGGCAATGAACAGGCGACGTGTGAGCAAAGGCTGTTGCATGGTTCAGGACTTGCGGAAACTTAAGAGCCGGATGACGATGAAGACAGGAATGACAACGACTCCACCCAGTATCAGATAGTCGCCGATGCTGCCGAGGGCGGCAAAACCGCTGCGCCAGAGTTCGACGATAAAGTGCTTGGTCCAGAGCAGGATATCCATCGGATAAAGATTGAAGGCGCTCATCGCAAAGCCGACCATCAGCGAAACGACAACAAGCTTGACGACCGTCCGACCCGGACTGTCTCCCAAAAACCTGTTTACTGGTTCTGACATGGCTCAAAGCTCCTGATGCTTCGGTATTAGCGACAAAGACGCTTGACCTTGTGATAAGGCTGAATTTAGACAAGACGCCTTCTCCTACAAAAAAGTTGTCCCCGATGTCCACCAGCATTTTATCCTCCGGCGACCTGACCGCCGACCGGAGAGCCGATTTCGCCGCCATGCTGGCGGCCGACGGAGACCCAGAAGCAGCAGCCGATCTCATGGGCCAGGCACTTGAGCTTGCGCCCGATTGGGCGGCAGGATGGTTTCTGCGCGGCGGTTATCTGGAAATTGCCGGCCTTGAGGCGCCTGCCATTGCGGCCTATCGCATGGTCGTAAAGCTGGCCCCTGACGACATGTTCGGCGCCAGCCTCAGGCTTGCGCTGCTGGGCGAGATCCAGCAACCCGATGTTCCGCCCAGCAGCTTCATCGAGCGGCTGTTTGACGACTATGCCGAGCGCTTCGATGAAGCTCTGGTCGACCGGCTGGATTATAGCGTGCCGGGCAAACTCGCCGACCTTCTCCTTGCTTATGCCGGAGGCGACCACATCTTTGAAACTGTTGTCGATCTGGGCTGCGGCACCGGCCTTTTCGGCAAGGAAATCTCGCGGCTTTCCAACAATCTTGAAGGCTACGACCTGTCGGCAAACATGTTGTCGAAAGCCGACGAGAAGCAATATTACACCCTGCTCGGCCTGGCGGATCTGTCGTTACCGCCCGAAAGTTGCGGATTGTTTGATCGCCGCCCCCGACACCGCGCCGATCTTGTCAGCGCCGCCGATGTCTTGATGTATCTCGGCAATCTGGAAGCCGCCTTCGCCAATGTCGATCAGCTGATCAGGCCGGGCGGCCATTTTGCCTTCTCGGTCGAAAAGGCGTCTGAAGCAACCGGCTTCGAACTTTGCCTGTCGCTGCGCTACGCCCATTCCCGTGCCCATGTCGAAGGGCTGCTCACGCGCCACGGCATGAAGGTTGCGGCGATGGAGGAAACCGTGATCCGCACCGATGCCGGCAATCCGATTATAGGTCTGCTTTTCGTGGCAATCAAATTGCCGCCGTCAACTGCGGAAATGCTTGGATAGCTTGAGGCCCTGCGCCTGGTAATTGGAACCCATTCCCGAACCATAAAGCGCCTCGGGACGCTCCTGCATTTTTTCATAGATCAGCCTGCCGATGATCTGGCCGTGGTCAAGCATGAAGGGAACGTCATGCGATCTGACTTCCAGCACTGCGCGGCTGCCGGTGCCGCCGGCCTGGGCATGACCGAAGCCGGGGTCGAAGAAGCCGGCATAATGGACGCGGAACTCACCGACCAGCGGATCGAAGGGGGTCATTTCAGCCGCATAGAGCGGCGGCACATGCACGGCCTCGCGCGAGACCAGAATATAGAATTCGTCCGGGTCAAGGATCAGTTCGTTGCGGCCGCGTCCGTAAAGCGGCTCCCAGAAATCCAGCACGTCATGGGCGGCCTTCTTGTCAACGTCGATGACGGCCGTATGGTGCTTGCCGCGATAGCCGATCAGGCCGTCGCTGCCAAATCCCTTCAGGTCGATGGACAGGGCGATGCCGCTGCCGGAAATATTGGGCGTTTCGCTAGCAACCAGCGTGTCTGAAAGATGCAGCGCCAGCACCTCCGGCTCGCTTAGCAATGTCTGCCCGTTGCGGAAGCGGATCTGGGTCAGCCGCGAGCCGCGCCGGACAACGATGGGGAAAGTGCGCGGCGAGACTTCCAGATAAAGCGGGCCGCAATAGCCGGCGGGAATTTTGTCAAACTCCTGCGCCCGGTCGGTCATGACGCGGGTAAAGATGTCAAGCCGGCCCGTCGAGCTTTTCGGATTGGTCGAAGCGGAAAGTCCGGCGGGCAGTTCAAGGCTTTCCAGCAGCGGGACGATATAGACGCAGCCGGTCTCAAGCACCGCGCCATCCGCCAGGTCGATGACATGCAGGCTCAGCCGGTCAAGCTTGTCGGCGACCAGCTTGGTCGGTCCTGGCAGGAAGCTGGCCCTGACGCGGAAGGCTTTCGCGCCGAGGCGCAGATCAAGGCTGGCGGGCTGGATCTGGTCACTGTCCAGCGGCGATTGCGATTTCAATTGACCGCCATCAAACAACGCCCTGATGGCGCTGTCGGCCAAAATGCCGGTGTGCTGTATCTGCATTCCCCAAAACTCCCCGAAACCGCAACGCCGTCATTGCACCTGTGCATTTGCCTGGCCGTCTGGCAACGCCTGCACTGGCTACCATTACAAATAAAAAGCTGCAACAATTGACGCAAGCGCGCATATCAGTTAATCGGATTTTGTTCCGTGGTGATTTGGCCGGCCGGCTTGCAGCCACGTAAAATAAGTAGCTAAAAGGGTCGGGTTGAGAAACCGGCCTGCATTATGCGGCCGGTTTTTTGTTTGAAGGTGAATGATTATGACCAACAAATGGCGCCCGGCAACACAACTCGTCCATGGCGGCACCACCCGCTCCCAGCACGGCGAGACGTCCGAGGCAATTTTCTTGACCCAAGGCTTTGTCTACAAGAGCGCGGAAGCCGCCGAAGCCCGTTTCAAGGGCGAGGATGACGGTTTCATCTATTCGCGCTACGCCAATCCGACCAATGACATGTTTGAAAAGCGCATGTGCATGCTGGAGGGCGCCGAGGATGCCCGCGCCACGGCATCCGGCATGGCGGCTGTTTCCGCCGCCATATTGTGCCATGCCAAAGCCGGCGATCATATCGTCGCCGCCCGCGCGCTGTTTGGATCCTGTCGCTGGGTGATCGAGACGCTCGCTCCCAAATACGGAATCGAGTTCACGCTGGTCGATGGCCGCGACCTTGCCAATTTCGAAGCGGCAATCCGACCCAACACCAAGCTGTTCTTCATCGAAAGCCCGACCAATCCGACACTCGAAGTCGTCGATATCGCCGGGCTTGCAAGGCTTGCAGACCAGGCCGGGGCCAGGCTGATCGTCGACAATGTCTTTGCAACGCCGCTGTTTCAGAAACCTCTGGAACTGGGCGCCCATATCGTGGTCTATTCGGCAACCAAGCATATTGACGGCCAGGGCCGCTGCCTTGGCGGCGTCATCCTGTCCGACAAGGACTGGATTGACGAAAACCTGCATGATTATTTCCGCCATACAGGCCCGGCGATGTCGCCCTTCAATGCATGGACGCTGCTCAAGGGCATCGAGACTTTGCCATTGCGGGTTCGCCAGCAGACGGAAAGTGCGGCAAAGGTTGCCGATCTGCTGGCCGGTCACAAGGCCATATCAAGGGTGATCTATCCCGGTCGCGCCGACCATCCGCAGGCCGATATCATTGCGCGCCAGATGACCGGCGGCTCCACTTTGGTGGCCTTCGAACTGAAGGACGGCAAGAAGGCTGCTTTCGGGATGCAGAACGCGCTGGACATCATCAAGCTTTCCAACAATCTCGGCGACGCCAAGAGCCTGATTACCCATCCGGCCACTACCACCCACAAGAACCTGTCGGCTGAGGCCCGTGCCGAACTTGGCATTTCCGACGGCCTCCTTCGCCTTTCCCTGGGGATCGAGGATGCCGCCGACCTGCTTGAAGACATCGAACAGGCGCTTTCCAAAGCGGGCGCCTGATTCCGCTCCGCGGTCGCGCCGTCAAAGGCGCGTCCGGGGCTCCTTACGGCGCTTTGCCGCAAATTTTCCAACTTCGAGATAAAATATCATCGCCGTGGCCGATTAACCGGCCGTATCCAAACGTTATCTTGAACGGACAATGATTTCGCAGGGTTGCGACAAGCTTGACGCTGGATATTGTTGACGGCACGATCCGACTGTAGTTAATGGCTGTTTGTTGCAGAGAAGGTGAAGAATGTACCGCGCATCGACACGGGACATAGAAGTGACTGTAGAGCCATATTATCTGGAGGAGCAATCCGATCCGGAAGACAGCCGCTATGTCTGGGGCTACCGGATTGTCATTGCCAATCATTCCGGTATCCGGGTGCGCCTGATGCAGCGCTACTGGAACATTACCGATGAAAACGGACAGGTCGATGAGGTTTCCGGGCCGGGGGTGATCGGCGAACAGCCGGTTCTCGATCCGGGCGACACCTATGAATATTCGTCCGGATGCCCGCTCGATACGCCGTCCGGCGTGATGTTCGGCCATTATGAAATGCTGACTGATGACGGCGACACGATCGAGGTCGCCATCCCGGCCTTTTCGCTCGACACGCCCGGCCTGGTGCGCACCCTCAACTGACCATGGCAAATCAGTCGGCCGTCACGATCTCCGATCGCTGGTATTCGTAATGGGTCGAGCAGAATTCGCAGGTCACTTCAATCTTGCCGTCTTCACTTGAAGCGTCGATTTCCTCGGCGGTAAAGCCCGAAAGCACACCGGCAATCTTTTCGCGCGAGCACGAGCAATTGTCGATCACCGCCTTGGGCGCGTAAACGCGTACGCCGCGCTCGTGAAACAGCCGGTACAAGAGCCGTTCCGTGCCGACAAGCGGATCGGTCAGTTCGTCGGCGTCAATCGTATCGACCAGCGCCCGGGTTTCCTGCCACAGATCGTCTTCGCCATGCGAGGGCAGGACTTCATCGCCATCGCCGCCCGGCAGGTCCGGCTGGCGCATCCGTTCAGGCGATTCCGGCAGGAACTGGGCAACCAGCCCGCCGGCCCGCCAGCGGTGGCGCGGCTTGCCGTCTTCATCGCGATCAAGAAGTTCGGCGGAACTGATGCGCACGCGTGTCGGAATCTGTTCGGACTGGCGGAAATAGGCTCCCGCAATATCTTCCAGTGTTTCGCCGTCAAGCGCCACCAGGCCCTGATAGCGCTGCATGTCGACGCCTTGGTCTATGGTAAAGGCAAGCACGCCGGCGCCCAGCAATTCATGCGGCGCAACCAGTCCATCCGCAATCGCCTGGGTCAGGCGATCATCGTCATAGCGGGCATAGGCGCGAACGGAATCCGGCGTGGTAAAATCGCATACCAGCAGGTCCACCGGCCCATCGCCCTTGGTCTGGATGATCAGCTTGCCGTCGAATTTCAACGAAGTGCCGAGCAGCACCGTCAACACGATGACTTCGGCCAGAAGCCGCGCAACGGGGGCGGGATAATCGTGCCGCGCCAGGATGGCGTCGAGCATCGGGCCGAGCTGGACGGCGCGCCCGCGCACATCCAGACCTTCGACCTGAAAGGGAACAACGTGGTCGTCTCCGGCAAATCCGAACTCACCGAGACCTGGCGTGTTTTCAGCCATGGACTTCTCCAATAATGTTTTATACGGCAGCGCGGTTGAGTTTCAAAGCGCGCCGAGGCACCAGGCAAGCACGGACTTCTGTGCGTGCAGGCGGTTTTCAGCCTCGTCGAAGACGACGGATTGTGGTCCGTCAATGACCTCGTCGGTAACTTCCTCGCCGCGATGGGCCGGCAGGCAATGCATGAAAAGCGCATCCGGCTTTGCCAGCTTCATCAGGTCGGCATTGACCTGGAAAGGCTGGAAGACATTGTGGCCGCGCGCGCGGTGCTCCTGGTTCATCGAGATCCAGGTGTCGGTAATCACGCAATCGGCGCCATCCACCGCCTTGGCCGCATCATGGCACAACATCACTTCGCCGCCATTGTTGCGGGCCCAGTTGAGAAACTTGTCGTCGGGTTCGCTGCCCAGCGGCACCGCCATGTTCATCTTGTAGCCAAAGCGCGCCGAACCTTCGACGAGGGAATGCAGCACATTGTTGCCGTCGCCGGTCCAGGCGATGGTCTTGCCGGCCACCGGTCCGCGATGTTCTTCCACCGTCATGATGTCGGCCATGATCTGGCAAGGATGGGTAGAATCGGTCAATCCGTTGATAACCGGCACGGTGGCATGTTCGGCCAGCTCCAGGAGCCTGCGGTGATCGGTGGTCCGGATCATGATCGCATCGACATAGCGCGACAGCACCTTGGCGGTATCGCCAATTGTCTCGGCGCGACCGAGCTGCATTTCGGTGCCGGAAAGAAACAGCGTGTCGCCGCCAAGTTGGCGCATGCCGACATCAAATGAAACGCGGGTGCGGGTTGAAGGCTTTTCAAAGATCATCGCCAGCATTTTACCCGCCAATGGCTTGGGTGCCGTGCCGGCCTTGGTGGCGTGTTTTCGGCTGCGCGCATCGTCGAGTATCCGGCGCAGGTCTTCGGCGCTGACGGCGGAGAGATCGAGAAAATGCTTGGGCGATGCCATTATATTGTCCTTCAGTAACGCAAGAATTGGTGCGAGGCCGCTATGTGGGAGCTTGATGCACCTGTTGCAACAGGGTTGTCACGAGGCGGCGCTCAGCGCCTCGGCAGCCTTTTCAATCCGGGCAAGGCCATCCCGGGCTTCTTCAGCCGTTATGATCAACGGCGGCAGCAGGCGAACGACATTTTCGCCGGCCATCACGGCCAGCACCTTTTGGGCGCGCATGGCCTGAAGCAGATCGGCCGCCGGCACGCGCGCCTTGATCCCCATCATCAGGCCCTTGCCGCGGATCTCCTCGATGATGTCGGGGAAGCGGTCTTTCAGCGATTCGAGGCCTTGGCGGAAAACCAGGGTGACATCATTGACATGGTCGAGAAAACCGTCGGCAAGAATGACGTCGAGCACGGCATTGCCGACAGCCATGGCCAGCGGATTGCCGCCAAAGGTGGTGCCATGGGTCCCGGTTACCATGCCTGCGGCCGCCTCATCGGTGGCAAGGCAGGCGCCCATCGGAAACCCGCCGCCGATACCCTTGGCGATGGCCATGATATCAGGCGTGATGCCGGCATGTTCATGGGCAAACAGCTTACCGGTCCGCCCGACGCCGCATTGGACTTCGTCGAGAAGCAGGAGAATATCCCTTTCATCGCAGATTTCGCGCAGCTGGCGCAAAAACCCTTGCGAAAACGAACGAAGGCCGCCTTCACCCTGCACCGGCTCCAGCAGGATGGCCGCAGTCTGCGGGCCAATGGCCGCCATCAATGCGTCCATGTCCTCGAACGGCACCTGGTCAAAGCCCGGCGCCTTGGGTCCAAATCCGTCAAGATACTTTTGCTGGCCGCCGGCGGCGATCGTCGCAAGGGTGCGCCCGTGAAAGGCGCCTTCGAAGGTGATGATGTGGAATTTTTCCGGGTGACCCTTGGCATAATGGTAGCGTCGGGCCGTCTTGATGGCGCATTCCAGTGCCTCGGCGCCGGAATTGGTGAAAAACACCTTGTCGGCGAAGGTCGCGTTGACCAATCGCGCCGCCAGTTTTTCCTGTCCGGGCGATTGATAGAGATTGGAGGTATGCCAGAGCTTGTCGGCCTGGTCCTTGAGCGCTGCAACCAGATGCGGATGAACATGGCCGAGCGAATTGACGGCGATGCCGGCAGCAAGATCCAGATAGCGCTCGCCGGTCTCCGTCACCAGCCACACGCCTTCACCTCGCTCAAAACGCAGCGGCGCGCGGGCATAGGTTTCATACAATGGCGTGGCGTCGGCCATGGACCGGTCTCCCGATTTGTCGTCCGACCCGGTGCAAAACCGGCAGCGGGCGGCGTTTCACAATTAAAAAATGCCGCTTTGGCGGCGGCAGCGGCACTATCATCATTTCAGGCTTGTCCGTCAACAAGAACCCAAAAATAATTGCCTCATGACAATAGGCCCCAAAAAACGCAAAAAGCGATGTCAGACAGGCCAACCATGGCAAATCAGCCACATTGACAAATCAATCTTGGGGAAAACCCCTAAAACGATTCACTCTGATTCAGGCGCGCCTTGTCATGGAGTCATGTGATCTTTAGGTTACATTTTACTTGCAGGACTGCATGCGGCGGAACTGGTTACCAACCGAGTCAAGCGTTGACGGCTTCATGGACGACATGGGGCGCGGTGACCGATTCTGCCTAAACACTGCCTGAACGGAGACGACTAATGAACTGGACAGACGAGCGTGTAGAAAAGCTCAAAAGACTCTGGGCCGAAGGCCTGAGCGCCAGCCAAATCGCGGCCCAACTCGGCGGCGTGAGCCGCAATGCCGTTATTGGCAAGGTTCACCGGCTGAACCTTCCCGGACGGGCCAAGTCAGGCTCTTCACAGACTGTAAGGTCGACCAAGCGCGTTGCCTCCCAACAACGCCCCGCCGCCTTCACAGCCCGCGTTGCCACCCGTACAGTAACCCGGACGGCCGGCGCGACCGTGATGAAGGAAGAAATCGAGATCGACGCCTTCGAACAACAGGAAATGGTTCCCGCCGCCAATGTTGTCGTGCCGATTTCCAGACGACTGGTGCTGACTGAATTGACCGAACGGACTTGCAAATGGCCGATGGGCGATCCGCTGAAGGAAGACTTCTGCTTCTGCGGCAACGATTCACCCGACAACACGCCCTATTGCAATTATCACCAGCGACTGGCCTACCAGCCTTCGGGCGAACGCCGCAGGGCGCGGTAGGTTCAAACAGACAATCATGGAAAAGGGCCTTGCGGCCCTTTTTTTGCATCATCTCAAGGTTTTACAGTGCGGCGCTGTAGCCGAAGGGTCCGTTATCGGCAACTTCAGCTTTCCATCGAATAGCCGGCGCCGCGCACGGTGCGAATGACATCCGGCATGGTGGCAAGATTGAGCGCCTTGCGCAGCCGGCCGACATGCACATCAACCGTGCGCTCATCGACATAGATATCATGGCCCCAGACGCCGTCGAGCAATTGCGAGCGCGAAAACACCCGGCCCGGCGATGTCATGAAGAAATCCAGCAGCTTGAATTCTGTCGGACCCAGGCGAATTTCGCGGCTTCTGCGAAACACCCTGTGGGTTTCGCGATCCAGTTCGACGTCGCCGCATTTGAGAACCGACGAGATGGTCGAGGGTTTTGTCCGCCGCAGCATGGCCTTGACGCGGGCCATCAGTTCGGCCGTGGAAAAGGGCTTGACGACGTAATCGTCCGCGCCGGTCGAAAGCCCCCTCACCCGTTCGCTTTCCTCGCCGCGCGCCGTCAGCATGATGATCGGCAATTTTTCTGTCTCCGGCCGCAGCCTGAGCCGCCGGCATAATTCGATACCGGACACGCCCGGCAGCATCCAGTCCAGGATCAGCAGATCGGGAACGCGCTCGCGAAGCCTGATGTCGGCTTCGTCGCCGCGGCTTATGGTTTCGACGTCATAGCCTTCGGCTTCCAGATTGTAGCGCAACAATGTGCCGAGCGCCTCTTCGTCTTCGACGACAGCGATGCGTGGTGCCATGGACATTTTTGTATTCCGCTCTTTCAGGGTCAAGCCATATCGCCGGGCAGTGCAGGCGAAGGAAGTGAGGTTACATCGACCTTGGGGCGCTCCCCAAGCGGCTGGTGTCCCGTCGTGATGTAGAAGATCTGCTCGGCCATATTGGTCGCATGGTCGCCGATGCGTTCGATGTTCTTGGCGCAGAACAAAAGATGGGTGCAGGGCGTGATGTTGCGCGGATCTTCCATCATGTAGGTCAGCATTTCGCGAAACAGCGAGGTATACATCTGGTCGATTTCCTCGTCGCGCGCGCGGATCGCCTCGGCCTTTTCGGCCGAACGCGTCGAATAGACGTCGAGAACTTCCTTGAGCTGGAACAGGGCCAGTTCCGTCAGGTGTTCGATGCCGCGCGTCAATGCACGGGGCACGGAAGCCGAATTGACGGCGATCACCCGCTTGGCGGTGCTCTTGCCGAGGTCGCCGACGCGTTCGAGGTCCGAAGCGATGCGAATCGAACCGATGATTTCCCTGAGATCGGCCGCCACCGGTTGCCGCTTGGCGATCATCAGGATGGCCTTGTCATCGATCTGGCGCTCTGCATCATCGAGCAGCATGTCCTGCGATATGACCCGCTGGGCCAGCGCCGCGTCGGAATTGGTCAGCGCCTTGACGGAATCCGCCACCATCTGCTCGGCAATGCCGCCCATTTCGGCGATGCGCCGGGTCAGGAACTTCAGTTCCTCGTCGAAGGCCGAATGGATATGGGTAGTTGACATGTCTGTGTTCTCCGGTCGGATAAACGTGTTCGGATGCGGCGCTGCGATTAACCGAAGCGGCCCATGATGTAATCCTGGGTGCGCTGGTCATCCGGATTGGTGAACATCTTGTCGGTATCGTTCTCTTCAACCAGAATCCCCAGATGGAACATGGCCGTGCGTTGTGAAACGCGCGCTGCCTGTTGCATGGAGTGGGTGACGATGACGATGGTGTAATTGATCCGCAATTCGTGGATCAGTTCTTCCACCTTGGCGGTGGCGATCGGATCAAGCGCCGAACAGGGCTCATCCATCAAGATGACTTCCGGGCTGACGGCGATGGCGCGGGCAATGCAAAGCCGTTGCTGCTGGCCGCCCGACAGGCCTGTTCCTGACTCATGAAGCCGGTCCTTGACCTCTTTCCACAGGCCCGCTTTCTGCAGGCTGGTTTCGACGATCTCGTCGAGCTCGGCCTTGCCCTTGGCCAGGCCGTGAATGCGCGGCCCGTAGGAAATATTCTCGTAGATCGACTTCGGAAACGGATTCGGCTTCTGAAACACCATGCCGACACGGGCCCGCAACTCCACTACGTCGATCGACGGATCGTAGATATCGTCGGAGTCGAGCGTTATCAGACCGGTGACGCGGCAGATGTCGATGGTGTCGTTCATTCGGTTGAGCGTCCGCAGGAATGTGGATTTGCCGCAGCCCGAAGGGCCGATCAGCGCGGTTACGGTGTTTTCGCGAATATTCAGGTTGACGTCGAAAAGCGCCCGCTTGTCCCCGTAGTAGACCGAGACATCTTTCCCGACCATTTTGAAGCCAGATTCTTCCATTTTTTTGTCCAGCGCCTTTTCAACTGCGGTTTCTGTCATCAGGTTCATTGGATGTCTCCTGTTACCAGCGGCGTTCGAAACGCTGCCTGAAGAATATGGCGATTGCGTTCATCAGGATCAGAAAGCCGAGCAAGACAAGAATCGCGGCAGAGGTTCGCGACACGAATCCGCGCTCGGGGCTATCCGCCCAGATATAGATCTGTGTCGGCAGCGCTGTCGATGCCTCCATGACGCCGGCTGGCGGGCTGATGATAAAGGCGTTCATACCGATCAGCAACAATGGTGCAGTTTCACCCAGAGCCTGCGCCAGGCCGATGATTGTCCCGGTCAGGATCGCCGGCATGGAGAGCGGCAGGATGTGATGAAATATCGCCTCGTGTTTCGATGCGCCGATGCCAAGTGCCGCCTCGCGGATTGACGAAGGCACCGATTTCAAGGAAGCCCGCGTGACAATGATGATCGTCGGAAGGGTCATCAGCGAAAGCACAAGACCACCGACCAACGGAGCGGACCGGGGCAGGCCGAACCAGCCGAGAAACACGGCCAGGCCGAGCAGGCCGAACACCACCGAAGGAACGGCGGCGAGGTTGTTGATGTTTACTTCGATCGTGTCGGTAAAGCGGTTTTGCGGAGCGAACTCCTCAAGATAGATGGCAGCAGCGATTCCGACCGGAAAACTGATCAGAAAGCACACCAGCAGCAACCAGAAAGAGCCCGAAATTGCACCTGCCAGCCCGGCAAGTTCCGGAAACCGGCTGTCGGAATTGAAAAACAGGCCCCAATTGAACGGTTTGGATATGACGCCGCCGGCCTGAAGCTGGTCAAACCATTCGATCTGCTTGTCGCTGACCCGGCGCAAATTCTCCGGCGTATCGCGGCGGATCTCCGCTTTGGCCAATTGATCGAGGGGATCGGCCATTGGTATTTGGTAGAGATGGGATCCAGTCAGCAGCGAAGGATCTTTTATGACCGCATCGCGCACCAAATAGGGTGCGGACGAGGTGAACATGTCGAAATAGTCACGCTCCTGGCTACGGGACAAGTCCCCGCTCAGTTTGGCCTTCAGCGCGTCCCGAACGACCTTGCGCCAATTGGCGCCCATCAGGTCGGTTTCGTCGATCTTGCTGGCTGCCAAATCGATCTCGATTGAAGCCGTCGTCTGCACGAAGGCCTTGTAGCCGGTAAAGGTGAGCGTTCCAACAAGGATCGCCAGAAAACCAAGGGCGAAGGCGATTGCAATCATGCCGTAGGCCTGAAGCCGACGGTCAGCCGCATAGCGCGCTTTCCGGCGCGCTTTCATGGCGTCCGACTGCCAGTTGATCACCTGGGTAACGCGTGCGCTTTCAACGGACATCAGTACTTCTCCCGGTATTTGCGCACTGTGTGCAGAGCGATGAGGTTCAGCCCGAGCGTGATGATGAAGAGGACAAGGCCGAGTGCGAAGGCGGCGAGGGTCTTGGGGTTGTCGAATTCCGAATCCCCGATCAGAAGAGACACGATCTGCACTGTGACGGTGGTCACTGAATCAAACGGGTTAAGCGTCATTTTCGCGATCAGGCCCGCAGCCATGACCACGATCATGGTCTCTCCGATGGCCCGGCTCATCGCCAGCAGGACTCCGCCGACAATTCCCGGAAGCGCTGCAGGCAGCAAGACTTTCCGGATGGTCTCGCCTTTCGTCGCTCCCAGCGCATATGAGCCGTCGCGCATGGCGCCGGGTACGGCAGCGAAAGCGTCGTCGGAAAGCGAGGAAATGAACGGGATGATCATCACCCCCATGACGGCGCCAGCGGCAAGAGCACTATTGGGCGCAGCATCAATTCCGATTGCCAATCCGAGCGTACGCACCAGCGGTGCCACGGTCAGCACCGCGAAAAAGCCGTAGACCACGGTGGGAATACCCGCCAGTATTTCGAGCAGGGGCTTTACAACCGCCCTGAAGCGAGGGCCGGAATATTCCGTCAGGTAAATGGCCGAAAGGATGCCTACCGGCACAGCGATCAGCATGGCAAGAAAGGAGATGACGAAGGTTCCGAAAAGGACAGGAACGACACCGAACGCGCCCTGGCCGGCAACCTGATCGGCCCGCATGGCGATCTGAGGTTCCCAGCGCAGACCAAAAAGGAACTCGGTGAAGGGCACCTTGGCGAAAAACTGGCCGGCTTCGAAAAGGAGCGAACCAACGATGCCGGCAGTCGTCAAAATGGCGACGAGCGAGGAAAATAGCATGAACAATGTTACGGAGCGTTCGACGCTGTGGCGGGCGCGGTAGCGATCGCTGATGACGCGATATCCGAAAAAGGCGCCAAAAACACACAGTGACGCAATCACCGATACCATTGCCCAGAACCCGATATCCTGCAGGGATTTCAAGTGTTCAACCGCCGCCAGGACTTCAGCCGAAGGCTGTTTGAACAGATTGCCGGAGGCAACTTGCCGAACTTCGCTCAGCAGAATGGAGCGTTGTGCGGCCTCCATGCTGTCGGCGCCGGGAAAAGCCCCGATAACAAGGCTGTCAATGACGGTGTTTTGAAAAAGAAGCCAGAGAATGAGGAAAACAAAAGAGGGGATGCCGGTCCAGATGGCGGCATTCATGCCGTGATACAGCGGACGCGAATGGGTCTTGCCATCACGGCCCAGATTTGCGCGACGAGCCTTTCCCGCCCCCGCAACGGCAGCGACGAGTGCCGCCAATACAATCAGCAGAAATACATAGCCCGTCATTGTACACCCCTGGCAATAGCAGCAAAAATGGGGACCGCCCGTTTTCTCATCGGGCGGCCCTGGATGACATCAGCTTTAGTTGCTGAGATTCTTTGCTTCCAGAACGGTCTGCTGAAGCTTTGCGCGCAGATCGTCAGACAATGGGGTCAGGCCACGCTCGGCGAGGTAGCCATCCGGGCCGGCGGCTGAATCGGAGACATACTCTTCGAGGAATTCCTTCATGCCGGGAATCACATCGCGGTGGGCGTTCTTGACATAGAAGAACAGCGGGCGTGCGACCGGATACGAACCGTCCGCAATCGTGTCGAAGTTCGGTTCGATGCCGTTGACCTTTACAGCCTTGAGCTTGTCATTGTTCTCATAGAGAAACGAATAGCCGAAGATACCAACTGCATTCGGATCGGCTTCGATGCGCTGAACGATGAGGTTGTCATTTTCGCCGGCTTCGATGAACGGGCCGTCCTGGCGCATGCGCGAGCAAATTTCAGTCCACTTCTTGTCATCGGCCTTCTTCAAGTCAGCCATGCCGTCAAGCTTCGAGCAACCGTCATGCATGACGAGTTCGACAAAAGCATCGCGTGTGCCGGATGTCGGCGGCGGCCCGAATGCAATAATGTCGGTTGCCGGCAGCGAAGCGTCGATGTCCGACCACTTCTTGTTCGGGTTGGCGATGAAACCACCCTTGCCGTCCGGCAGTTCAGCGGCGAGCGCCTGGAAAATCTGCTCTTCGGTGAGATCCATCTCCGGCGAGTTGCGGGAATGGGCAATCGAAAGGCCGTCATATCCGATCATGGCCTCGGTGATGTCGGTCACGCCGTTGTCAGCACAGAGCTTGATTTCGGATTCCTTGATGGCGCGCGATGCGCCGGTGATATCGGCAAAGTCTTCGCCAACGCCACCGCAGAAGGCCTTGAAGCCGCCACCGGTACCGGTCGACTCAACAACAGGAGCGGGCTTTCCGGTCTTGTTGGAGAATTCTTCAGAGACAGCCTGTGTATAGGGGAAAACCGTCGAGGATCCGACGATCTTGATCTGATCACGCGCGACCGCGACGCCTGCAGTTGCCAGCACGATTGCAGCAACAGCACAACTTCCAAGGTATTTCTTCATGGATATACTCCCATTGAATTTGCAATGACGCTTCGGCGTCCCGACACCCAATAGCGCGGAGGCATAACAGTTTTGTGACAATTCTGTTTCTCTTCCAATACTCATCCCAGCGGCCATCGAAATACACTGGCAATCCTTCGACCGCATTCATTTTATGACAGTTTTGCGAAAGTTTAGTGACAGGTCATGGCCCTGTATTCATTGAATTATTCTTCAACGCACCTGACCCTGGAATAGCGCGCGGGCATTTATGTCAGAATCGCACGGTGAATGTGCTGCCCTTGCCCAATTGCGAACGGATCAGCAGATTGGCTCTGTGGCGGGTCAGGATATGCTTGACGATGGCCAGACCCAAGCCGGTTCCTTTCTTGTGACGGCTATGCTCGACATTGACGCGATAGAACCGCTCCGTCAGCCTGGGCACGTGTTCTTCAGGAATGCCCGGCCCGTGGTCGGTGACCGACACTTCCACCGGCACGCCGTCTCCGCCGGTCATGCGAACTTCGACACATTCGCCCGATTGGCCGTATTTGCAGGCGTTCTCAATCAGGTTCTCAAACACCTCCGTCAATTCATCCTGATTGCCGGTGACCACGACCGGATGAGCAGGAAGGTCGAGACTGATGGAGACGCCCAGTTCTTCAGCCAAGGGCGCGAGGGTGGCGGCGACCGCGGCCACCAGCGGCTTCAGGTCGACCTGGTCTTCCGGTGCGATCCGTGATTTCAATTCAAGCCGCGAAAGCGACAACAGGTCGTCAACCAGCCGCGACATCCGCGTCACCTGATCAAGCATGATGCCGAGAAACTTTTCGCGTGCCGCCTCATCCTTGCGCGCCGGTCCCTGCATGGTCTCGATAAATCCGCGCAAAGACGCCAGCGGGGTTCTGAGTTCATGGCTGGCATTGGCCACGAAATCCGACCGCATCCGCTCGATCCGGTGCGCTTCGGAAATATCGCGAAAGAACAATACGTAAAATATCGGCGTACCGGCAATCGCCGACGCCCGCTCGAGTCGCACCCGATAGACGTCTTCCGACGGCAAGCGCTCCGAATGGACGATCTGGTTGGGCTTTCCGGTCAAGACGGTATCGCGGATCATGTCGAGCAAGGCCGGCGATCGAAGCCGGGCTGAAATGTGCTGTCCGACCGGAATTTCGCCAAAGACACGGTTTGCCGCCGGGTTTTCATAAAGCACGATGCCGTCGCCATCCAGAAAGAAGACGGGCGCATCGATGGCCGCCACGGCGACACCGGCAATGGCCAGCGGATCGTAAGCCATGGTGCGGTTGTCGGCAAAACCGGGCGGCGTTTGCCAATCCGGCCGAACGGAACTTTCATTTCCGCGAAACAGCACCGGCACCAAAACCATGCAGCCGGCAAGCACGGCGATGCTGAAATGCAGCCCTGCCGAAATCAACAGGAAAATCGTCAGCGCAGCAAATGCGAATACCCATTTTTCGCGCCTGAGCGTGTTGAAAATTGACTGCGGCATGCTGTGTCCTGTGTTTGGGTCCTGGTATTCTTGCCGCGCCTGCGCCGGACTCTTGCCTTCCTGGCATCCATCTCTCGTTTCTGAACCGGGAGACGCGCTAGGAGGGACTGATTCGGCAGGGTGCCAGAAGACACTAACTGTACTTTGTAACAAGTTTTCCATGATACGCTTGAACTAACAACCTATTTGGAGTGTTATGCGCTTTGATTGAATCTGCCCCGGACGCCGATCACATCCAGCGTATTTTTTGAGAAGCAGACCGGATTTCCTCCCGCCTCCCCACCGAAACGAAATATGGAGCCGCCTGCATGCCAGCAGAAACCGCAAGCCGCGCTGTCGAACTGAATATCGACGGCACCAAGCAGATCTTCGACATTGACGATCCCAAACTTCCAGATTGGATCGACGGGGCTGCGATGAAATCCGGTGGCTACCCCTACAAGAAGAAGCTGAAAAGTGAAGACTATGAGGATCAGCTCAAAAAGCTGCAGGAAGAATTGGTCAAGGTGCAGTTCTGGCAGATCGAGACCGGCGCGCGGGTCATGGCGCTGTTTGAAGGTCGAGACGCCGCCGGCAAGGGTGGTGCGATCTTTGCGCTGAAGGCCTATATGAATCCTCGTTCAGCGCGGACTGTCGCCCTGACAAAACCGACGGAGACAGAGCGCGGTCAATGGTACTACCAGCGCTACGTCACGACTTTTCCGACCACGAGCGAATTCGTGATGTTTGACCGCTCCTGGTATAATCGCGCTGGAGTCGAACCCGTGATGGGCTTTTGCACGCCCGAGCAATATGAGCACTTCCTGAAAAATACCTCCCGTTTTGAGAAAATGATCCACGATGAAGGCATCCATTTCTACAAATTCTACATCAATATCGGCCGGGAAATGCAACTGAAGCGATTTCATGACCGCCGTCATGACCCGCTGAAGATCTGGAAGCTGTCGCCAATGGATATCGCCGCGCTTAACAAATGGGACGATTACACTGAAAAGCGCGACCGGATGCTGAAAGAGACCCATACGGAACACGCGCCATGGATGGTGGTTCGCGGCAATGACAAGCGACGGGCCCGCCTCAACATCATCCGCCACGTGCTCAACAACCTTGATTATACCGGCAAGGACAAGAGCGTCATCAACGACCAGGATGACAAGATCATCGGCTTTGGATCAAAAATACTGGAAGAATGACAACGGGGCGGACATATCCAGGCGGTTCAACCGCCTGGCAACGCCCGAATGCCATAGAGCCGCACCGCGCCGCCGCCGCCGGTAATATCGCTGTTGATCCGGATATGGCCTGGCTGGCTGGGCGCAAGCTTGCCGGTCAGGTCCAGCTTGAACAACTGGTCGGCGCGATCCTGCAGCACCGTATAGCGGTGACGCCCGCAATCGCCGAGGGTTGAAAGATCGCATTCGACATAAATCTGGGTTGGCTTGTCACGGTCGGTCTTCACGGTAATGGCAAAGACCATGTTCTTGCCTGCCATGTCCTGCAGGTCGGCGGCGGGAATTTCAAAATCCACTTCGCCGCGGGAATCGGGTAATCCCGAGGTAACCAGCACTGCAGTGCCGTCGGAATCCTTCACTTCGGAAATCTTGGCAGCCTCATGGGCGGTGACCTTGCCGCTACCCGGCTTGAACAGGCTGATCCATTCGCCTGAAAAGCCGCGCTGCGGATCAAGAGGCGAGGCGGACGGGTCAAAATCCTCGGAGGATGCCTGCGGCGTGACCCGCGGAACATTGCCTTCCCGATCGGCAAGCGTCTGCAACAGGCCGGTGGAATGGACCCACCAGGCGCCAGCGCCGATAAAGCCGAATATGACGGAATAGACAAACAGCGAGACAAACAACGAGCCCGCCCGCCTGATCCGTCCTTTTCTGGCGGGCGTGACGCGCAGCGAAGCGGGCGTGGCCGAGGCGGCCCAGGCCGGGTCTTCCTCCTCATGCCTGGCCGGACTGTCGGATGGCCTTCCGGCAGCCAGATCGGCAAGCAATTCGTCCTCCTGTTGGTGTGCGGCGGCAATGACCCGCTCGGCCTCCGCCCTTTCCGCCGTCAGCGGCGGCCGGCCCCGGATGGCTTCCGTGGGGGCGCCCGCATGGACATTGTCGAGCGAGCCGTCGCCGTCGGCCAGTTGCCGCTCTTCATCAGTCCCGTCATCGTCCTGCGGGATTTCGGGTCTGTCGCCGGCGGGCAAGAATGGCTCGGGCTCGGGTGGGCGGTCCGCCTTGACCGGCGCGACTTCCGGCTTGGTGTTTTCCAGGACACGTTCGAGCCGGGCGATGGTCGCCAGCCGTTCCAGTTCCTCATTCTCGATGAGCCGGATTGAGTCCTCAAGAACCTGGCGCTGCCGGCCGACGACCAGCAAGTCGTTGACATGCTGGTTTCGCAGCCCGGTTTCCAGCGCATTGCGCGCAGACTGATAGATGCGCGCCCGCACATCGGGATTGGACCGCTCGGCGCGCTCAAGCGCGTTTCGGATTGCCTGCTCCAGTCCGCTCAAGCCCGGAAGTCTCCATTGCTGCGGCCGTCATAGCATGGCCACCTGTACTTCGGTAACCGCTAGAACACCAAACCGCAAGATGCCGCAGATCGCGGCTGGGGATAAACAGCGCCTCCGACCCGCCAAAGCGCATCCCGTTCGGGTTGTTTCAACCGGCTCGCATTGTTTTCCAACATCAGGTCCCGCCTTGCTGCCAATCGCGGTGTTGATGCACCGGCCGCGCCAGCCGCCGTGCCGGAAATGATGTGCGCGGGCGTTGCGTCAAATTCAAGGCGGCGCGGTATCGGGCCTTGCCCGGCGCCCTGCTTTGCGTTTACCTGAGAAAAAGCATAGCAAAATGACAGGCATGACATGACCCTTCCCGACATTCTGACCAGGAACCTGACCCTTCCGGTGGTCGCCGCCCCGCTTTTCATCATTTCCCATCCGCAATTGGTTCTGGCGCAATGCAAGGCCGGGGTGGTGGGCTCCTTTCCGGCGCTCAATGCCCGCCCCGAATCCCAGCTGGACGAGTGGCTGGCGATGATGACGGAAGATCTGGCAGCCTATAATGCCGGCAACCCTTCAAGCCCGGCGGCTCCCTTCGCCGTCAACCAGATCGTTCACGGCTCCAATATACGGCTGGAACATGATCTCGGAATGTGCGTGAAATACAAGGTGCCGATCGTCATTTCCTCACTGGGCGCAGTGCCGGAAGTCAACCAGGCCATCCATTCCTATGGCGGCATCGTGCTGCATGACGTCATCAACAATCGCCATGCCAATTCGGCCATCCGCAAGGGCGCCGACGGCCTGATCGCGGTTGCAGCGGGCGCAGGCGGCCATGCCGGGCCGCTGTCGCCCTTTGCGCTGATCCAGGAGATCCGGCAATGGTTTGACGGACCGGTGCTTCTGTCCGGCGCCATCGCCACCGGCGGCGCCATCCTTGCCGCCCAGGCAATGGGCGCCGACATGGCCTATATCGGCTCGCCCTTTATCGCCACGCCGGAAGCCCGCGCCCAGCAAGCCTACAAGCAGATGATCGTCGATTCCGCCGCCGGCGACATCGTCTATTCCAATTACTTTACCGGCATTGCCGGCAACTATCTGAAGCCTTCGATCACGGCTGCCGGCATGGACCCCGACCACCTGCCCGAGGCCGATCCTTCCAAAATGGATTTCGACAAGGCCACCAGCGGGCCCAAGGCATGGAAGGAAATCTGGGGCTGCGGCCAGGGCATCGGGGCCGTCAAGGCGATCGAGCCGGTCGCCGATCTTGTCTATCGCCTGAAGCGGGAATATGCCGAAGCACGAAACAGGATCTGCGCCACGCCATGATTTCGGATGCGCCGTGCCGGGATGGAATTGCCGCCAGAATTGCCCTGCAACCCGGCTGAACCTGCCGCCATTGCCAACCATCAACAGGCCCGCACAAATTCACTTGGGCTACCGGCTTGCATTTTTGTCGCCAAAACGCTATCAGCCGCCTGTCAATCACGACCGGCCCGTTTCCGGCCCGCATGGATTGCCGCTTTAGCTCAGGTGGTAGAGCACATCATTCGTAATGATGGGGTCGCAGGTTCGAGTCCTGCAAGCGGCACCATTTATTTCAGCCAAACCTTTGAAATATTGTGACTTTTTCGACCTTGTGGTCGTTGGCATGGAGCCATGAAACATGTCGGACAACAATTCCGTTCCCTACGCTTTTCCAAAGTGTGGGAAGCTCAAACCAAGGCCGTCGCATGACAAATGTGCGAAAGATTCTGGCCACTACCCCGGCACGGTGGCGATGATACGGGCACGAAGGAATGTTGAAAAATTGGATGATTTCTGGTTCAGGCTGGGTGATTCAATACCAATTGGTCCTTTTTTGGTGGCGCATATTCGATATGATTGGCATTTTTGGTATCTAAGTTTATATAAATGGAGAGCTATGTATCTTGCAAGTAGAACATGAAGGCGCAATGTTCCATATTGGATATAGCTAATTTTCAGTAGGCGCAGATTTCGGTTTCACCATATCCGCCCCACATTGCGCAGGGACCAAAGTCAAAGGTATATTTTCCCGGTGACTGCGTCATAAACACCAACTTGCCGGTGCCAGCTGAATCCATTTCGAAAAATCCGTTGGGTCCAGAAACTGAAGGCGACCTTGGCTCCCATCTTTTTTCGATACCGCCTCCCTCGGTTGCATAGGCGGCGAGTCCAAACATTGTTACCGTAATTTTTTGCCGACCTCCAAATTTGCCCACGAATTGATTTTTCGTGCCTTCATATCGCCAGCACTTCTCGCCTTTCTTGAAATGGATATTGCTTGTTTCCACCACATTACATGACGATGCAATGGAGATCTGAGGCTGGAGAAGAACTAGCGTAGTTATGGCGATCAAAATTAGAAAATCTCGTTTGTTGTCACTTTTTTTACGTATCATTTCAGCCTCCGGTACAGCGCTATTTTTTCATGTCGCGAATTTCATTGACCTTGCCCCCAAGTTTTATCCAGTTTTGAGTTCGTTTCCGGCGTTTGATGTGACGGGCTTTGGTGCGGAGTTATCCACATTGCGCAGCGCCAAAGCCCGGCGCGTTGCGAAGGTGTCGGCAAATTCGCTTGGAGTC
>JBGSIT010000095.1:0-79125 GCA_041742335.1 Rhizobiaceae bacterium
CCGCTCTGACGGCAATAGTGTCCCGATAATCTTCCATTCAGCGTCAGTAAGGTCACCACGAGCCATATCAGCCTCCCAAAAGGAAGCTTTGAATCAGAATTCAGATGATTTGGGAATCCACTTTGTCAACAGGGCCTAGTAGAACGTCATGACCGCGATACCGCCCACGATAATCATCACCAGGCCGACAATCAGCATCGGGAGCAGGCTGCTCTCGGCTTTGGGCCGCTCGGGGATTTCTTGCCGGTCGATCACCGGTCGGTGGGTCTTGAGGCTTTTTTCCATTGTTGACTTCCTCCTGGGGAGATGACTTCTGATTGGGCGTCGGGATGAATGCAGGTTCCAGCCCTATTGGCTGGTACCGGCTTTCCCGTTGGCACTTTCGGTTTTGAATCACCGGATTCTAGATTGGCGACTGACCAAGAATCTGTTGGCGCTGGGACCGCCCTTCCCCCAGGAAGTCGGTGGGAGCGGGGATGATGTCAGCCAATGTACGGCTGTCCAAGACTGTCTGGAAAGCAGCCATCGCCTCGCCGAACATGCCGGATAGCTTGCATTTGCAGGTCAGGATGCACTGACTGCCGGTGGCAAAGCATTCCACCAGGGCAAAGTCCGGTTCAGTCAAACGAATGACATCGCCGATGCCGATATCTTCGGCTTTGCGACCCAGCATCAAGCCGCCGTTGCGGCCCCTGACTGCGGTCAAATACCCAGCCCGCGTCAGTGTATTGGCGACCTTGTTGAGATGCGTTTTGGAAATTCCGAAAGCACGCGCCACATCGTCGATGTTGAACCGCTCTTCACCCGTCGAGGCCGCAAACATCAACATTCTCAGCGCGTAGTCGGTAAAATTGGTCAATCGCATCTTGCTGACCCTCCTTCGACGAGCAGCGGTCCTTGCATCACAGATTTTCCTCCAGAATAGGGTCGATGCCGAGCGTATCCTTTTTCAAATGGAAGGCGACAGCCATGCGAAAGCTATGGGCGATGCGATAGGCAAAACCCATGAAGCGATCGGCAATTTCCGGTGAGCATTGCCGGCGGACAGCGGCGCGAAACAATGTCAGCCAGCGCCTGAAATGCATTTCGTCAAGCCCCTCTATCGCCAGATGCGGCGGCAGGGGTCGCCCTTCGTATCTTGAGGTTCGCAGCAATGTCGCTGACCAGAAATCACACATTTTCTGCAAATGAACCGGCCATTGGTCAGCCGCAATGGCGCCTTCGAAGATTGGACCGAGAAGATCGTCGCGTCGAATTTCATCGTAAAATCCGTGCACGACATCCTTGATCATCTTTTCATCAAGTTGGCCCGCCAGATGGGAGGGTTCAACGTCAAGCTTGCTGCCGGCATGTGCATTGTTTTTCAATTGGCTAGTCCCGTTCTGGTTATGATTTGACGCAATACCTCATCTCAAGCCGTCAATGTCCTTGGCTGTTCAAGCAGTGATTTTGCCGCAGATGCCGGCCTGTTTTGGGTCAAAGCAGATCGGAACCGGACGTCGTGTTGTTAGCGGTTAAAACATATATTGTCAATCTATGTTTATAGGCATCACACGGCATCGTCTCGAAAATCCGGACGGGAAAATTGAATGTTGGTGGCCCGTGTTTCCAGATCAGACGCTGCAAAACCCAGAAAAGAGGTGGCCCGATCACAAACCGGGACCGGGCAAATGACTGCTTTGCCGATCAAGACAGGAATCGGGGATGGCCGGGATCATTATTTCGCATTTTCAAAAGGCGAAACAGCGATCACGACTATCCATTCACATTCGCGGCCTCACGCTTTTTCGCGTTGAAGTTTTAACCGGTCAAAGGCTTCGACAGGGGCGTCATTGGCGGCCATCAGCGCTTTCATGTAGCCAATCATCCGCGCTTCGGCCGCCTTGTCGGTCAAGGGCTTTTCCTGGCCTGGATCGGTGTGCAGATCATAAAGCCTGGTGCCGCTTTCCAGCATGGCGCCGGGGCCGTAATTGTTGAACATCGGCGAGCGGTCAATGACCGGAACCTTGAGCAGCGGCACCTTTTTCGTCCAGTTGAACGGTTCGGCGAGTGTTGCACCTGACAGTTCTTCCGTCGTGAAAGGCTTGCTGATGTGGGTCGGCATGACAGTGTATTGATAGATTTCCTGATTTTTCAGGTCCTCAGGGTAGCAGTGATAGGTGTAGCGACCGTCCGTTACATTCACCGCACCGCCGAAATAGCCGAAGATCAGCGCTTCACGATCATTGTCGCGCAACAAGGATGTCCCTTCCGTCTCCGAAGGCGGCTCCACGCCGAAGAGATCAAGGAATGTCGGGGCGACATCCACCGATTGCGTCAGGCGATCGATGCGGCCGCTGCCGGGATTGCGGGGATCGTGGATGAACAATGGAATGTGAACGATTTCCTCATACATGTTCATCCTGTTCTTGGCCCAGAAGTCGTGCTCGCCGAGCAGGAATCCATGATCGGTGGTCACCACCAGAGCGGTATCTTTCCAGAGGTCGTGCTCATCGAAATAGTCCAGCAGCTGACCCAGCAGGAAGTCGCAAAGCGAAACGATGGCATAATAATTCGCCCGCAATTCGTCGGCTTCCTCAGGCAGTTCCTCGACCCGCCCATAGCGCGGCCAATCGCGGATCGGGCCGTTCCAGCCGGTCTTGAAGGGCGCCTTGAAGCGTTCGGGTGCGAAGAAAGGCTCATGCGGATCGAAGGTTTCGATTTGCAACAGCCAGTCATCCTTGTCGCGGTTCATGTCGAGGAATTCCATTCCATGCGCAAAGCATTGAACCGAGGGGAAATCCTTCTCTTCCTTGATGAATTCGCGGTTGATCACATAGGGGCCGTATTTGCTGTCCAGGCCGCCTTCCGTCTGGGCATCATGGTATTTTTCCTTCAACCGCTCCCAAGGAGGCTGCACCATTGCCTTCCACGGATCTGATTCCTGGCCGCGCACAAACTCGAAGGTGGAATAACGGTTATGGTAGGTCGCGCCGCCATCCTCCCAGTAATGGAAATGGTCGGTGATCAGGTGGGAATGCACGCCCTTTTGCTTGATCAGTTCAGGAAAGGCATTGTCGAAAGGCTCCAGCGGACCCCAGCTGCGATGCAGGAAGGTCAGGCGGCCGGTCAGCAGGTCGCGGCGCGCCGGCATGCAGGGCAGCGAGCCGACATAGTGCTTGTCATAGACCATGGTGCGCTTGGCGAGGCGGTCAAAATTCGGCGTCGGAATGCGGGTGCCGCCATAGGCGCCGAGCATGTGACGATTAAGTGAATCAAACAGTACAAAGACAGTCTTCATCGGTCGGCCTTTCAGGAGTAATGAGAGTTTGGATTAAATCCGAGCGCCGGTTTCGGTGCTGAAGACGTGAAGATTGTCCGGATCAAAACCGAGATTGATCTTTTCACCGATGGAAACTTCCGGGCGGCCCGGCGTGCGCCAGCAAATATCGTTGCCGCTGCCGATATCGACGAAGACATAGGTCTCTGCTCCCAGATTCTCGATGACCTGGACTGTGCCGGCAATGCCGCCGTCAGCGCGATGCATATGCTCCGGCCTCACGCCGATTGCGACGTCGGCAGCGGCAACGGAATGGGTCAAGGGTATTTCGACCGCGCCATTGGCCGTCGGAATGCTCAAACCTTTCGCACCCGCCTTTCCCGGCAGGAAGTTGATCGACGGCGAACCGATGAACTCGGCCACGAAACGGTTGGCGGGCTTGTCGTAGAGTTCAAGCGGCGATCCGACCTGTGCTATGCGTCCCTTGTCAAGCACCACGATCCGGTCGGCCATGGTCATGGCTTCGACCTGGTCGTGGGTGACATAGATGGAGGTCGCTCCGATCCTCTGGTGCAACTTGCGCACCTCGGTGCGCATCTGCACCCGAAGCTGGGCATCGAGATTTGAGAGCGGTTCGTCGAACAGGAAAACCTTCGGCCTGCGGACAATGGCGCGACCCATGGCGACCCGCTGGCGCTGCCCGCCGGAAAGCGCCTTTGGCAGGCGATCGAGATAGTCATTGAGTTCAAGCGCCCCTGCCGCATTGTTGACCGCCTGCTTGATCTCCCCTTCCGGCGCCCGCTTGAGCGTCATCGAAAAGCCCATGTTCCTTTCAACATTCATGTGCGGATACAGCGCATAGGACTGGAAAACCATGGCGATGTCGCGCTCGCGCGGCTCAAGGTCATTGACCACCTTGCCGCCGATCGAGATCGTGCCGCCGGAAATATCCTCAAGACCGGCGATCATGCGCAGCAAGGTGGATTTGCCGCAGCCCGACGGCCCGACAAGCACCACGAATTCGCCGTCGTGGATGGTCAGGTCGACGCCCTGGATGACCTTGACCGCGCCGAAGCGTTTCTGGACGTTGCTGAGAAGAACTTCAGCCATGGTTGGTTACTCCGTTCATTTGACTGCTCCCATGGTGAGGCCTTGGACAACGAAGCGCTGGCCAAAGAACATCAGGATCAGGGCAGGAAGGGTGGACAGCACGGATGCGGCAGCCATCTGGCCATATTGGACCTCATATTGTTGGGCAAACCCGGCGATGGCGACCGGCACTGTGGCGGTCGCCCGGCTGGTCAGGTTGAGAGCAACCGAGAATTCGTTCCACGAAAAGACGAATGCCAGCACGCCGGCGGCAATCAATCCTGGCGTTACGAGCGGCAGGGAAATCTTCCAGAATGCGTCAATCCTCCGGCAACCGTCAACCATTGCGGCTTCTTCCAGGTCTTTCGGCAGATCGCTGAAATAGGCCATCATCATCCAGACGGTCATCGGCAGGTGCAAGGTGATGTGAGTGAGGATAACCGCCGTCAATGTTTCCGACATGCCGATCTCGCGGAAAATCAGATACCACGGCCCAACCAAAGTCAGCGGCGGGATCATGTTGAAAATCAGCGTCCAGCCGAGGAAAGCGCCGGAGATCCACTTGTTCCATTTCAACCGGCTCAGCGAATAGGCAGCCAGCGTGCCGACGATCAGGACAAAGAATGTCGAAACCACTGCAACGATCAGGCTGTTGAGCACATTCGCCAGGAAGTCCGAGCGCCGTGAATAGAGCACGTCGACATAGTTGAACATGGTTGGCGGAAACAGCCACGACCCTTTGAGGATTTCGATTTCGTATTTGAAGCTCTGCAGCGCCACCCACAGGAAGGGTCCGATGATGACAAACACGCCGAAAGCCAGCAGGCCGTAGCCTATATATTTTGAATAACCGCGAAGGACCAGCATCAGCGTTTCCCTCCGATTGCCACGCCGGCCCTTTGGCCCACCCACAGGAAGGCGATTGTGGCCGCAATAATGGCAAGCGACAGCATGGCGCCATATCCGAGTTCATTCTGCATGAAAAAGACCTTGTAAAGGTGCAGGCTGACGACTTCCGTCGACGTTCCCGGTCCGCCTGAAGTCAGAAGGAAGATCTGGTCGAAGACCTTGAAGGCCAGGATGGTTCTAAAGAGCATGGCCACGACTATGGCCGGCTTCAGCAAGGGAATGATGATCTTGAAAACGATATCCCAATTGCGTGCGCCATCAATGCGGGAGGCCTCGATCACTTCCTTCGGCAAACCTTCGACGGCCGCAAAAAGGATGAGAAACACGAAAGGCGTCCAGTGCCAGACATCAACGATGATGACCGACATCAGCGCAAGCGAGGTCGAGCCTGTCCAGTTGACCGGATACAGGCCCAAATAGGTGATGAACTGGTTGAACACGCCGAAATCATGGGAATACATCAACTTCCACATCGAGCCGATGGCGACCGGAGGCATCAGCACCGGTATGATGAGGACCGTGCGCATGATGCCCTTGAACGCGGTGACGGAGGCCACAAGGATAGCCAGCGCCAGACCCAGCACCGTTTCGATGATCACGGAGATGAAGGCGAAGAGAAAGGTATTCCACAATGCAATTCGAAAGATCTCGTCATCAATCAGCGACTGGAAATTCCGCATCGGTGTGAAAGCCCATATTTCCTGGGCCTGCTCGAAGGTGATGGTCGACACCGCCATGAAGAAAAGATTGATGATCGGATAGACTGACAGCAGCAGCAAGAGAATCAACGCTGGTCCCAGCGTAAACCACTTGAAATGGCGATTGACGAAATCAGACATGATTTTCCCTAATCCGCATGAATGTTGGTGCCGGGATGACTATCCTGGATCGAAACGCCATTTGGCTATTTTCCGGGAAAAAAGGCCACCCCCGCTTTCGCGAGGGCGGCCGGGAGCATTACTCCGCGAGAGGCTGCAACATGCCTGTCTTGCGGCCGTTCTTTTCAAACATGGCGTGGATTTCTTCGGCCATCTTGTTCAAGGCGGCAGCGGCAGTCATTTCGCCGATCAAGGCCTGGTTGAGGCGCAAGCCCATGATCTGGTTGACGGCAGCGCCTTCATTATAGCCCAGCAACTGCTTGCCGTATTTGATTTCTTCAAGATAGGGCGACATCCAGCGGAACTTCGTTTGGTCCTTCAGGTCGGATTCAAACACATCGGTGCGCACAGGAATGCCGCCGCCTTCAGCATAGGCGTATTGCGCCTTGTAGGTCAGAAACCACTTGGAAAACGCAATCGCGCCCTGCTTGCCGGCGTCCGACGCATTTTTCGGAATGGCGAATACCCAGGAGCCAATGGAAACGCCAGGTTGGCCATCCGGCGTGGCGCGGGGCAGAGGCGCCGCATAGATCTTGTCAACGACATCCGATTTCTGCGGATTGTCGAAATTCGGGAAGGCGGCAACCACTGCATGCGCTTGCATGCCCTTGCCGGTCTGCATCAACTGGATCAGGTCGCCTTGGCCGATTGTGCCATAATTTTCCGGGCTGCAGTTGTGTGCGATCTCGATGAATTTATCGAGCGCCTGCTTGACTTCCGGGCTGTTGACGGTGACCGTGAAGTCGCCATTGGCAGCGTCTTTTTCGACATTGCCGCCATAGGCCAGCATATAGGCCATGAAATCGTAATAGATGCCGTCGCCCTTTTCACCGCGCTGCAGGTAGCCATAGGCATCCGGCGGATTGTTCAACACCTTGCAATTGGCAAGAACGTCGTCAAAGGTCACCGGAACTTTCAGGCCCTTTTCGTCAAAAACATCCTTGCGATAATAGAAAAGCTGCACATTGCCATTTGGCGCGTAGCCCATCAACTTGCCGGTATCGCAGGTCCGGAATTTCTTGGCTTCGTCCCAGCAACCCGCGTCATTGAGAGTGAGGACTTCGGGATCAAGCTTGAAGGACGGATCGATTTCATTGAGCGGTTGCAAAAAGCCGCCATCATAGAATTCCACGGTATTGCCCGAATTGATATTGATGAGGTCCAGTGGGCTGGTGCCGCTTGAACGTACAGCAGACCGCGCCTTTTCCAGCATTCCGTTGAACGGCGTTACTTCAAGATTGATTTCGTTGCCGGTTTGCTCGGTATACAGATCCACCACTTTCTCAAAGCCATTGTACCATGGCGAAGAATTGATAAGGACCGTGATCGGCTCTTGCTTGCCAACATCCAGAAATGTCTCCTGCGCATTAGCCGCGCCTGCGACTATGAAAATGGATGCTGCACATAAAAGCGCACGCGAATGATGCGTTAAGGACATATGTCTCTCCCTTAGGCGGTTTTCCACCTGTTTCCCATTATGTCGAAAGCAGCCTCTTCACCGGATCTTGAACAACCCGGACCTCACAACTGCATCCAGACCAGAACAGCATAAGTTCTGGATGCCTTGTCCGAAAAATGATATCTTTTACCCCAAGCAATAACTTTCAGGAATATTATGGATCGCAATCTCAAAGCCTTTCTTGCTGTCGCGCGCAGCGGAAATCTTACAGCGGCGGCCGATACGATCGGTCTTACCCAACCGGCGTTGACCAAGACGATCAGGCGCGTCGAACTGGATTTTGGCGCAAAGCTTTTCGAACGGACGTCGCGCGGCATGTTTCTTACGGCAGCGGGCAAGCTGTTGCTGGAAAGGGCTGAGCTGATCGAGATGCATTACCGCCAGGGCAAGGAAGAAATCCAATTGTTCAAGGCAGGCGCAATGGATGAATTCCGGATTGCGGCCGGCGTTGCCTACCACGTTGCCATTGCACCGGATCTGGTCAAGCAATTGAGCCGGGAATTCCCCCATACGCGATTCGTGCTGCATTTCCAGGTCGCAGGGCAGGCGCTGCCGCGCCTGTTCGCCGGTGAAATAGACTTGATGCTCGGCGCGCTGGACTATGCGCCGCCCGAAGGCATTGAAACGGCGCCGCTGATGAATGTCGAGATGACAATCTATGTGTGCCGGGAAAGCGAATTGGGCCGGATGACCGAGGTCAAGCCATCCGATCTTGCCGGCAAGAAGTGGGTCGTCTACCAGCGCGATCCGGTCATGCGAAGCCGGCTAAATTCATACGCGGCCGAAAACATGCTTCCCCAGCCGCAAGTGGTGATGGAAATCGACAGCCTGCTTGCCAGCTTTCGGGTCGTAAGGGGCACCGACTACGTGACATCGGCAACACGGGTCGTGCGAAAATCGGCCGAGGACGAGGGCCTCAAAATGCTGAAACTGGAGCGGGGTATCTGGTATTTTGATTCCGGCGTCTCCTACCGACAGTCGCTCCGCGATGTGCCGATCATGCAGCGGGCGCTGGCAATTCTGCGGAATTTGGTGGAGCAGCATGAACTGAGTCATTCCATAAAGTTATGACTGGTGGATTCATTATCATTTTTCGGATTTCAATTACCGGTCTATTCATTGGCCAACCATCAGTTTGAGTAAGCAGCGCGGCCTGGGGAGGCATTGAATTTCCATGAAAAAGCCTAATGTCATCGTATTTTTCACCGACCAGCAGCGCCATGACACGACCGGCGTGCATGGCAATCCGATGGGCCTGACGCCGAATTTCGACCGCCTTGCCCGCGCCGGCACGCACCTCTATCATTCCTTTTCAAGCCAACCGCTCTGCGGGCCGGCGAGGTCTTCCATGCAGACCGGCCTCTTTGCCACCCAGACAGGCGTTTATCGCAACGGCATTCCGCTTGCCGATGACGCAGTCACCATTGCCAAGACTTTCGCCGCCAACGGCTACGACACCGGTTATATCGGAAAATGGCATCTCGGCGGCGCCGACCCCGTGCCAAAGGCTGAGCGCGGCGGCTATCAAAGCTGGCTTGCCGCCAACCTGCTGGAATTCACCTCTGACGCCTATGACACCGTGGTCTATGACGTTGATGACAAGGCAAAGAAACTCCCCGGCTACCGGGTTGACGCACTGACCGATGCCGCGATCCGCTATTGCGACGACCACCAGGACAATCCGTTCTTTCTGTTCGTTTCATTTCTCGAACCGCATCACCAGAACCATACCGACGATTACCCGCCGCCGGATGGCTATCGCGAGCAGATGACCGCCAATACCTGGACACCGCCCGATCTTGCGACGCTCAAAGGCACCAGCACCTGGCATCTCGGCGGATATTACGGCATGGTCAAACGCCTCGACGAGGCCTTCGGCAGGCTGATCGACGCATTGAAAAGCCTCGACATGCTCGACGACACAATCGTGATGTTCACCTCCGATCATGCCTGTCACTTCAAGACCCGAAACAGCGAATACAAACGTTCCTGCCACGAAAGCGCCGTCCGCGTGCCAACCTTCATCACCGGACCCGGCTTCATGGCCGGCGGACAGGTCAAAGCCCTTTTCAGCACCGTCGACGTCGCCCCGACGCTGCTTGACGCCGCCAATATCAAGGTTCCGGAAAAAATGGCCGGAAAGTCGATCCTGCCGGTGATCCGCGACGCCCGCACCGATTGGCGCCAGGACATTTTCTTCCAGATTTCGGAAACAGAGACCGGCCGGGCGCTGAGAACCCATCGCTGGAAATATGGCGTCACATCGGAATATGACCAGGACCTGCCGCGTTCGGATATCTACCGCGAAAGTTACCTCTACGATCTCGACAATGACCCCTATGAAATGGTCAATCTGGTCGGCATGACCGCATTTCGCGAAGTGGCCGACGACCTGAAATCACGCCTGCTGGGCTGGATTGCCGATATAGAGGAAGGTCATCAGCCGGAGATCCTGGACGCAAAACCGCGCTATTCCCGGCAGTACCGGTTGAAAGCCAGCGATTTGATCGGAGCAGTGGACCGGGAACGCGATGTCGATCCGGTTGAGTGAGGCCGAAACTTAGGCAGAAGACTGGGAAAGGCATGAAATGGACAATGATCTTTTTGAAACAGGGCTGAGCAAGCGCAAGGCGACCCTGGGGGCGGAATATGTAGAGAAAAACCTTGCCGCCGCTGACGAATTTACCCGACCATTCCAGGAAGCCATGACTGCCTGGTGCTGGGGATTTGGCTGGGGCGACGAGACCATCGACGCAAAGACGCGCTCCATGATGAACCTCGCCATGATCGGCGCGCTCGGCAAGATGCACGAATGGGAGATCCACCTCAAGGGCGCCATCACCAATGGCGTGACGAAGGAGGAGATCCGGGCGATCATTCACGTTGTCGGCATTTATTGCGGCGTACCGCAGGCAGTCGAATGCTTTCGCGTGGCCAGACCGATCGTCGAGAAAATGGATCAACCGAAATAGGTCTGCTGCCGCCATTGCTTGTTTCGGCCATGAATCGGGTCTCCGCCACGCGCCGGCATTTCGATGCATGGCCGAAACCGGCCAACAGGCCACTTCATCGCCGCAAGTTTGAATGCAGGCCGGATTTGATCAAAGCCAGGAAGATGGCACGGCTTCGGCTGCTGTCTGCCTTTTCTGAACGCAGAAAGGTCTGGATTGTGCTCGGGATCATGCATTTAAATATAAAATTCATAGGATTCTCTATATAACCGTGACAAAGACAATAAAGAAGATCGAGGTTTACGTGGCAAAGTCCGAAGGACAGTCAACTTCCATAGCGTTGCGGATCGCGACGCTGATGCAGCAAATGAACATTGACAGCCTGCCGCGCAATTACGAATTGATCTATGAGGCCTATTCGGGCGCCAATCCGGAGCTTGCCAGTGCGTTTGCGGCAATTGGCAAGGTAAAGTCGCAAAAGGCGCTGGATGAGTTGGGGCGGAAATTCCTTCCCCATCACCACGAAGGCAACCATCTTTCCTCCACCAATGAACGAATCCGCGGCCAGATGTCGCTGTTTATGAATCTCATCCAGGAAGAAAAGAATTCCTTGGCGGAATTTGGCAAAGCCGTTGCCGACGCCAGCAGCACGCTTGCCGCCGACGGCGAGTTTGACAGGGAGGCTATATCCAAATCGATAGGCAACCTGGCGCAATCAGCAGCACAGCAGGCTCAAAGAAACCAGTCGCTTGCAGCTCGCGCCGAAACCCAAAGCGCGGCAATCAACGAAATCAAGAGCGACATGGATGCGCTGGAAAGAACCAAGTTTATCGATCCGTTGACCGGACTTGGCAACCGTCGCGCCTTCAACAGGGCGATGATCCGGATTTATGCCAATCCCGAACTTCCGATGTTGTGCGGCCTTGCTTTTGCAGACGTCGACAATGTCAGACGCTTCAACGTCGCCGGTGAAACGCCGTTTTCCAATCAGGCGATCATCGAAGTCGCCAAACATCTGCAAGCAGCCAATGGTTCGGGGGATTTTGTGGCGCGCCTCGACGGCAGCCGGTTTGCGTTCCTTTTCAATTCGGGCGATTCCGGTGAAATCATGCGCATTGTGGAAGATGCCCGGTCTCTGGTCGGCGCCAAGGATGTCGTAAACCCCGCATCCGGTCGCAATTTCGGTCCGATTACTTTGTCCTTAGGCGTGGCGATGTCCGAAATTGCCAAAAGCCCGGCCGACCTGGTGACTTTTGCAGAAAGTGCGATGGCCGCTTCACAGGGTGCCGGAGGAAACAAGGTGACCTTGTTTGCACAAACACAACCGCAAAACCTTCCGAAAGATTGGATGCTCTATAAAGAGTGATGAACCTTCCGGCTTTTTGGCTGTGCGACGTCGGACAAAGACGGCCGAGCACATATTGGGCTGCGAGACTTCTGCAATTCCTGACCGGTTGAAGACGGCTGGTTTTGATTATGCCTGCGAAGCCTGGCGCGCCAGAAGTGCTCTTGCATCTTCGTTTATCAAGGGGCGGCCAAACAAATAGCCTTGGCCCTCACAGCAGCCATGAGCGAGAACCAGGCCAAGCTGTTCTTCGGTTTCAATGCCCTCGGCAGTGGTTTTGATGCCCATCTGGATGCAGATCCCCATGATAGCATCCACGATCGCGCTGTTGCTCAGGCCCAGTTCGAGGTTCTGGATAAAACGCTTGTCGATCTTGATCTTGTCAAATTCAAAATTCTGCAGATAGGCCAGTGAAGAATATCCGGTGCCAAAGTCGTCCATCGATACCCTTATGCCCCTTGCGCGGATTTCCTCGAGTATTGCGATATTGGCGGCTTCCGGGCCCAGCAAGGCGGATTCGGTTATTTCCAGCTCCAAACGTGAGGGCGGAAGGCCGGTCGTTGCGATTGTCTCAAACAGCGTTGCCAAAAGCGAAGGGCTCTTGAATTGAATGGGAGAAAGATTGACTGCGATCCTGATTGTTTCAGGCCAGTTCATGGCCTCAAGACAGGCCTCTCGCAACGCCCATGCGCCCAGATGCACGATCAGGCCGGTTTCTTCTGCCAATGGCACGAATATTTCCGGCGAAATCATGCCGCGCGTCTTGTGCGGCCATCTGAGCAAAGCCTCAAAAGAGACGATCTTCCGGGTCTTCAAATCGACAAGCGGCTGGTAGAAGACCTGGAAGTGGCCGTTCTTTATGGCGTCGCGGAAATCGGATTCGAGGCTGATCTGGTCTTCCTGCTCCGTCAGCATTCGGGCCTCAAACAATGTCACGCCGCCAACGCCACTGCGCTTGGCATGATACATTGCGAGATCGGCCGCCTTGATCAAGGCGTCGAGATCCCTCGATATCTGCGAAGCACGGGCAACCCCGCAACTCGCATTGATCTTGAGGCGTTTGCCGTCAATGACAAATGGCTCTGAAAAACCTGCGACAATCGAATTGGCAATCGCGACGGCATCATCGGGTTGGTCTTTTCGCTGGATCAGGGCGGCAAATTCGTCGCCGCCCAGACGCCCGAAAGGTGTTTCCGGGCCAATCGTTTCCGCGATTCTGGCGCCGACCAATTGAAGCAATTTGTCGCCGACCTCGTGGCTATACCTGTCATTGACCGATTTGAAATCATCAATATTGATGAATATCAATGTAGGCTCGACACCCCAAACAGCAAATTCATCCAGCGCTTCATCAAGGGACTCGCGAAATCCCTGTCGGTTCAAGAGGCCGGTAAGAGGATCGTGATAGGCGAGAATCTTGAGCTTTTCATTCAAAACGGCCAGTTTTGCGTCTTCTTGCGTTAATTCGGGGCTTTCGAAGCCTTCGGGTCCATTGCTTTCCGTACAATCCAATTTAGTGAAGACCGCCATATTTCCCAATCCCAACCGATATTTTTCCGCGACATGCGCTTTCGAATTTATTTGTCTTTCAACTTAAGGCATTGACCTTACGAAGTTGTTATCTTCCGCAAGATAGAAGCAGAATAGTCGCAAGCGCAGGCGTCACGGCGTGGACCTTGGCTTTATCCTCAAATGTCCGCATGGCGCGGTCTTACTATTGTTGAAACATCCGGCGTCGTCAGGTCCAGGCTGGCGCTGTTTTCCCGGATCCAGCGCTCCACGCCCATGACGTGATTATAAGATTCCATCATCGCACTTTGCGGGTCCTGTCGTTCAATGGCCGACAGGATGAGACCGTGTTCGCGGATGCGGATCGCGAGCGACTGGTCTTCGCTGCGGCCGCGCCAAATCCGGGCGCGAACCGTGGGGCTTGATACGATGTTCAGCAGGGAACTCAGGACCGGGTTTCCGGCCAGGGCCGCGATCTTGGCGTGGAAGGCGATATCCAGTTCCATATTCTTTGGGCCATCGCCTTCGTCAATGCTTGCTGCATGAATGTCATGCAACTCCGCCAGATCGCTTTCGCTGCGATTGGCCGCAGCAATCATCGCTGTCTGCGATTCCAGCATGCGGCGAACCTGCAGAAAGTGAAGCACGGAGTCGACCCCGGCAATATCGACGGCAAAACTCAGCGATTCAAGCATGAGATGCGGTTCAAGACTGGAAACATAAGTGCCATCCCCCTGGCGGGCGACCAGCACCTGCATGGCGCTCAAGGCGCGCACGGCTTCGCGCATCGAATTGCGCGAAAGGCCCAATCGGGCGGCAAAGACATCTTCATTGGGCAGCTTGTCTCCCGGCCGGAGTTCGCCCCTTATGATCATGTCCTTGACGATCTGGATAACCTGTGCCGACTTGGCGTTGCTCATATAGTGTCTCTGGCCAGTTTTGGCAGTTGTAGGATGATTTTCGAAATAACTATCAGCGCATAATTGAATTCAAGCAATTTGTCGATCATTTGGCACGATTGACAGTCAAAATGAATGGCGGTAACAAAAATTCCTCGGATGACTTGGCGACACTGACGAATATGTCAAAACGCTGCAAATCCCAATGGATGGATAATCGCCGTGCAGACCATGATCATTGAAAGCATTGAAGTCAGCCGGATCATTGAGACATCCGCGCCTCTGCCCGGCCCCGGCGAAGTGCTGGTCAAGGTCGACTATGTCGGCCTGTGCGGCAGCGATCTTAATACATTTCTCGGGGCAAACCCGCTGGCCGGATTGCCGCGCGTACCGGGACATGAAATTTCCGGCACGATTGCAGCAACGGGCGAAGGCGTATCGGTTGCCGTCGGCGCGCGCATCGTGGTTGTGCCCTATACCGCTTGCGGCACGTGCTCCTCCTGCCGCAAGGGCCGGGTCAATGCCTGCCGCTACAACCAGACGCTTGGCGTGCAAAAAGACGGCGGCATGAGCGAGATGCTGGTGGTTCCATTCGACAAGATCATTGTCAACGAGACATTGCCGGCCCAGCGACTGGCCCTTGTCGAGCCTTTGTCTGTCGGATTTCATGCTGTTGCCCGCGGCAAAATCGGCCGCCAAGACCGCGTCGTTGTTCTGGGCTGCGGGATGATCGGCATTGGTGCGATCATGGGGGCTGCGGCGCGCGGCGCCGAAGTCATCGCGGTGGATCTGGGCATCGACAAGAAGGATACGGCGCTGGCTTTTGGCGCATCGCATTTCATATCTTCGAGCCACCAGGACGTCGATGCCGTTGTCAATGAATTGACCGGCGGCGACGGCGCCGATGTGGTCATCGAGGCAGTTGGCGTGGCTGAGACATTTACCAAGGCGATCGATCTGGCCTGTTTTGCCGGCCGGGTGGTTTATGTCGGCTATTGCAAGGCGCCGGTGAGTTACAACACATCTTTGTTCAATCTCAAGGAACTGGACATTCATGGTTCTCGCAATGCCACAAGGCAGGATTTCGAGGCGGTCATCGCCCATCTGGAAAATCTGGGCGAAATTTCGGACAGCCTGATTTCCAAGGTGTTTCCCCTGTCTCAATCAGACCGGGCCCTGCCCTATTGGCTGGGTGAGCGCGCCAACACTTTCAAGGTGATGGTGAAGTGCTCATGACGCCGGGACTGGTTCCGCTTAACGCCCGAGCAGGTTGCGCTCGACGCTTTGAAGATGGGTCAGCATCGTCTGTCGACCCGCATTCTGATCGCGGCGCATCAGGGCGTCGAGAATGTCGGCGTGTTCGGCGCAATAAAGCCGACGGCGTTCCTCCGAGAAGGATCTTTTCTTCATTTCGAACCAGGGCGGCTGGTTGCGCAGGATGCGCATGACATTGTGGATCTCCTTGAGGAAATCGTTGCGCGAACAGGCAAAGATGCGGTTGTGGAATTCGGCGTCCCAATGCTCGAAATCCGGCATGTCAAAGCTTTCCACTGCCATCTCATGAGCCTCGCGCACGGCATTGAGTTCGCTGATCGAGGCATTGGTGGCGGCAAAGCTGGCGGCAGTGGGCTCCAGAAGCAGGCGGATTTCCATCATGTCGGCCGGGCTTGTGCCCTCCATGCGGGCCACAGCGCTGGTCAATGTATCCATTTTCTCGGTTTGCAGAAATGTCCCCCGCCCGGTCTGGCGCGACACGGTGCCGTCATCCTCCAGCAGGCTGACGGCGCGGCGGATGGTGTTGCGGGCTACGCCGAATTGCTTGGCAAGATCGCGTTCGGGCGGCATGCGGCCCAATTCCGCCCATTCGCCTGAAACAATGCGCTTGCGCAATGCCAATGCTATGTCGCTCGCCACCAATCTTGGCATAGTCTGGCCATCCTTATATGAACCGGTCTTGAACCGCTTTTATCAAGTCCCTGGCCGCACCGCCAGAAATTTTTCCTCAATTGCCTGCCGCCATCCGCCGATTGGCAGGCCAAGCTTGTCATGATCATTTCACCAATGAGCGCTGAGCCTTCAGTGCGTCACGACTGACAGACATGCGAGATCATCCCGCAAGCATGGCTGCTCCGGATTGATGGGGTGAAAGGAGGACCACGCGAAACGCATCGCCTTCTTTTATATAGTTTTTTGGCTCCTTACCCGGACGCTTGCATGGCTGACCCAAGCCGCAGGCTCTCACCTGCGAGGGAAACAACTGCGGCAGATTTCCACCCGCCGTGTCTTCCGACCCTTCCTGTGCCTGCCCACACGTTACGGACAGACACTGAAAGCGCTGGCTCCCGCCCCGACACAACGTCTCGTGCCGACTCCAAGACGGGAACATGAAGTCATTGTCGCATGTGATTCGGGAGCGCGGAAAAATGGGGTGAAAATTTTTTAGTTTTTTGCATGGATCGCATTTGGCATCGGTCGTGCCCCAGCCACTCTCTCCCCTTGCGGGAGAGATGTCCCGAAGGGACAGAGGGGGGTCCCAATTGAGCAACAAACGCAAATTTTCATCAATTGCTGCCACCTTCAACCCCCCTCTGTCGGCTTTGCCGACATCTCCCCCTCAAGGGTGGAGACCGGTCTTTTCCACCATGCGGCCACAGATAGCGGGCGTCATTGGCAGTCCTTCCACGCCATGGACATGGCGTGGAAGGATTCCTGTTTCAAACACGCCAACTGAAGTGCAGATACAAGGGTAATTGCGGTGCGATATGGCCGACTGTTGCAACCTGGTTTGGGAGGACTGCGGCTCTGTGCGGGCTGGTGAAAAAGTGATTCTCTCAAGAATCGCAGCGCGGAAAATGGCGTGAAAATATTTTCTGATTGGGCCGGCGTCCGCTTTACACCATGATCCGCCGCTCAGATTGCGGCATTTTCATCCTTGAAGATGGGCGCGCCATCCGTCCGGTAGCCGGTGATTCCAGGCTCCCACCACAAGACCGGATTTTCCTGGAAACTGTGCCGTTCTTCCAGCCACTCCGGCAGCCTGTCAATCTTTTCATATTTCGAAATGCGAAGGTCCCGAAAATAGGTTGATCACTTCCAATTTTCACCGCTTATTGCAGTCTGCAGTACTAAAGCCGGGCTTTTCTCGCCTGCATTTCACAAACATCAGAATCTGCTTGCTCTATGGACCAATTATAGCTAGCTTGGTTCAGTAGAAACCAGTAAATGGTTCACAATCGGTATAGGGGGGACGGGGTGAAGGTAGCGACTTACAGCCAGGCTGGCGAGCGGCGCGTCGGCATTGTCGATATCGACCGGCAGATGATCGCCCCACTTGATTTTCCCGTCGAAACAGCGCGCGGCGGCTTGCTGGCGCTGGTGGACCTTGGCGGCAGGCCGCTGCCGAAAACACTCTCCGAAATTCCGCTTTCGCAGGTCGAACTGGAAGCCCCGGTGCCGCTGCCACGTCGCAACATCTTTTGCGTCGGCAAGAATTATTATGACCACGCCCACGAATTTGCCAAGAGCGGATTTGATTCAAGTGCGGCCAGCGGCGCGGTTCCGAAAGACCCGATCATATTTTCCAAATTGCCCGAGACCGTGATTGCCAGCCATGCGCGCGTCCTGCTTGACAAGTCGGTATCCACCGCCATCGATTACGAGGCCGAACTGGCGGTGATCATCGGCAAAAGCGGACGCGGAATTTCGAAAGGTGACGCCTTCGACCATGTCTGGGGCTATACGATCGTCAATGACGTGACGGCGCGCGACCTGCAGGGAAAATACAGCCAGTGGCTGATCGGCAAGTCGCAGGACACATTCTGCCCGATGGGGCCATGGGCGGTCACGCGCGACGAACTCGATATCGAAACTGCCGGCATTCGCTGCTTCGTCAATCGCGAACTGCGACAGGATTCGAAAATCTCGCAATTGATTTTCGATATCCCGACAATCATTTCCACGCTTTCCCAAGGCATCACACTGAATTGCGGCGACATCATCGCCACCGGCACCCCGGTCGGCGTCGGCATCGGCTTTTCGCCGCCGAAATATCTCAAGGCGGGCGATGTCGTGCGCATCGAGATCGACGGGATCGGCCATCTTGAAAACAGTTTTGCGGAGCGGACATGATGGCAAATCCGGCAGCCGGCGGCATCGTCATGGAACAGGCCGGCAGCGGCGTGCCGGTGGTGATGATCCATGGACTTGGCGGCACGTCCAACACGTTCCAGCCGCTGATGGCGGGCCTTTCCAACCATTGGGTGCTGCGGCCCGATCTGCCGGGATCAGGCCGTTCGCCGCTATCGGCGGCACCCCCCAGCATTGAATCCTTTGCCCGCGCGGTGCTTGACGCGATTAAATCCGTCGGCGTCGGCCGGGCCCATTTCGTCGGCCATTCCATGGGCACGCTTGTCTGCCAGCACCTGGCCGTCCATGCGCCGGAAAGCGTAGCCTCGCTTTGCCTTTTCGGCGCTTTGACCGAACCGCCGGATGCCGCCCGCAGCGGCCTGGCCGGCCGCGCCGGCACGGCCCGGCAGGGCAAGATGGACGAGATTGCCGACCAGATCATCGCCGGGACCCTTTCGCCGCAAACCCATGAAGACCGGCCTGCGGCGGCCGCCTTCGTGCGGGAATCGATCATGCGGCAGGATCCGGAAGGCTATGCGCAAGCCTGCGAGGCGCTTGCCAAGGCCACGGCCTTTAACGGCGACCGGATTAAGGCGCCGACCCTGCTGATTGCCGGCGACACCGACCCGGTGGCGCCCGTCAGCATGGGCACTTTGCTGGCCGAGCGGATACCGCGCGCCGCAATTTCGGTGCTGGAGCGCTGCGGACACTGGATTCCCATTGAAAAACCAAAGGAAAGCGCAGGAAAGCTTGCGGAATTCCTGATGAGCAATGCATATTGAAAAAATGAAGGCCCGGCAGACCAAAAGAGGATTGGTTTGCCGTTGCCGGGAGGATGAAAATGGCTATCGAAACAGGATCATGGAACGGCAATGCATCGGGCGGCACATTGTTTACCAATGTGCGCGTCCTCGATGCCACCGGCGAATATCCCTATAGCGGCGATGTGCTGATCCAGGGAAATCGCATCAAGCAGATCACCAAGGGCTCGTCGCGCTACGGCGCCTCGCCCTCCAGCTACGGATCGGTCACCGTGATTGACGGCATGGGCGCAACCCTTATGCCGGGCATGATCGACGCCCATCTGCATTTGTCATGGAACAATGCGCCGGGGATCGACCCGATCCAGATGATGGAAGTCGAAGAACACATGCTGGTGACCATGGAAATGGCCAAGCTCGTGCTCGATTCCGGCTTTACCGGCGGACGCGGCGCGGCTGCGGCCAAGCCGCGACTTGACGTGGTGGCCAAGCGCTTCATCAATGAAGGCCGCTTTCCGGGACCGCGTTATCTTGCCGCCGGACCGGAAATCACCACGGTGGGCGGCCTGGGGGATGCGGCACCCTCCCACATTCCCCATGAAGGCCTCAATCTCGGCATTGTCGTTTCGGGGCCGGAGGAAATCCGCCGCACCGTCCGCCAGCTGATCAAATATGGCGTGGATTCCATCAAGCTCAATCTCTCCGGCGAGGAAATCACCGGCATGGGGGCGGAGGAAACCCCGATGTCGGAGGAAGAAGTGGCCATGGCCGTTTCCGAGGCGCGCTGCCGCAACAAGGTGGTCTCGGCGCATGCGCGGTCTTCTGGCTCGGTCAAGCAGTGCATACGCCACGGCATCCAGAATATCTATCATGCTTCCTTTGCCGATCAGGAATCGCTCGACATGCTGGAAGCGGTGAAGGACCGGCATTTCGTCGCCCCCGGCATCGCCTGGCTGATCAATACGGCGCGCCACGCGGAAGCCTGGGGCATCAAGCCGGGCTCGCGGATCGCCGAGGCCTATGAGCGCGAACTGGAAATGTGCATCGACACGATGAAGAAAATGCACCGTCGCGGCATCCGGATCTGCATCGGCGGCGATTACGGCTTTGCCTGGACACCGCAGGGCACCAATGCCAAGGATATCCAGACCTTTGTCGACATGCTGGGCTTTTCGCCGATGGAAGCCATTCTGGCGGCGACCAAATATGGCGGCCAGATCATGTGCATGGACCATGAACTCGGCATGATCAAGGAAGGCTATCTCGCCGATCTCATCCTCGTGGATGGCGACCCGCTGGCCGATGTCCGCATCCTGCAGGACAAAAGCCGGATCATCGCCATCATGAAGGACGGCAAGTTCCACCGCGCGCCCGCCATCAATGAACAGCGCCGGCGGTTGACTGCATGAAGAGACCGGTCGCGCCAGCACCTCAGACGCAATTGTCGTCCGGCGCCGTCAGCAGCCGGCAGGCCTGGGGCCTGCTGGTGCTGCTTTTGGCGGCGCTGCTGGCCTGGATGATCTTCGGAATCTGGCCAGCCTGGCTGAGCGCGATGCTGATTTCCAAAAAGGCTTTCGTCAGCGCCATTCTCAACGGGTTGACGCTGTCGGGGCTCTATTTTCTTGTGGCCAGCGGTTTCACTCTGGTCTTCGGCCTGATGCGCAATGTCAATCTGGCGCATGGCTCGCTCTATCTGCTCGGCGCTTATGTCGGCTACGAGGTTTCGACGCGAACCGGCTACTGGCTGCTGGGCGTGGCGGCGGGCTTTCTGGTTCTGGCCGCCATCGGCATGCTGATGCAGGTTTTCATTTTCCGGCGGCTGGAAGGCGACGATTTGCGCCAGACCCTGGTGACCATCGGCATTTCGATTGTCGCCGCCGACCTGATGCTGGCCGTCTGGGGCGGCACGACCTATCAGTTCGCCGTGCCGGAACTGCTGGACGGCGCGCTGACTTTGCCGATCATCACCGCCATCAAATCCAACGGCACGGAGGTGTTTCTCACCTATCCGCTCTACCGGCTTCTGGTGCTGGCGGCAGCCGTCGTCATCGGCATCGGCCTGTGGCTGATGCTCAACCGGACAAGGGTGGGGATGATGATTCGCGCCGGTGTTGACGACAGGGAGATGCTGTCGGCCTCGGGCGTCAACGTGCATGCGGTCTTTGCCATCGTCTTTGCGCTTGGCGCGGGTCTTGCGGGCTTTGCCGGCGTTGTCGGCGGATCGGTTCTTTCGGTCGCACCGGGCGAGGATGTCCGCTATCTGCTGGCCTCGCTGGTGGTGGTCATCGTCGGCGGCATGGGCTCCATTCCGGGCGCAGCCATCGGCGCGCTGCTGATCGGCCTGGCCGAACAGATCGGCCTTGTCTACTTTCCCACTTACGGCATCGTGCTGACCTTTGTCATCATGGTCGCGACGCTTGCTTTCCGGCCGCAGGGCATCATGGGGAAAGCCCGATGAGCATCAGCGCAACCGACAATTCCATCAACCCGGCCAAGACCTGGCTCGACAGGATCGGCGCAGGCCACATCCTGCTGGCCATCGCGCTGGTCATCTATCCGGCTGTGGCCTCCGATTTCTTCCTCACCCAGATCGGCGGCTATTCGATGGTGCTCGGCATGCTCGGCCTGTCGCTGATGATGCTGGCGGGCTATGGCGGCATGGTCAGCCTGGCGCAGATCACTGTTGCCGGCATTGCCGGCTATACGATTGCGATCTTCGGCGAAAACAATACCGGCGTGCTGGGCTTCGGATGGCCCTGGTGGATCACCGTGCCGCTCGCCGTGCTGTTTGCCTCGCTGGTCTCGGCGTTGATCGGCTGGATTTCGGTGCGCACCGAAGGCATCTACACCATCATGATCACGCTGGCGATCGCCACGGCCACCTATTATTTCGCCCAGCAGAATTATGCTTTGTTCAACGGCCATTCCGGCTATGCCGGCATCCGCGCGCCGGTGTTTCTCGGCGTCGACTGGCGTGATCCGATGCCTTATTATTATCTGTGCCTCGGGGTTTCCACCATTGCCTATCTGGCAATTCTCTATGGCCAGCGCTCGACATTCGGCCTGACCATACAGGCCATCCGCGACAATCCGCGACGGATGCGCGCCATCGGCTATGACGTGGCGCTGCACAAGGTTGTCGCCTGGCTGATCGCCGGAATCATCGCAGGGCTGGCTGGCGTGCTGCTGGTCTGGTTCAACGGGCGCATCTCGCCCGGCACCATCGGCGTTTCCGCCGCCATCAATATCCTGATCATTGCGGTGATTGGTGGATTGCGCCATCCGATCGGGCCCTTCATCGGCTCGCTCGTCGTTATTCTGATGCAGACATTTGCAATCGACATTGTCGGGGCCGAGCGTTTCAACACGCTGATCGGCCTGTTCTTCCTGATCATTGTCTTTGTCTCACCGGATGGTCTTCTTGGGTTGTGGGGGAGGTTGACGCCACATTTGTCCCAGGAGTCTTTGCGCTCCGGCCCATAAGGGGCGGCGCGGCTTGAAAGGTCCAAATTAACCAAGGGAGGTAGTAATGAGGATCCATCGGCGTACACTGCTTGCACTCGCACTGGCCACGGGGCTGACGGCACCGTCGCTCGCTCTGGCTGCAGATTCCATCAAGATCGGCGTTTTGGCGACTTTCGAAGGGCCCTTCACCGTGCTCGGCGAAGACGGCATGCGCGGCGCACAGACTGCCATTGACGAAATGGGCGGCATGGTTGCCGGCATGAAGATCGATGTCGTCAAGGGTTCATCCGACGCCTCGCCTGACAGCGCGGTCAGGGCGGCCCGCAAACTGGTTGAACAGGACGGCGTCAAGGTTCTGGTCGGCCCGCTTTCGGGCGACGAAGGCCTGGCGATCAAGGACTATGCCAAGACCCAGCCGGACGTCACCTTCATCAACGGCACTTCGGCAGCACAGGACACGACGCTTCGTGATCCGGCGCCGAATTTCTTCCGCTTCTCGACGGATGGCGCCCAGTGGATGGCCGGTCTTGGCACCTATGCCTATAATGACAAGGGCTACCGCACGGTTGCCACCGTGGCGGAGGATTATTCCTTCCCCTATACCCAGGTGATGGGATTCATGGCCGAGTTCTGCAAGGCTGGCGGTCGCGTTCCTTCCAAATCCTGGGTTCCGATCGGCAACAAGGATTATTCCTCAGTGATTGCCGCCATCCCCGATGAAGTCGATGCCATCTATGTCGCCCTTGGCGGCGCCGATGCTGTCAACTTCCTGACCCAGTACCAGCAGGCTGGCGGTTCAGCACCGCTGATCGGCGGATCGATCACCGTCGACCAGACGATCCTGACATCAAAAGGCAAGGCCCGGGACGTGCTGATCGGAACACCGGCTGCCGGCCCCACCGCCGACACCAATGATACTCCGGAATGGCTGGCCTTTGTCGAAGCCTACAAGAAACAGGCCGACGCCTTCCCCTCGCCCTCGCTTTTCGCCCACGGCTATTATGTGGACATGAAAGCGACATTGCTGGCCCTTGACGAGGTTGGCGGCGACGTATCGGATGGCGGCGCGAAACTGCGTGAGGCGCTTTCAAAGCTGTCCTTTGAAACGCCGACCGGCAAGGTGTCGCTCGACAAGAACCGCAATGCGATTGCCGATATCTACCTCACCGAAGTGGCGACCGGCGATGACGGCAATCTCTACAACAAGCTGATCAAGGTCATTCCCCAGGTCAACCAGACGCTCGGCATTCCGGAAGAGGAATTCCTGGCGCTTGGCGCAGTGGGCCGTGACAATCCAAGCTGCCCGTAACACCAGAAGGGAATAACCGCCAGTGGCCGAAACGATTGCAGCTTCCCGCCTCCAAGGAACCGGCGCGCATGCGCTGGAACTGAGCGGCGTTGCTCGCCATTTCGGTGCGCTGGTGGCCCTTTCCGACATCGATATGAGGATCGCGGCCGGTGAACGGCGCGCGGTCCTCGGCTCCAACGGGGCCGGCAAGACCACCCTGTTCAACACGATTACCGGCGATTTCCTGCCCACGACGGGGCGCATCCATTTCTTTGGCGAGGACATTACCGACCTGCCGCCGCATGAGCGCATCCGCCGCGGTCTGCGCCGCACCTACCAGATTTCCCAGCTTTTCAGCGGCATGAGCGTGCTCGACAATATCTATCTGGCCTGTCGCGGCGTGTCGCGACGCCGGTTCTCGCTCAAGCGGCCGGCGGCTAACGATGTCAACATGGTGCAGGCGGAATCCATATTGCATGCCGTGCATCTGGAGGCCGACCGCGACACTCTGGTGACCGAACTCAGCCATGGCCGGCAGAGACAGCTGGAAATCGGCATGGCGCTGGCAGGCGCGCCGCGCTTCATCCTGTTTGACGAGCCGGCAGCCGGACTTTCACCCACCGAGCGGCGTGATCTCGTCGCCATTCTCAATGCGCTGCCCAAGCATATCGGCTATATCATCATCGAGCATGATCTCGACGTGGCATTGCGCGTGTCGGAATATGTATCGATGATGCACAATGGCCGTGTCTTCAAGGAAGGCACGCCTCAGGAAATCGAAAACGATCCCGAAGTCCAGGAAATCTATCTTGGGGGCAGGCATGGCTGAACGGATTGGCAAGCCGGCACTGGTGATTGAAGACCTGCAGGTCTATTACGGCGAAAGCCATGCGCTGCAGGGCGTGTCCCTGACACTGGATGTCGGCGTCCTGTCGGTGGTCGGCCGCAACGGCATGGGCAAGACGACGCTTTGCAACACGATTACCGGGCTGAAGAAATCGCGCGGCGGCAGCATCCGGGTGAACGGGCGGGAAATCACCGGCCTCGATCCGCACCAGATCCACCGCCTCGGGGTTGCCTATGTGCCGCAAGGCAGGCGCTGCTGGCCCAGCCTGACGGTGGACGAGCATCTGCGCCTGTCGGCCGGCAAGAATACTGACGCAAGCTGGACGGTCGAGCGGATCTACCAGACTTTCCCCCGGCTTGCCGAACGCAGGGGCAATGGCGGATCGCAATTGTCGGGCGGCGAACAACAGATGCTGGCGATCTCCCGCGCGCTGCTTGGCGATCCGAAACTGCTGGTCATGGACGAGCCGACCGAAGGCCTTGCGCCGGTGATCGTGTCGCAGGTCGAACGCATGCTGGTAACGCTCGCCGAAGAAGGCGACATGAGCATTCTGGTCATTGAGCAGAATATCGGCGTGGCGACAGCGGTATCCGACCGGGTTGCGATCATGGTCAATGGCCAGGTCAACCGTATCATGGACGCCAAGACGCTGGCCGGCGACCGCGAATTGCAACAGCGGCTTTTGGGCGTCGGGCGGCATTCCGACGAGGAAGTCCCCGAACCTTCGGCCATTGCCGCAGCTCAAGACAGTTTCACCGAGGTCTATCGCATCCTCCGGCCTTCCGCCGATGCGCCCGCCGAACAACCTGCAGCAGGCGGCAGCTTCCGGCCGGTCACTTCGCTGCCCAATCGCTGGAACCTGCCGGCGACATCCTTGCGCCAGTCCGCCGTCAGCCAGGATGATCCGCAGGCCGCCAGCCGCAAGGTCTTTGAAATGCCGTTCTCCGAACGGATCGGCAGGACGGTGCTGGTTGCAGGCACCTTCGACACCAAGGGCAAGGAATTGCGCTTTGTCGCAGACCGGCTCAAGGCGCTGGGCATGCCGGTGCGCATGGTCGATCTTTCCACTTCCGGCAAGCCATCCGCCGCCGAAGTCACGGCGCTGCAGGTTGCCAGCATGCATCCGCGCGGACCATCCGAAGTGCTGTCGGGCGACCGGGGCCAATCGGTTACCGAAATGGCCGTGGCCTTCGGGCGATGGATTGAACGCGAACCGCGGATCGGCGGCATCATTTCGGCTGGCGGATCCGGCGGCACGGTGCTGGCGACAGCCGGCATGCGGGCGCTGCCGGTCGGCATTCCCAAGATCATGGTTTCCACTGTGGCCGCAGGCGATGTCGGCCGCTATGTCGGCGGTTCCGACATCATGATGTATCATTCGGTTGCCGACGTGCAGGGGTTGAACTCCATTACTGAACAGGTTTTGTCCAACGCGGCGCACGCCATGGCCGGAATGGTAGCGCAATTGCCGAGCGGCGAGGCTTGGGCGGCCAGACAAAAACTGGCCCGGCCCGCAGTCGGCATCACCATGTTCGGCGTGACCACCCCTTGCGTCCAGGCGGTGACCAGAAAGCTTGAAGGCGATTATGATTGCCTGGTCTTCCATGCGACCGGCACCGGCGGCCGGGCGATGGAAAAGCTCGGCGATTCACGCCTGCTGGCGGGCTTTCTCGACCTGACGACCACAGAAGTCGCAGACATGATTGTCGGCGGCGTGTTTGCCGCCGACCAGGACCGGTTTGGCGCTGCCATCCGCACCGGCCTGCCCTATGTCGGCTCGGTCGGCGCGCTCGACATGGTCAATTTCGGGCCGCGCGATACAGTGCCCGAGAAATTCAACGCCCGTAAATTCGTCATCCACAATCCCACCGTCACGCTGATGCGCACGACCAGGGACGAAAACCGCGCCATCGGCGAATGGATCGGCGCCCGGCTCAATGCCATGGCCGCACAGGTCCGCTTCCTGCTGCCGGAAGGCGGCGTTTCGATGCTGGACGCCCCCGGAATGACCTTCTGGGACCCCGAGGCCGACAATGCGCTGTTCGAGGCGATTGAAAAAACCGTTTCCATCACGCCGCAGCGCCAGGTCGAACGCATCAAGGGCAATATCAACGACATTGAATTCACGACCAGGGCGGTCGACACTTTCACGTCGATCATGCCGAAAATACTCAGGAGAGCATGAATGGCAAAATTTGATCGGGAAACATTGCTCGCGCATTTCCAGGACATGAAGAAGAAACGCATCCCGATCGTCGGCGGCGGCGCAGGCACGGGACTATCGGCGAAATGCGAGGAGAACGGCGGCATCGACCTGATCGTCATCTACAATTCCGGCCGCTACCGGATGGCGGGACGCGGCTCGCTGTCCGGGCTTCTGGCTTACGGCAACGCCAATGACATCGTCATGGAAATGGCCCATGAAATCCTGCCGGTCGTCACCAAAACACCGGTGCTGGCAGGCGTCAACGGCACCGATCCCTTCTGCCTGTTTGATAGCTTTCTCGACGAGGTCAAGGCCAAGGGCTTTGCCGGCGTGCAGAATTTTCCGACCGTCGGCCTGATCGACGGCGTCTTCCGGCAAAATCTCGAAGAAACCGGCATGTCCTACGCCCAGGAAGTCGAAATGATCCGGATGGCCCGCCAGAAGGGGCTGCTGACGACACCCTATGTGTTCAGCCCGGCGGATGCCCGCGCCATGGCGGAAGCCGGCGCCGATATCATCGTCTGCCATCTCGGCCTGACCACCGGCGGTTCGATCGGCGCGGAAACCGCATTGAAGCTTGCCGATTGCCCGGCCATTGTCGATGAATGGTCCGATGCCGCCCTCAGCGTCAACAAGGATGTCATCATCCTTGTCCATGGCGGCCCGGTGGCCGAACCCGCAGACGCCGAATTTATTTTGAAAAGCACCCGCAACTGTCATGGTTTTTATGGCGCCTCCTCGATGGAGCGCCTGCCGACCGAGCGGGCTTTGACCGAACAAACGAAGAAATTCAAGTCGGTCGCTTTCAGCTGACCGTTTCATTCAGGAGGATCAGGATATGGCCGCACAGAGTTTTGGCACTTTCCTAATGGCAATCATTGTCATCGCCGTCATCGTGGTGATCGCCGTCTATATTCTCAGATGGCTCTACCGGCGCTCGACCAAGGAAATCGCCTTTGTCAGGACCGGTTTCCTCGGCGAAAAGGTCGTCATCAATGGCGGCGCTTTCGTCATTCCGGTGCTGCATGAAATCACGCCGGTCAACATGAATGTGATCCGGATCGAGGTTCGTCGGCATAACGAAACCGGCTTGATTACCAAGAACCGGATGCGGGTCGACATCATTGCCGAATTCTTCGTCCGCGTCGGCGCCACCCGCGAACTGGTGTCGATGGCGGCCCAGACCCTGGGTCGGAGGGCGCTGCAGGAAGACGGCATGCGCGAATTGCTGGAAGGCAAGTTCGCCGGCGCAATGCGCACGGTGGCCGCCCAGATGACGCTTGAGGAAATGCACGAACTGCGCAACGACTATGCCTCGCGGGTACGCCAACTGGCAGCCGAATCGCTGTCGGCCAACGGCCTTGAGCTGGAAACCGTCGCACTGGTTGATCTCGACCAGACCAGCCTTGAATATTTCGATCCGTCCAATGCCTTCGATGCCGAGGGCCTGACCCAGCTTACCGAATCCATTGAATCGCGCCGGCGCATGCGCAACGAGATCGAGCAGCGCACGCTGGTGGATATCCGCAACCAGAATCTCGATACCCAGCGCAAGGTTCTCGAAATCGACCGCGAAAGCGAATATGCGCGGCTGGACCAGGAACGCGAGGTCGAAATCCGCCGCGCCGCCCAGCGTTCGGACCTGATCAAGGAACGCGCCCTGCGCGACCAGGAAGCCGAACAGGCCCAGCTTTCCGCCCGTGAATCGGTTGAAAAATCCCGTCTCAACCAGGAACGCAACATCACCGAAGAGCGCATCAAATCGGAAGAAGATACCCAGCGGCTGGAAATCGCCCGCCGCAGGGCGCTTGATGAAGCCGAGATGAAATCGCGTGAAAAGACCGAACGCGAGCAGATCGCGCTTGGCCTCGAGCTTGAAAAGGCCCGCATCGACCGTGACCGGACCCAGAACGAGCTGGAAATCCAGAGCCGCAAATCGCTTGAACTTGTGGAACTGGAACGCCAGATCGCATTGGCCACCATGGCGCTGGAAGTCACCAAGGCCGAAGTGCTGAAGGAAAAGGCGACCATTGCCGCAGCCCAGGAAACCGAAACCGAGAAAATCGCCCAGAGCCGGGCACTGGACGAATTGCGGCTGGCCCGTGAACGCCATCTCGACAGCCTGCAGATCGCCAAGCGGCAGGCTTTTGAGGAAGCCGAAATCTCGGCGCGCGAAGATGTCGAACGCGCCCGCATCCACACGGATCGCGGCATCGAGGAAGCCCGCCTCGTCAGCACGCGCGAAATCAGGCAGTTGACGGTGGAAAGCGACTTCAAGGTCGAGGCCGCCGAAATCCAGAAAGCCATCGACATTGCCAAGAAATCGCAGGAGCGTTCTTCCGCCATTGCCGCTTCCGAGGCTGTGCGCGCCAAGGCCATCCAGGCCGAGGAACAGGCTTTCACCGCACGCGAACGTGAAATCGCCGAGCGCCGCAAGCTCACCGACCTGATCGCCGCCCAGCGCGAGGCCGACCGCGAGACCATCCGCATCACCTCGGCTGCGGATGCGGACATGAAGGCCGCCAAGAGCCATGCCGAAGCCCGCAAGATCCAGGCGACAGCCAGCGCCGAGGCCGAAAAGATCCAGGCCCTGGCGGCAGCCCAGCGCTACGAGGTGGACGCCACCGGCAACCGCCAGCTCAACGAGGCCGAAAACATGCTGTCGGAACAGGCCCGCGCCGGACGCCTGCGCGGCAAGCTGCTGGACCGCATCGAGGGAATCGTGCGCGAAAGCGTCAAGCCGATGGAAAAGATCGAAGGCATCAAGATCCTGCATGTCGACGGCATGAATGGCGGACCGGGAGGCAAGCGCAATGTCACCGACGAGGTGATCGACAGCGCGCTGCGCTACCGCGTGCAAGCGCCGATGATCGACAATCTGATGAAGGATATCGGCATTGAAGGCGGATCGCTGGGCCGGATGACCGACGTGCTGCGCGACGCCAAGGACATTGCCAACCTGACCAAGGCCGACAAGGCCAAGCCGGGTACTGCCGTTGCCGATCCGTCCGACGATGACCGCGACCGCTGAAACCGATTGAAGGAATAAAATGGCACAGGTCTATGTTTCATCGGTCATTCCGGCGCCTGCGCCGGACGTCTGGCGGCTGGTGCGGGATTTCAACGGGCTGCCCAACTGGACGCCTTTCGTTGCCGAGAGCCGCATCGAACAGAACCTGCCTTCCGACCAGATCGGCTGCATCCGCAATTTCACGACGAAGACCGGCGGCCGGATCCGCGAGCGCCTGCTGGCGCTTTCCGATTACGAGCTTTCCTGTGTCTATACGATCCTGGAAAGCGATATGGGTGTTGAGAACTATATCGCCACCTTGGCCTTGACGCCGATTACCGACGGAAACATGACGCTGGCCGAATGGTCGGCGGAATTCGATTGTCCGGCCGACCGCGAGACCGCCCTGATTCACCAGATCGGAACCGGCGTCTTCCAGGCGGCCTTCCAATCCCTCAAGCAGCGCTTCGGGCGCTGAACCGGCCATGGTGCAGATCCGCCAGAGCGCGATCATCAATGCTTCCCTGGCTGACGTCTGGGAAATCCTGCGCGATTTCAACGGCCATGATCGCTGGCATCCGGCGATAGCCTCAAGCCATATCGAAGGCGGCGAGGCTTCGAGCCGGGTTGGCGCGGTGCGCAATTTCCGCCTTGCCGACGGCTCAATGCTGCGCGAGCAATTGCTGTCGCTGTCCGACAAGACCAACAGCTTTTCCTATTGCCTGCTGGAAGCGCCGCTGCCGCTGATGGACTATGTGGCAACGGTTCGGCTAAAGCCTGTGACGGACACGAACCAGACATTCTGGGAGTGGTCCTGCAAGTTCAACCCGCCCGCCCATCGCCGCGATGAACTCGTCGAACTGGTCACGAAGCAAATCTACCAGGCCGGCTTTGCGGCCATCCGCAAACACTTCGGTCAAGCGCCGGCCCATATCCAGCCAGCCCCTTCCACACCCACGCCCCTCCGCCCGTTGCCGCAGGCCGTGGCGCAATCGAGCCGACCTGTGGAAAGCACATCAGGCGAGATGACCACCGCCATCATCGTCGAGCGCCATGGCGGGCCGGAGGTTCTGCAGGTGCAAAAGGTGAGACTGCCGCCGCCCGCCGCCGGCGAAGTGCGCATCAGGCACAGCCTGATCGGCGTCAATTACATTGATGTCTACTGCCGGACAGGCTTCTTCAAATTGCTCGATCCGCCTGGCACGCTCGGCATGGAAGCCGCAGGAATTGTGGAATTTGTCGGCGCAGGCGTCCGCGACCTCGTTGTCGGCGACCGGATAGCCTATGCCTGCCCGCCGCTTGGCGCCTATTGCGAAAGACGCAACATGGCGCCGGACCTGCTCGTCCGCTTGCCCGAAGACATCTCCGACGAGACGGCGGCGGCCGGCCTGCTCAAGGGCGTTACCGCCAGCTTTCTGCTGACCGACATCGCCACGGTCCGGCGCGGCGATGTGGTGCTCGTCCATGCGGCCGCCGGCGGCGTCGGCCAGTTGCTGGTGCAATGGGCCCGTCATCTGGGGGCGACAGTGATCGCAACGGTTTCAAATGATGACAAGGCGCGGCTTGTCGGCAGTCTGGGGGCCGACCATGTCATCGTCTACAGCCGCGAGGATTTCGCCCAGGCGGTCCTGCAGATCACCGGCGGCAGCGGCGCCAAATTGATTTTTGATGCCGTCGGCCGCGATACTCTGGCCGGGTCGATCGAAGCTTTGGCGATCCGCGGCCATCTTGTCAGTTTTGGCCAGGCTTCCGGCTCGATCGGGGAATGGGACATCGACAGGTTCGCCGCCAAATCGATCACATTCTCAAGGCCCAATTACAGCCACTACACCGACACGCCGGAAAAGCTGGGCAAGCATGTCAGCCAGTTTTTCGAGGCGCTGAGAGGCGGTTATGTCCGGCTCGCGCCGCCGACCCGCTTTGCGCTGGCAAATGCCGCTGACGCCCATCGCCATATCCAGTCGCGCCACTCAACCGGCTCGACCGTGCTGGTCGTGTGATTTCCAACTTCGCGAACCTGAGGCGGCGGCCTCGGTATTTACCCGGTATAGAGGCGATCTTCCATGCGCCGGGCGCTTGGCATGCGTGAAGATCGCCTCTAAGCTTGATTTACAAACCCGTAGCCGACAGCAGGCGCGACGACTGCGCCATGGCCGGGACGGGCAACGCATTCAGGCGCGGTGAAGCAATGCAGCGCGCCGGATCATATCGAAATTTTTGTCCAGATGAATCCATTCACCCATGACCGCCTCAATGTCGCGCTGCTGGCCATTTCGCTTGCCGGGCTTGTGGCCGGTCTGGTGCTCATGCTGGCAGGCCGGCAGGAAGCTGCAGTGCTTGTCTGGTCGGCAGGCGTAGTTCCGGTACTTGCGGGGCTGGTGGTCGAGATTGTCCGCAGTCTGTGGAACCGCGAAGTGGGGCTGGACATCGTGGCCGCTTTGTCGATGTCGGCTGCGCTGCTCTTCGGCGAGACGCTGGCGGCGGCAGTGGTTGCCGTGATGTATTCCGGCGGCACTTTCCTTGAAAGCTTTGCCGAAGGCCGCGCCCGCCGCGAGATGAGCAATCTGCTGTCGAGGGTTCCCCGCACGGCAACCCGGCACCGCGACGGCACGCTTGTCGAGGTGGCTCTGGACGACATCGAACCGGGCGACCTGCTGCTGATCCGCCAGGGGGAAGTGGCGCCGGTCGATGGCACCGTGGAAAGCGGAAAGGCGCTGCTCAACCAGTCCGCGCTGACTGGCGAAGCGATGCCTGTGCCGATTGAACAAGGCCAGGATGTGATGAGCGGATCGACGAATGCGGGGGAAGCCTTCGACCTGCGCTCCACCCGCCGCGCGGCCGACAGCACCTATGCCGGCATCGTGCGCCTGGTGGAAGCGGCGCAAAAATCGAAAGCGCCGATGGCGCGCCTGGCGGACCGCTATTCGTTGCTTTTCCTCGCCGTCACCGTCGTTCTGGCGACGGCGGCGTGGTGGTTTACGGGCGACCCGATCCGGGCCGTCGCCGTTCTGGTCGTGGCAACGCCCTGCCCGCTGATCCTGGCGGTCCCCGTGGCGCTTGTGGCCGGCCTGTCGCGCGCAGCCCATTTCGGCGTACTGATCAAGGGCGCAAAGCCGCTTGAGGCGCTGGCGCGGATCCGCACGGTGATCCTCGACAAGACCGGCACGCTCACCGATGGACGGCCGCAGATCGTTTCAATCGAAAGTCTGGGAGCGCTGTCGGAAGACGAGATCCTGTATTTTGCCGCAGCCCTTGATCAGGCGTCGAACCATCCGATTGCACAGGCGATTGTTGCAACGGCGCGGGCACGCGGCGTCAACCTGCCGGTGCCCGCACAGGTGGCCGAGACCCCCGGAGAAGGTGTCTCCGGCATGATTGATGGAAGACAGGTTCTGGTTGGCGGCGCCGGTTTCGTTACATCGCGGGCTGGCGATTTTCCACCGGACCATGAGATGCGCGAACCCGGTGCTGTCGGTGTTGTCCTGGCGGTGGACGGACAATTGGCCGGCCATCTGGTGCTGGCGGACATGCTGAGAAGCGGGATGGCGGAGTTGCTGGCCGGCTTGCGCCGGGCCGGCATCGAACGGATCCTTCTGGCAACTGGCGACCGTCGCGCCGTGGCGGATGCCGTGACCAAGGGGCTGGGACTTGACGCGGTAAGGGCCGATCTCACCCCTGACCAGAAAGTGCTGCTGGTGCTGAGCGAGAGGAAGAACGGGCCGGTCATGATGGTCGGCGACGGCGTCAATGATGCACCCGCCCTTGCTGCGGCCGATGTCGGCGTGGCCATGGGCGCGCGCGGCGCCGCCGCTTCGGCGGACGCCGCCGATGTGGTGCTGCTGGTCGACCATCTGGATCGCCTTCTGCCCGGCTTTGAAGTGGCATGGGGATCGCGGCGGATCGCCATTGAAAGCGTCATTGCCGGAATAGGCCTTTCGGTCGCCGGCATGATCGCCGCAGCTCTCGGCTATCTCACGCCGGTGCAAGGCGCACTGCTTCAGGAGGTGATTGATGTCGCCGTCATCCTGAACGCGCTCAGGGCCTTGAAAATTTCCCCCCGGTCCATATCGGGTAAAGCGGCGGCACGGAAGTAGCATCGCGTTACGCGCATGGCTCACGGATTGCGCCGTCAACGCGCCGCTCAGCAAGCCAGCGGGCGCACGCCGCCAGGTGTTCCAGAAAGAAGCCCCGTCCCACCCGTCGCAGCAGGCTGCATCGCTCTTTCTGCTTTGGCGTTTTCAATCCTGCCGAACGTGCGCCACGCGGTCATCAGGCACATTTGTGAATATTTCCAACACTACGCGACATTTTTGAAACTATAACAGGAGTACAAATACAGGGGGCAAGCGCTATGACCGAACTGATGTTCGACCACGAAGATCAAGTCCAATCGCTTCTTGACGGATTGCGGGATGAAAATCCGCTAGCGATCGAAACGGCGCTTGATCAACTGACTTCAAGCGAGGGGGTGCGCGCTTTTCTCATGCTGGATTCAGACGAGCGGACATCCCTGCTCGAACTGATCGACTCCAAAATCGCCGCCGACCTTGTGGAGGAAATTCCAACCGAGCAGGCCGCCGATATTGTTGCACACCTTGACGATGACACTGCTGCGGGCATCATCGAGGAAATGGATGCCTCCTATGGCGCCGATATTCTCCACGAGCTTGAAGACGAACAAAGCGAGCGCATCCTCAAGCAGATGGATCGCCGCGACGCTTCCGCCATTCGCAAGCTGGCGCTGTTTGAAGACGACGTCGCCGGCGGCCTGATGACGCCGGATTGCCTGAAATTCAAGAGAACCGAGACAGTGTCGGATGTTATCCGGTTTCTGATCTCCGACGATGAGGAATTCGAGCACTACCAAACCCAGCATCCCTATATTGTCGACAGCCGCGGAAAACTGGTCGGCGTCGTTTCCCTGCGCAAGATCCTTGGTTCCAAGCGCAGGCTGCTGCTGCATGAATTGATGGTCGGGGCAGACAGTGTTTCCGGCTTTACGCCTCTTTCCGATCTCGAAGACGTCTTTGACGACAACCCCTATCTCTCCATTCCGGTCACCGATGACAAGGGCCGGCTGATCGGCGCCGTCACCCGCGAGGCGGTTTCGGCTGCGGTGCTCGAGCGTTCCGAGCGTGACGCCATGAAGACGAGCGGTCTGGTCGGCGATGAAATCCGCTCGATGCCGACCTTCCTTCGCGCCAGGCGCAGGCTTGCCTGGCTGACGGTCAATATCGGCCTCAACATTCTCGCCGCCAGCATCATTTCGAGTTACGAGGAAACGCTCACCGCAGTCATAGCGCTCGCAATCTTCCTGCCGATGGTTTCGGACATGTCAGGCTGCACCGGCAATCAGGCCGTTGCCGTTTCGCTGCGCGAATTGTCCCTCGGCCTGACTCGCCCGGGCGATGTGATGCGGGTATGGCTGAAAGAGATCAGCGTTGGCGCCATCAACGGGGTGGCTCTCGGCGTGCTGATCGGCCTGGTCGCCTGGGCCTGGAAAGGCAATCCCTATATCGGCCTCGTCGTCGGGTTGGCGCTGGCGCTCAACACACTGGTGGCCGTCAGCGTCGGCGGTCTTGTGCCGCTGCTCTTGAAATCGCGCAATATCGATCCGGCCGTGGCGTCCGGACCGATGCTGACGACCATTACCGACATGTTCGGCTTCTTCCTGGTTCTCAGCATCGCCACCGCAATGATGCCGCTTCTGGTCTAAAGCGCCATTTTGTCTGGGATGGGCAAATCCCGCAGGGCCGCTTCCGCTGAGATGGTTGGCAGTGTCATCATCGCCCGCTCCATTCAGGCGGTCGTTTCTGGGCAAAGGCGCTCGGACCCTCGACGGCATCTTCCGATCCGGCCACACGGTTCCAGAGCCTGTCATTCAATGTCCAGAGTTCGGCCTCGGCGACGGCGTTCGCCGCGCGGGTCAGGGCGAGGCTGGCAGCAATTGCCAGCGGCGCGTTGCGCAGGATCTGACCTGCCAATTCCATCGCGCTTTCCAATCCTTGTCCAGCGGCAACGACACGGTTTACCAGACCGAGTTCAAGCGCCTCTTTGGCGGATAACCGTCCACCGGTCAGCACCAGTTCCATTGCGCGCGCAGGCGGTATTTTTCGGGCAAGCCGGAACGGGCCGCCGGCGCAGGCAAATATTCCGACGCCGGGTTCCGGCAATCCGAAGAACGCTGTTTCACTGGCCACCACAAGGTCGCAAGCCAGAGCCAGTTCGAAGCCGCCTGCAAGCGCCGGCCCGTTCACGGCGGCAATCAGCGGCTTGCTGCGGGCAGCATCGACAAAGCCGCCGAACCGTCCCTCTCCAAACAGGATTCTGTCCCCTTCGCCATCCAGAAATGCCTTGAGGTCCATTCCCGCGCAAAAAACATCGCCCGCCCCGGTGAGGATGCCGATCCGGATATTCCTGTCAGCTTCAATTACGGCAATTGCCGCACGCAGGGCGTCGCACATTTCCGCATTGATGGAATTGCGTTGCCTGGGGCGCGAAAGCGTCAGGATGGCTATTGCGCCGCGAACCTCGCAGATGACAGTTTCACTCATTGCATGGCGCCTACTGCAGGAGAAAGGATCAAACCGGCCAGCGTTTCAATGCTGCCCTCTTCAAGGTTGGCGACCGCGGCTTCCACTTCGCCAGCCCGCGCCACGCCCAGCACGGGATCGGCATAGGCATGGAATTTTGCTCGGACCACCTCCATGGATACCGGGTTTTCAGGATCGCCCGGAGCCTCGGTCGAAGGCGATGCAAGCCTTGTTCCGTCCTTGAGCACAAGGGCAACCTGCGAAAACCGGCGGGCCGGAAACGCGGCGTTGAATTCATCGCATTCGGTGATGACCATGCCCTTTGAAAGCCGCAGGATTTCAGGATCTTCGAAGCTGTCGCGGACAATCTCCTCCGGACCGACCCTGCCGCAGGCCATGGCGACTGCTGTGGGAAAGGAGGTGGAATATTGCGCCTGCTCGGTGGTCTGCGGTTGGCGCACGGCAAGGCGGAGAGATTGATGGAACGTGGTAACCTCGATGCGTTCAACCTGATCGGAGGTCAATCCATGCCGGCTGCGAAGCTCAAGCGTCGCCTGGACGGCAGGCTGCGCCCAGCGGCAGACCGGATAGGCCTTGTAATATTGCTCGAAGATGCGCCAGTTCGTGCCGAGATCGGACCAGATATCGCCAACCGCTTCGTCTTCCAGCGATATGGCCGGCGCGCCCGTGAAGCCGTCGGCAGCCAGATAGGCCGCTGAAACGCCGGCCATCGCGCCCCATCCCGAGCCGTCCTTGACCATGGTCGGATGGTCGATGCAGCGCATCATCTGGCTGCGCGGCCCATGATATTCGGCGATGCCTATGGCTTCCCGGCTTTGGTCGCGGCCCAGCCCGAGAATACGCGCACCAATCGCTGCGCAGGCCAGCGCCACCCATGCGCCGGAGGTATGATAATCAGGGGCTGTCCGGTGCAAGGCGATGCCCGCCCTTGTGCCGACTTCATAGCCGATGACCAGCGCCGTCAGGAATTCATCGCCGGCCAGGCTGTCTTGCGCAGTCGCCATTGCCAGTGCCGCCGGAAACACCCCGCAGCCGACATGGCCCTTGGTGAGCTTGTGGCCGTCATGGCCGTCCAGCGCATCAATCGTCATGCCGCCGGCAAGGGCGGCCCCGGCGGGGCTGACGGCGCGACCGTCAAACAGCATCCGGGCGGACTGCGACCCGGCGCCAAATTGGCTGGCGGCATGATTTCGGATGATGCGGGAAAGCTGGGTGCGCGAACCGCCGGCAGCAACCCCGATCAGATCCAGCAGCCAACGCCGGGCAAATATTCGCACGTCGTCCGGCAGTCCGGCATAGCTGAGATCATGGACAAAATCGGTAAACAGGCTGGTCGCCATCTAAGCATCCCTGTTGGTGTTGTCTGCTGCTGCGCCGCCCTTCAAAGGAATGCAAAACGGTCGCTCGAGCAGCTGAGCATCAAGCAAGTCAGTGATCGTTCAATTGAACCCGATTGAACGCGACCGGCATCTGTTCAGTTGCCGCTGAAAACCGCTTCACGTTTCTCCAGAAGGGCGCTGACGGCTTCCTCGTGATCGGCGGTCTGGTGGCAAGCGCCCTGATAGGCGGCGGCAAGTTCGAGAACCGTATCAAGCCGTGTGTTCAGACCCTCCCTGAGCAGCCGCTTGGCCATCCGCAACTGGCGCGGCGGGTTTTTGGCGATCCGCCGGGCCAAAGCCAACGCTTCCGGCAGCAGCGCCTCAGGATCGACGACACGCGAAACCAGCCCCCATTCCAGCGCCGTGGCGGCATCGACCGGATCTGCCGTGAATGTCATTTCCGCCGCTCTTGAAAGGCCGATCTGGCGCGGCAATAGCCAAGCCCCGCCATCGCCTGATATCAAGCCGACGCGCACGAAATTTTCCGCAAATGTCGCCGCTGTGGAGGCAATCCGGATATCGCAGAGGCAGGTGGTGTCGCATCCCGCGCCATAGGCAGGCCCGTTGACCGCCGCAATCAGCGGAACTTCGCATTCCCACATGGCGCGTGCGACCCGTTGGATGCCGAGGCGATAGCCGTCCTTGACGGAAATGGCATCGCCTGAAAATATGCCCTGGCGCTCCTTCATGTGCTTCAGGTTGCCGCCGGAGGAAAAGGCCTTGCCTGCACCGGTGACAATGGCCACGCAGACGGTCTGGTCACGGCTGATCCTGGCCATGGCTTCAACAATGGCATCGCAAAGATCCAGATCGGTCAAGGCATTGCGGGTTTCCGGCATGTTGAATGTCAGGGTGACGACGGGGCCGTCCTGATCGTAAAGCAGCTTTTCTGTCACGTTCGAACTCCTTCAGGCAGTTGCGGCGGCGATGAGTTCGCGTTTGAGAACCTTGCCGCTGGGATTGGTCGGCAGGGAGTCCACAAAGACGTATTTCTTGGGTCTCTTGTAGGGAGCAAGATCATCACTGGCCTTGCAGAAAGCATCGACAGCGGCGGCATCAAGGTCCGGATCAACCGAAACAACATAGGCGACGACGATCTGGCCCCATTTGTCGTCCGGCAGGCCAACGACGGCAGCTTCCTGGATTCCGGGGCAACGATAGAGGATTTCCTCGACTTCCCGCGGATAGATGTTTTCACCGCCCGAAATGATCATGTCGTCGGCGCGGCCATGAAAGGTGTAAAAGCCTTCGTCATCGACCGAAAACAGGTCGCCTGTATATATCCAGCCGGCCTTGAGCTTTTTTGAAGTCTCGAAGGGATTGTTCCAGTAGCCGGTCATGGCCTGGGGTCCGCGCACAATCAACTGGCCGATCTCTCCGGACGGAACCAATGCCGAAGGCGTTGCATCGGGGGCCGGATCAACCACCCGGCATTCCGATATCAGTGTCGGCTGGCCGCAGGAACCGAGCTTTCTAAGCGCATCTTCCGGATGCAGGACAAGCGTTAGCGAGGCCTCCGTCATGCCGTAGCCATTGAAAATATTGGGGCAGAACTCCTCAATCACCCGGCTCATGGTCGCGCTGGCGATGGCCGATCCACCAGTGGTGATCAATCGCAGCGACGAAGTATCATATTGCTTGAACAGCGGATGGAACAACATCTCCTGGATCTGCGTCGGCACCGCAAACAAAGTGGTAATCTTTTCGGAAGCGATCATCTCCAGGGTTTTTTGCGCTTCATAGCGGCCCAGAACCACATTCGTCCCGCCGACCATCAAGTGCGGCAGGAAATAGGCCTGCATGCCGCCCACATGATAGAGCGGGGCAATATGCAGCGCCTTGTCACGATGGCTGAGGCCATATTCCATCACGCAATTCATGGCGATGGCGATATCATTGGCGTGGGTATGGATGACGCCCTTCGGCTTTCCGGTCGTTCCCGACGTATAGACCAAAGCGGAGATATCGCTGCCCGCCGGGATCGGGCGGGGTTCATCCCGATATTCGGTCAACTCCGCCAGTGTCTCGAAATGCAGATGGCCCTCGGGCACATCCGCCGCATCATAGGCGCAGCAAATGTAATCATGCACCGAACGGGTTTGTGCGGCTATCTTCACCGTATTGTCGATGAGGTGGCGGCCATAGACCAGGATTCGCGCGCCGCTGTCCTTGATGACATAGGACGCCTCGCCGGGACTCAGCCTGAAATTCAGCGGCACCGCGACGGCGCCGATCAATTGACAGGCAAAATAGGTCGTGACCGAATTTTCCGAAGTCGAGACATAGAAAGCCACCCGGTCCCCCGGACGCGCGCCGAGATCCGACAGGGCCTGGGCGAATTTGCGAACACGAACCAGCCATTCGCGATAGGTCCAGCGCCGCTCTTCAAAGACAAGGGCGGTATGGTTGGGATAACGCTCGGTGGAGGCTTCCAGAATTCGAGCAATATGCATTGCCTGATATCCTTTCAGAGATTGAGTTTAATCTGCGGCATTTCACGCGCCGCGATCAGATATTTCGCCATTTCGCTGGAGCCGCCGACAATCGGCAGCGCGCGGGCATCGCGGTAGATCTGCTCGGCGCGCCCGTATTGGCGCGTCACGCCGTCACCGCCCAGCACCTGCACGGTGCGGTCAGAGCAAAAAACGGCGGTTTCTGTGGATACGAGCTTGGCCTGGGCCGCCTCGCGCATCAGGTCTTTGCCGTCCATGCCGGAATCATACATTTTGGCGGCGCGATAGGTCAGCAGTTCGGCCGCATCGATACGCCAGCTCATCTCCGCGATCATGTCCCAGATCAGCTGCTTCTGGCCGAGTTTCTGGCCGAAGGCCGATCGGGTTTGCGCATGCTTGGTGGCAATGTCGAATGCCGACCGCGCCACGCCCAGGCCGGAGCCGCCGAGAATGACCCGCTCGAAGTTGAAAGCGCCGAGCATGATGCGAAAGCCGGCATTTTCCTGGCCCAGCAGATTTTCTTCCGGCACCCGCACATTTTCAAAAGTGACTTCGCCAACCACGCAGCCGCGTCGGCCCATGAAATCATATGTACGGGGAAAGGTTACACCTTTGGCGGTTGCCGGCACCGCAATCGCCGTCATGCCCTTTTGCGGCGCGACGCTTGAATCGCTGATGCCCCAAACGATATAGACATCGGATTTCGTGGCATTTGAAATATAGCGCTTGAAGCCGTCTATCACCCATTCGCGGGTCTTTGAATCAAACCGGATGCGGGTTTCCATACCGGCGGAATCCGAGCCAGCATTGGGTTCGGTCATGCAGATGGAGCCGATCGCGGTCCCCTCAAGGATCGGGGTCAGATATCGATCCCGGATCGCCGGGCCGGCATGGGCGTGAAGCGGATAGGCGCAGGACAAAGCTGTGGCGATGGTCGTCTCGAAGGCGTAATTGAGATAAGCCGCCTCTTCGGAAAGCATCGTGACGTGGGTCAGACCGGGCTTGCTGAGCGAACCCTTGTAGAGGTCCTTGAACATCAACTTCATATAGCCTGCAGACCCCAAGGCGCGCACGACGTCCTTGACGCTTTCCCAGTCTTCATCCCGTTCGATCTTTTCGGCGCGCGGCGCAAGTTCACGCGCCAGAAAGTCGCGAATTTCAGCGCGAAATGCCCGGTCCTCCGCGCCTACAAAGAAATCATGCATCGGGCATCTCCTATTTCGGTTCTTCGCGGACAAAGTCCGGAACGCCCATTGTCTGGATCAATCGCCCGGTTTCCCGGTGAACCAGTGCAATATTGCTGTCGCGAACGGTCGGCAGCAGATAGCGGGCTTTTCGCACCTGGGCGAAATCAAGATCGGCGACGATCATTTCTTCGCCGTCTCCGGCAACGGCAAGTTCCCGTCCGAACGGATCGACAATGCGCGAACCGCCCCAAAAGGTCAGGTCCCGCTCGACGCCGATGCGATTTGCCATGATCACAGGCGCGCCATACATCATGGCGTAGAATTTGACGGTCATCGCCCAACCGCCCGGATTGTCGAAATCAATGCCCACGGCTTCAACGCCTGAACTGACCGGGCAAACCAGCATCGAGGCTCCATGCAGAAAGGCCAGATGCGTGAGCGCCGGGTTCCACACGTCGGCGCAGATCAACAGTCCTGCGCTCCATTGTTCGGTCAGCGCACAGATATCGACGAAACGACCGGCGGCGTAGTGCTTGGCTTCATCCAGCTTGCCGTAGCTTGGCAGGTTCACCTTGCGATGAAGGTGGACGATGTTGCCATTTCTCAAAATGACCGCTGAATTGTAAAACTGCGCCGATGGTCCTTCTTCTATGAACCCGACAACGACCGCCATGTCACCGGCGGCATCCGCAAGGCGGCGCAAGCGCGGATCGGTCCTGCGAATGGCGCAATCAAGAAGCGTCTCGACGCCATGGTGGCCGACAAGGGAAAGCTCAGGAAAAACCAGCAGGTCCAACTGCTTGGCCTTTGCCCTGGATATCCATTGCAGATGGGCGTCCATATTGGCGTCGATGTCGCCGATTGCGCTGGCAAACTGGGCAACACCCGTTTTGAGAACAGGGCTCATTTTTCAAGATCCTCGGAATGTCAGGCCGGGGCAGGCAGGCAACCTGCCCCGGAGCAGCAAATCAGATCAGACCGGATTCTTTCAAAAATGCACTGGCAACGTTTTCGATCGAGACGCGTTCGACATCAACCTTGGCGTTGAGGGCCGACATCGTGGCATCATCGAGTTTGGCTGAAAGCGCGTTCAGCAACTCGCCCACCTTGGGATTGGCTTCCAGCACCTTGCCGCGAATGACGGGCGCCAGCGCATAGGCCGGGAAGTAGCCCTTGTCATCGGTAAGGGTGACAAAGTTGAAGGCCGGAATTCTGCCGTCGGTCGCAAAGACCAGACCGACATTGACGTCGCCGTTCTTAAGCGCTTCGTAAACCAGGCCGGAATCCATGCGCTTGACGGCGTCGCGCGAAAGCTCGAAGCCATAGGCTGTCTGAAGCGGCTTGAGACCATCCGGGCGGGCATACCATTCGGCATTGGAGGCCAGGGTCAGGTCGTTCTCCTTGTTGACCCGGGCCGCAAAATCCGAAAGCGTGACAATGCCCATCTTGGCTGCATCATCCTTGCGCATGGCCAAAGCGTAAGTATTGTTGGCCTTGGACGGATTGAGCCAGACGATATCCTTGGCGGCATCAAGCTCCTTGACCTTGGCATAGGTCGCATCCGCATCCATTTTTTCGGTGACCTTGTTATAGGTGATGAGCGACGTGCCGGTATATTCCCAGTAGACGTCGATCTGGCCGTTTTCCATCGCCTGGCGAACCGCTGCCGAGCCCATGCCGCCGCGGCTGTCGACGGTGAAGCCGTTGGCCTCCAGCAACTGACCGGTCATTGCTGTCAGGATCTGCTGTTCGGTGAAGTTCTTGCCGCCGACAACAATTTCCTGAGCCTGGGCCGCACCAGCAAACAACAGCGCCGCAGCAAAGATCGATTTCATGGTGAGTTTAAACATTTGCAACTCTCTTTCGTTTTGTTGATGTTGACAAACCGCCATCAGCGAAGCGGGTTTACGCCTTTCGGAATCAGGTGCAGTTGCGCCTGACCCATCAGGAAATCCACGGTAACGGCCAGAAATGCCGTCGGAACTGCGCCCGCCAGCAACATGCCGGTATCCATCAGGTCAATTCCGGTAAAGATGAGTTCGCCCAGGCCGCCGCCGCCGATAAGGAAAGCCAGCGGCGTGGTGCCGACATTGATGGCAAGGGCGGTGCGAATGCCTGAAAAAATCACGTAAAGCGCATTCGGTATTTCCACGCGCCACAGGATCTGCCAAGACGTCATGCCCATGCCGAAGGCGGCTTCCTTGTAGTGGACAGGAACCGCCAGCAAGCCGGAATAGGTATTGCGCACAATCGGAAGCAGGGAGGCGACAAACAGGCCGAATGCGGCCGGCAGGAAACCGATGCCCAGCACAGTCATCGACAATGCGATGACGGCCAGCGTCGGTATCGTTGTGCCGATATTGAAGACCTGCATGATTGTCTCGGCGGTCCTCTGCATAGAAGGACGCGACAACCAGATGCCCGCCGGCACTCCGACAAGAATGGCCGAAAATCCGGAGCTCAGCACCAATATCATGTGCTGCTTGCCCAAATAGATGATATCCGGCCAATATTGGGCAAGCTGCCCGAATATTCCTGATATGCCGATCAGCACGCCGAGGACAAGCATGGCAAAGAGCAACAGGCGGTTGGGGCGCGTGACGGCTGCACTCATTGCATCAGCCTCCCCCGGCAGGACTGTTGCCATCCTTGCGATAGGTCTCGCCAAGAATGCGGGTAATGGCCGGTTGGGTGATCACACCGGCAAATCGGCCTTCATCGTCCACGCAGGCAAGCCACATGATGTCATGGGCGAACATCTCGGAGACCACCGCGCGCAGGTCGGCGCGGACAGGAACGGATGCCGGAATATCCTGGGCGATCTCGTTGACAAGCCCATTGGCGCCTTCCGCCATCTCTTCGGTTATGTAGCCAACAGGCCGGCGGTCGGAATCGATGACAACGGCAACCCGGGAATGATGGTCGCGGATCGCCGCCAGCGCATCGCGCACTTTTGCGTGGCGCGACACGACCGGCGACTGCGGGTCGGCAACCTCCTCCGCCGTGACCAGCCTGAGCCGCTTCAGCGTCCGGTCGGCCCCGACAAAATCGGCGACAAAGGCATTTGCCGGATGGGCCAGCACGGTGTTGGGGCTTGCATATTGCTCAATCTTGCCGGCGCGGAAAATGGCGATCTTGTTGCCCATCTTCACAGCCTCGTCGATATCGTGGCTGACGAACATGATGGTCTTTTCGATAGCGGCCTGCATCTTGAGGAATTCGTCCTGAATGACCTCGCGATTGATCGGATCAATAGCGCCGAAGGGCTCGTCCATCAGCATCACCGGCGGGTCGGCCGCAAGCGCGCGGATGACGCCCACTCTCTGCTGCTGGCCGCCTGAAAGCTCCTTGGGGTAGCGCCTGAGAAACAGATTGGGATCAAGGCCCACCAGATCAAGCAGTTCTGCGGCGCGCTTCTTGGCGCGTGCCTTGTCCCATCCGAGCAATTTCGGCACTACGCAGATATTTTCTTCAATCGTCATGTTCGGAAACAGGCCGATCTGCTGGATGACATAGCCGATGGACCGGCGCAGTTCGACATCATTGAGCTTGGAAGTGTCTTCGCCGTTGATGAATATCTTGCCCGAAGTCGGCGCGATCAACCGGTTGACCATTTTGAGCGCAGTGGTTTTTCCACAGCCGGACGGCCCGAGAAGCACGCAGATTTCGCCGGCCGGAACTTCCATGTTGACCTTGTCGGCGGCGACGACCTGGCCGTTGGGTGTTTCAAATATCTTTGTCAGGTCTTCAAGGCGGATCATTCTGCGTCTCCTTCGACGTTACCGCTTAAGACCGGCGGGGGTGAGGCGCTTTTGCAGCTGCAGCAGGGCGAAATCGGCAAGGATTGCCAGGAGTGAAACGGCAATTGCGCCGGTAATCAGCTGGCGTGGATCGGTCTGGCTGATGCCGCGCGAAATCAACACGCCGAGCCCGCCGGCCCCGATATAGGCCGCGATGGCAGCCACGCCGATATTCATGACGACCGCGGTTCGCACGCCTGCCATGATAACCGGTATGGCAATCGGGATTTCAACCTGCCTGAGCCGCTGAAAAGGCGTCATGCCCATGCCGCGGGCAGATTCACGCAGCGCGGGATCGACATTGGTAATTGCCGTATAGGTATTCCGGATGATCGGCAGTTGCGAATAAAGCAGGATGGCAATGACTGCGGGCAGCCAGCCAATGCCTTGTCCGATGGTCGACAAGATCGGGATCAGCAGGCCGAAAAGTGCGATGGACGGAATGGTGACGATGATGGATGCAACATAAAGCACCCCGTCAGCAGCGGCCCTGTTCTGGGTGATTGCAATTCCGATGGGAACGCCGGTCAGAATTGCAAATCCGACAGCGACGATCACAATGGAAATGTGTTCAAGTGCAAGTTGGGCGATGACGCCCGTATTTGCCAATATGAATTGTATGGTTTCCAAGGCGCTGCACTCCCCCGGCATCGCATCCAGCCGCCGTTCAACGGCAACTGTCACAATCATGCTAACGTGGGTGCGTCAGCATTACGCTACGTCCAGCCGACGTTTTTTTGCAGAGATTCGACATTCGCGGATTGTCCGTTTTTGCGAAGCGCAAGTGGCGAAACGCCACACCAGGCCTTCACCGCACGGCTGAAATGCGCCTGGCTGGAAAACCCCATCGCTGCCGCAATTTCCTCGAGCGACTCCGTTGAAGCCAGGATGCGGGCCTGTGCAGCTTTCAGGCGCAGTTCGCGATAGAAGTCGGAAGGCGACTTTCCAAAGGCGGCATTGAACAGGCGTTCCAACTGCCGTTCCGATATGCCAGCGGCCTCGGCCAGCTTTGATATCTTCAACGGATTGGCGATGCGGTCTTCCATGATCTCGATTGCCACTTCGATATGGCGATCGGTCACGCCATAGCGCCAACAGATTTCCTGACGCTGGATTTCCAGTGAATTGCGTGCCGGTCCGTGCAGGAACTGTTCTGAAACATCGACGGCGATCGCGCGGCCGTCGCGGGCTGCGATCAATTCCAGCATCATGTCCATCGCAGCAATTCCACCGCCGCTGGTCATGACGTCGAAATCCATGCAATACAGGGTGTTGCAGACTTCAATTTCCGGAAACTTCTGGGCAAGCGCGGCCTGCATTTCCCAATGGATCGTGGCCTTGCGCCCTTTGAGAAGTCCTGCACGCGCCAGGATCAGGGTGCCGTTGCTGATTGCGCCGACCGGCTTTCGTTGTTGGCGTATTCGCCTCAGATAGCCAAGCAATGGCTTGCATTTGAAATTCTCGACATCAAGGCTTGCCACGACAATGGTAAGATCGGCGGACGGCGCATCGTCAAGGCCATGCGCAGTCTGGACATCCAACCCGTTGCTGGCGGAAACGAAACCCGGTTTCTGGCCGATAATATGCCAGAGATAGCGCTTTTCCCCGGTCAACCGGTTGACCGACCTCAAGGGTTCCAGCGCAGAACTCAACGCCATCATTGAAAAACCGGGCACCAGCACGAACACCACGCGGTACGGCTTTGAATGATCGGCGCTTCCGGTATCGCTGAATGTCCTGTCAATCGGCACCCGCATGCTGAAAAGCCCCTTTCCGGCCGTGGCCCGTCCGGGCGACATTCGCACCTAGCCTGATGGTTTTAATGCATGCGCCATAGCCTGTCCATATTGGGTGGAGGTCTCCCGCAGCAATGGCGACCCACTTGCAGGCTTCCGGTTTCAGCCCTTTACCGGTCCCGCCCATTTTCCGCTTACCACTTGATGGCGGATTTCGCTCGGGCTTGTTCCCAGATATTGCAGGAAGCGCCGACCCATGTGGGAGGAGGAGGAAAACCCGGTGCGCCGGCTTATTTCCTCAAGAGTCAGATTGGAATGAAGCAACAGATGCCGGGCCGATTTCAACCGGATGATCGAATAGAATTCTTTCGGCGATTGACCGAAGGTGGTGGCGAAAAGCCTCTCAAGCTGGCGTTGTGAACAATCCAGCAAATGCGCAATGTCATGAGTGAGCAGCGGATCCTCCTGGTGCTCTTCCATAAGTCTTATTGCGGCAATCACTTTCGGTTCCGTCACGCCATAGCGCCAATGCAGATCCATCCGTTGTGTTTCGTCGGAATCGCGAATGCGCGAATGCAGGAATTGTTCGGCCACTTGTGCGGCAAGATCCGGTCCGTGATGGGCGGAAATCATCGACAGCACCATGTCGAGCGCTGAGATGCCTCCGGCGCAGGTCATCCGGTTTCCATCAATGCAATAGAGATCATTGGTCACCGTCAAATCGGGAAATTCTTCCTTCAACTGGCGCTGGCTCTCCCAGTGGATCGTGCAGCGGCCAAGCGGCACGCCGGCGCGGGCCAGAAGCATGGTGCCGGTGGAAAGCGCGCCAAGCGTCACATCCGCCGCCGCCTGCCGCTTCAGCCAGGAATAGACATGTCGGTTGCGGTAGTCGTCCACATCCAGACCCGCGGCGACGAAGACATAATCAAAATGTTCGGCGTCCTGAATGCTGATATCGGTGACCAATTGCAGTTTGGCGCCCGAAGCAACCGGTAGCCCGTCTTCACTGGCCAACTTCCATTCATAGAGGTTTTGCCCGGACATGTGATTGGCCGAACGCAGCGGCTCAACCGCTGCCGTCAGCGCCATCATCGGAAAGCCGGGAACCAGCAGGAAGCAGATCGACACTGGCGAGCGGCCACCGGTTTGCGGCGGCAATGCAACGGGTCTGGACATCACTGGAAAAAGTCCCCGCATTTTCCGTCCCCACGCAGGCATTTCGCGCTGGCGTCGATGGCCATGAGGCAAATGGCGCAACCTCTCCTCATGGCGTCCTGGGTTATCCGGATTTGCACAGATTGGCTCCTTGCAGCATGTCGGCAACGGTCTCGCTGGCCTGACCTGATTGAAGGTCATGGCCTGCCAAATGCCAGTCTATCAGATAGCAGCCGGCAAAAGGTAGACTCGCACTGTCGATTTTCAATCCTCCGCGATTCATCCTATCCCAAGGAGATTCAATGATATTTGGCACAGACAAAAATACTCCTGTCGGGTTTTTGCCGATTCCCGTCGATAAACGAACTGTTCGTTGACGGTGCAATAGTGCGACCATCCCGCAGTTCATGACAGGGGATCGTCGCTGTGGATATCGAAAATGAAATCGTTCCAAACGCAGATCCCCGCCGTCGTAGCCGTCGCGACCGAAGCGCCAGGGATTATTCTTTCCGGCAAATGCCGTGGCGCAATGTCATCAATCCCTACCCGCCGCTGGCCGTGCTTTCGGACGATCAAGTCGAAGCCATTCACAACACGTCCCTGAGGATTGTCGAGGAACTCGGCGTCGAGGTCATGTCGCCCCGGGCCTTGTCCGTGATGAAGGCGGCCGGCGCCGATGTCGATTTTTCCATTGGTTTGGTGCGCATTGACCGAGGCCTGCTGATGGATCTGGTGGCCAAGGCGCCGCGCCAATTTACCCTGACGCCGCGCAATCCGGCCCGCGCGGTCACATTCGGCGGCAACTCGATGAATTTCGGTCTGGTCGCCGGTCCTCCGAATGTCCACGACATCGACCGGGGCCGCAGGGCGGGCAATTTTGAAGACTATTGCAACTTCATCAAGCTTGCCCAGACTTTCAACATCATTCACCTGATCGGCAATCAGGTGGTGGCCCCCGTCGAATTGCCGGCCAATTCACGCCATCTGGACACCTACAAAGCCAACCTGACCTTTTCCGACAGGGTCTATCACTGCACCGCGATTGGCAGGGGGCGCGCGCTGGACGGCATATCGATGATGGCCATAAGCCGCGGCCTTGACCCTGAAAACATGGTCGACAGCCCTGGCGTCCTGACCATCATATCGGTCAATTCCCCGCGCCGGCTTGACGACACAATGGCTGAGGGGCTGATGACCATGGCCGAGTATGGCCAGGGCGTGGTGGTCACACCCTTTACCCTGATGGGCGCCATGACGCCGGTCACGCTGGCCGCAGCGCTGGCCCAGCAAAATGCCGAGGCGCTGTTTGGCATTGCCTTGGCGCAGATGGTCCGCCCGAGCACGCCTGTCATGTATGGCGCCTTCACGTCGAATGTTGACATGCGGTCGGGCGCGCCTGCTTTCGGAACGCCGGAAAATGCCAAGGCCAATGTCGCCAGCGGCCAACTGGCCCGTCATTATGGCCTGCCCTATCGCACGTCCAATGCATCCGCCTCCAATGCCGCTGATGCGCAAGGAGCCTACGAGACGGAAATGGCATTGTGGGGTGCGGCCATGGGACATGCCAACCTTGTCTATCATGCCGCAGGCTGGCAGGAAGGCGGGCTGACTGCGAGTTATGAGAAGTTCATCCTGGATGTCGAAATGCTGCAGATGATGGCAAGCTTTCTGGAGCCGATTGTCGTCGATGAAGCCTCCCTCGGCTTTGAAGCCATCAAGGGCGTGGCTACCGGCGGTCATTTCTTCGGAGAGAGTCACACGCTCGAGCGCTTTGAAAAGGCGTTCTACGCGCCGCTGATCTCGGATTGGCGCAATTATGAAAACTGGGAAATCGCCGGCGGACTGAATGCAACGCAGCGCGCCAATGCGCTTTGGAAATCGGCATTGGAAAAGTACGAGCAACCGGCAATGGACCTTGCAATTGCCGAGGAATTGGAAGCCTATGTCGCCAAACGGCGCGAGGTAATCGGGGATGGCGAACCGTGAGGGACTGCATGACGCAATCCGTGCGCGGGATCGCCATTCAATCCGGCTCTACAGGGGCGCGGGCAGAAACCGGTTTGGGCCCGAATGACCGCTGTCGTGATCGTAACCAAAACCCGAGCCAATCAAAATGGCAGCCGCTGCCCATCGCAATCTTCCGGCAACAGGATTTAAAATCATGAAGACCCATGCACAGGCCGTGGTCATCGGGGGCGGGCTGGTCGGCTGCTCCATTCTCTATCATCTCGCCAAGCTTGGATGGTCTGACATCGTTCTTCTGGAGCGGGACGAATTGACATCCGGTTCCACCTGGCATGCAGCAGCCAATATTCACGGACTGCACGATTCCACCAATATTTCGCGTATCCAGCATTATACGATGAACCTCTACAAGGAGTTGGAAAAGGAAACCGGCCAGGGGTGCGGGGTGTTCCAGCCCGGCTCGCTTTATCTCGCCCAAACCCGCGAACGTGAGCATCAATTGCGCATACAGGCCGCCCGGGCGCGGCTTTACAAGATGAACTTCCACGAAGTCAGCCGCGATGAGGCCGAACGGTTGCATCCGCTGGTCAATTTCGACGGCATCCGCTGCATCATGTATGAACCGGACGGCGGCAATGTCGATCCATCCGGCGTCACGATGGCCTATGCCGCAGGCGCCCGGGCGAAAGGCGCGGAAATCCACCGCTTCACGCCGGTCACCGCAACGATCGCCCAACCCGACGGCAGCTGGATCGTGCAGACGCCGAAAGGCGATATCCGCACCCAGTGGGTGGTCAATGCCGCAGGTCTCTGGGGTCGCGAAATCGCCCGCATGGCCGGTTTCGAATTGCCGCTCATTCCCACCGAGCACCAATATTTCGTTACCGAGACCATTGCCGACATCGCCGCCCTCGGACGTCGCCTGCCTTCGGTGGCTGATCGCGACGGGGAATATTATTTGCGCCAGGAAGGAATGGGCCTGCTGGTCGGCGCCTATGAGCGGGACATGAAATTCTGGGCGGAAGAGGAAACCCCGGCGGGCTTCGGCCATGAATTGTTTCCCGATGATCTCGGCCGCATCGAAGCCAACATGATGCGCGCCATCGACAGGGTGCCGGCTGTCGGGGAGGCCGGCATCAAGCGGGTGATCAACGGCCCGATGATCTGGTCGCCCGATAGCTCGGCGCTGTTCGGTCCGGTTCCCGAACTCAGGAATTATTTCTGCTGCAACGGCATCATTCCCGGCTTCTCCCAATCCGGCGGCCTTGGATTGCTGTCAGCGGAATGGATCATCGAAGGAGAACCGAAGATGGACATGTTCGGTTGGGACCTGGCGCGCTATGGCGCATGGGCAGGCAAGGCCTTTACCCGCGAACGGGTCCGCGACCAGTACGCCAACCGTTTCAAGATCCATTTTCCCAATGAAGAGCGGGCGGCCGGTCGACCGGTCCGCACACGCCCGGTTTTTGAAAAGCAAAAGGCGATGGGGGCGGTTTTCGGCCTCAATTACGGCTGGGAGCATCCGCTATGGTTTGCCGACGGCCCGGAAAACGCAACAGAAACCATCGGCTTTGAGCGCCAGAACTGGTTTGAGCCGGTGGGTGCGGAATGCCGGATGCTGCGCAATAATGCCGGTATCATCGATATTTCAAATTATGCCCGCTATCGCATAAAAGGAGCAGGCGCCGAGACCTGGCTGAACAGCGTGCTGGCCAACAATGCGCCCAAACAGGTCGGTCGCAGCTGCCTGTCGCCGCTGATCGGCGTGCGCGGCGGCATTGCAGGCGATTTTACCGTCACCCGGCTTTCCGAAGACGAATTCCTGATGATTGGCTCGGGCATGGCAGAGCGTTATCACCAGCGCTTTTTCAACCAAGTGCCGCTGCCGGCAGACACCAGGTTTGAAAGCGTCACCGAGGCAATGAGCGGGTTCAACGTCGCAGGTCCGAAGTCGCGTGATGTGCTTGCAAGCCTCACCAATGCCGATCTTTCCACCGCCGCCTTGCCCTTCATGCGGTCAAAGAAGATCCGGATTGCCGGCATCGACGCCCTGGCGCTCCGGGTCTCGTTCACCGGTGATCTGGGGTGGGAGCTTCATTGCGCGGTGGAAGACCAGCTTACGCTTTATGAAGCCCTGCTTGCGGCGGGCAAGGGCTTTGGCGCGGGGCCTGTCGGCAGCCGCGCCCTGATGTCGCTTCGCATCGAAAAAGGCTACGGCAGCTGGAGTCGCGAATATTCGCCCGAATACTGGCCGCAGGAAGTCGGTCTCGACCGGCTGATCAAGATGGACAAGGACTTCCTGAACAAGCAGGCTTACGCAAAAATCGCGGCCAACCCGCCGCGCGAGGTGCTGGTCATGCTGGAAATCGAGGCCCAGACTGCCGACGCCAGCGGCAACGAACCTGTCTTCCTGCCCGACGGAACCCCGGCGGGACGGGTTTCCTCAGGCGCTTACGGCTATTCGGTGGGAAAATCCCTGGCGCTGGCCTTCATCAAGCGCGAACTTGCCGAGGCTGGTCGCGATTATGACGTGGCCATTCTTGGCCGGCCGCACAAAGCCGTCATGCTGGCCGAACCGCCATTTGACCCCGCTGGCGGCAAATTGCGGGCATGACGGAACGGACCTCCGCCGCAGATTGAAGGCTCGATAGTGCATGGCGCTTGCGCGATAGGAAAAAACCGTGCCACTCCGGGCAAATCTAGGACTGGAACAAAGTATTGCACGGTCTTGCATCTCATGCGGAACTCTTCCACTTCGAGCAGACTCCCCAAAGCCGAGATTACTTTTTGTAATCACGAGATGCGCCTTGCAATGCATCAACATCTCCATCGCCGCATCGAGTCAATTCGCAGCAACAGCCAAAACACTTCCTTCAAAAATCCATATGAACATTGCAAACTGCCTGGCCAATGCATTGCGACCTTAATATCGCGATCCGTTCGGCGGCTTTGCTGGAACGGCTTTTTCGCAAGTTCGTCAAATCCGGCTTGACACCAAAATTTGTTATGCACAATATGTTATTACAAATATTGGCGTCATAGGGCGACCGCTTCTCTGGCGGCCTGCAAAACCGGAACTGCAAATGGCAATTTTGGACCTCACAGCGGAAGATTGGCGCATGGCACTGGGAATAGTGCCGGGCGGCGAACCTGAGGTCGTCATTGTCGAGGGAACCTGGTGGCGGGCCGAACGGACCGCATGGCGACTGGGCCTTTTGACCGATGTTCGCGAACTTGCATTTCCCGATATGTTCGCCGGCACATATCAAGGTCGCCGGATTGTCTATTGCTGCGCTTACGGCGCACCCCGCACGGTTGAAGTCATTCACATGTTTTCAAGGATGGGTGCGCGCCTCGTCGTCCAGATCGGAACCTGCGGCGGCCTGCAGCCCTTTCTCAAGCCCGGCGACATCGTCATTCCCGACACAGCCCTCGCCGATGAAGGCATCGCGCAATTTTACGGTTTTTCCGGCCAGGTGCCAACCAGCGCCTATTGGAGCGATGAAGCCGGCGCCTATCTGAAGGAACGGGGGATCACCACCCATCGCGGACAACATGTTACAATGCTGTCCTTGTTCGTCCAATCGCCCGAAATGTGCGCCGCCTGGCAAGGCGCGGGGTATCTGTCAGTTGACATGGAAACCGCCACGACGGCGGCGGTTGCAAGGAGTTTTGGCGTCGAGGCCGTATCCCTGCTGGTGGTGTGGGATACGCTGTTCAGCGACCGGACATTTCTGGATCCGCTCAACGAGATCGAAAAGGAGGCTCTCGATCTCGGCAATGCGGCTGTCTTTGACGCGGCACTTTGGATGGCCCAGAGTTTGGACAAGGGAGAAAGTCAGATACACCAAGCCTAAAAGACGTATCATAACTGCAAATTCAGGAGGAAAAAATGCAGCTTATACGGAAACTCGCTTTGATGGCGGCGCTCTCGGTCGCTCCGCTGTCGCATGCCTGGGCAGATTCTGCCGACGGTTCAATGTTCATCGGCAAGCCATGGGAGGAAGTTGTCGCAGCCGCGCGTGGCGGCACGGTGAACTGGTTCATGTGGGGCGGCGCCGACAATATCAACCAATATGTCTCCGACACTGTCGGCAAGGTTCTCAAGGATGAATACGATATCACATTGAACCGGGTCGGCGTTACCGACACCGTCGAGGTGGTCAATATCGTGCTGGGTGAAAAAGAAGCCGGGTCCCTGGACAAGGGCTCCGTCGACATGATCTGGATCAACGGCGAAAACTTTCGCACCATGAAACAGGGCGGACTGGTATTTTGCGGTTATACCGAAACTCTGCCGAACAACGCGCTGATCAACTGGGATGACGCCGCGGTCGCCAATGATTTCGGCGTGCCCGTTGACGGCTGCGAAGTGCCTTGGTCGAAGGCGCAGTTCGCATTCGCCTATGACGAAGCCGTCACCAAATCGCCGCCAAAGTCCATTGCCGAACTGATCGAGTGGATCAAGGCCAATCCGGGGCAATTCACCTATCCCGCGCCGCCGGATTTCAATGGATCAGTGTTTGTCCGCCACGTCTTTTACTATGCTGCCGGCGGCGTGGAAAACCTGATGGGACCGTTCGACCAGGCGAAATATGATGCTGCGGCGAAAAAGACCTGGGAAATCCTCAATGACATAGAGCCATATCTGTGGCGCGAGGGAAAAACCTATCCGAACTCCATCACGCAGATGCAGCAGCTTTTCGCCAACAAGGAAATTGCGCTGTATTTCAACTATGAGCCGTCCCAGTTCGGCGTGGCGGTGGAAGACGGCACTTTCCCGCCCACGGTTCGCTCCTACGGCCTGACGGACGGCACGATCGGCAACACCAATTATACGCTGATCCCGTTCAATTCACCCAACAAGGCGGCGGCCATGGTGCTGTCCAACCTGCTGCTTTCGGGCGAAATGCAATATGAAAAGGCGCGTCCGGAAGTATGGGGAACCTCCCCCGCCATCGACATCACCCGGACATCGCCTGAAGTCCAGGCCATGTTTGCAACGATCAAGGCGCATCCGTCCGTCGTTTCCTCGGCCGAACTTGCCAAGTCCTCGCTTCCCGAAATGGAAGGCGGCTGGATCAGCGCCGTTGAAAAGGGCTGGCTGGAAAATGTCGGCCAGTAAAGCCAGTTAAATCACGCAACAACAGACCCGCGCGCTGCGCGGGTCCAGTTAAAGCGAGACACCATGTCAGACCGTGTTAAAATATTCCTGCTCCTCGCCCCCGCGTTGAGCGTCATCATAGTCTTGTTCTTTGGCGGCCTGCTTGTCGGACTGATGCGCAGCTTCAGCTACATGCCGGTGATCGGACTGACCGAGCCGAACATTGATGCCTATGTGTCGATATTCACGTCGCGTGAATTCTATCTGTCATTCCTCGTCACATTTCATATCGCCTTCACGTCAACGGTCATTTCCTCGGTTCTGGCGGTCGGCGCGGCCTTGTTGCTGCGGCGCCACTTTGTCGGCCGGGCCGTGATCAACTTCCTGTTCCAGCTCAATCTGACCGTGCCGCATATCGTCGGCGCCATCGGCATTCTCTATCTCTTCTCCCAGTCCGGCAGTTTTGCCCGTCTCGCCTATGGCGTCGGCATGATCGAAAAGCCCTCGGATTTTCCGGCCTTTGTGTTCGACCCCTATTCGATCGGCATCATCCTGCAATATGTCTGGAAGGAAGTGCCCTTCATCGGCGTCATCGTGCTGGCCAACATGCAGGCGCTTGGCGAAGATTATGAAAGCGTGGCGCGCTCTCTGGGCGCCAGCAAATGGCAATCCTTCCGGCATGTCTTGCTGCCGCTGATCTTTCCCGGTGTTCTGTCTGCATCCGTCATCGTCTTCGCCTTCGCCTTCGGCGCCTATGAGATCCCGGCGGTGCTGGGAGCTAACTTCCCGGCCGCCCTCCCCGTGCTCGCCTACCGCAAATATACCGATGTCGATCTGGCGGCCCGGCCGGAGGCCATGGCAATGGCCATCGTCATTGCCCTGTTGAGCGCGGTGATGATCTTCTTCTATGTCCGTTACTCAAGACAGCGGGTCAGGAGCTGACATGATCAAGGAAGGCAATATCTGGTCGAGGCGATTGCGCGCCATAACGCTGGCCATGCTGATTGTGTGGCTCATCCTGCCGCTGGTGCCGCTGGCCGTCTGGTCAGTATCGCGCAGCTGGTTCTTTCCCGACATCCTGCCGTCGGAACTGTCGATGAAAGCCTGGAATTTCGCTTTGTCCGACCGCTCCGGCGTTGTCGGCAGCCTCTGGCTGACCATCGGCATCTCCTTGGCGGCAACGGTGCTTTCAGTTCTGGCGGGCGTGCCGGCCGGGCGCGCGCTGGGGCTGTATAATTTTCGCGGCAAGCAGGTTGTCGAACTGATGATCCTGGCGCCGACCATCGTACCCGGCATTGCGGTGGCCATGGGCATCCATGCCGTGTTCATTCAAATGGGCCTGACCAACACCGTTGCTGGCGTGGTTCTGGTCCATCTTGTTCCGACCCTGCCCTATATGGTGCTGGTGATGTCGGGCATTTTCTCCAATTACGATCCTGCTTATGAGGAGCAGGCCCGCAGTCTCGGCGCATCCCCGCTCAAGACCTTCTGGTATGTCACGCTTCCGGCCATCCTGCCCGGCGTCATTGTCGGCGCATTGTTTTCCTTCCTGGTTTCGTGGAGCCAATACATCCTGACCTTGCTGATCGGCGGCGGTCGGGTGGTGACATTGCCCCTGCTGCTTTTCAACTTCGCCACATCGGGGCGCAACGATCTCACAGGTGCCATCGGCATCATGTATATCCTCCCCGGCATCATCATCCTTCTTTTGAGCGCAAAGCACCTGTCCGGTCAAAGTGGCGCAGCCGGAGGCTTCGGTAAGATATGACACATGTATCCATCTCCAATCTCACCAAAACGTATCATGGGGCGACCCATCCGTCGGTTGACCGGTTGTCGCTGGAAATCAAGACCGGCGAGTTGACGGCGCTGCTGGGACCATCCGGCTGCGGCAAGACGACGACGATGAAAATGATCGCCGGCCTTTTGTCCGCCACTTCGGGCGACATCACTTTCGACGGCCGTTCGGTGCTGAAGGAAAAGCCGGAAAACCGCGGCGTGGTGATGGTTTTCCAGAACTACCTGCTGTTTCCCTATATGAGCGTCGCCGAAAATGTCGGCTTCGGGCTGAAAATGCGCAAGATCGCACAGCCTGAAATCGATCGGCGGGTGGCGGAAATGCTGGATCTGGTCAAATTGCCGGATCTGGGAAAACGCAAGCCAAAGGAGCTGTCGGGCGGCCAGCAACAGCGCGTGGCCCTGGCGCGCGCCATGATCGTCCAGCCCAAGGTGCTGCTTCTGGACGAGCCATTGTCCAACCTCGATGCCCATCTTCGTTTTGAGATGCGCGACCTGATCCGCAATTTGCAACAGCAATTCGGCATCACCATGATCTTCGTTACCCATGACCAGGAAGAGGCCGTGGTTCTGGCGGACCGGATCGCGCTGATCCTGGACGGACGCCTGAAGCAGTATGATACTGCCGAGGCTTTTTACGAACGGCCGATCGATGAAGCCACGGCGCGGTTTTTCGGCGGTCAGAATTTTGTCCGCGGCACGGTGTCGTCGGGCAAGTTCGAATGCGCCCTGGGCCGGATCGCACTTCCCGCCGGCATTGCCGATGGTTCGGGAACGCTTACCTTCCGTCCGGAGAACGCCCGTGTCGGCGCTGCCGCCGACGCCGCCGGTGAAAACAGGCTGACGGCCAAGGTCATCTCCAAAATCTATCTCGGCACGCAAACGCGATTGCGCGTGGAAATAGCCGGCGAGGCTCTGGAGATTCTTGCCAACCCCAATGATGCGGCGGAAATCGCCGAAGGAAACGATATCGCAATGACACTGGCGCCGGATGCGCTCTGGGTGTTGCGGTCATGAGGAACTGACATGAAATTTGGTGTGCACGCAGGTCTCTGGATGGCGCGTTGGACGGATGATATCGAGCCGATCCTCAGACACGTCGCCGATCTCGGTTTCGACGGCGTTGAAATCTCCCTGCTCGGCATGAGCACGGAAAAGGCGGTCGCCCTGGCCGGCCTGATCCGCGATATCGGTCTGCAGGTCACCTGCTCCGACGGCCTTTCAGCCCAGGCTGATATCACATCCGCCGATCCGGAATTGCGCCAGGCGGGACTGCGTCATCTGCGGTGGGCGGTGGAAACCACAGCCACGCTGGGATCGCGCGGATTGGCCGGCGTGCTTTACGCGCCCTGGGGGGCGTTTGATGTCGCCAACAAGGTTGCCCGCGCGCAGCGCTCTGTCGAAGCCTTCATCGCATTGGAGCCTGCCCTTGCCGCCCGCGACGTCACGCTTGGCATCGAGGCGATCAACCGGTTTGAAACCGATCTCGTCAATACCGCAAAAGAGGCTGCCGCAATGGCATCCGCTGTCGGTTCGCCGAAGGTCGGCATCCTGCTGGATACGTTCCACATGAATATCGAGGAAAAGGATGTCGCTGGCGCAATCGCCACGGCAGGCCCGCATCTCGTCCATTTTCATGTTTCCGACAATGATCGCGGCGTGCCGGGTTCAGGGCATGTCAACTGGACGGAGGTGCGTGACGCGCTGCAATCCATCCACTATGATCGCTGGATCGTCTCTGAAATTTTTGTGATTGCCGGCAACCCTGCCAGCAGCGATCTCAATATCTGGCGCGACATCGAACCCGAAGCAACCGATGCCGCCTCCCGGTCCCTCGATTTCATGCGAAGGACATTTCAATGAGCAACAGCTATTTTACCTTGTTGGCCACGCATTTTGGAAGATTGGAAGACCGGTTGAACACATTGGACGCCGCCACCGGCGATGGCGACCATGGATCAACCATGCTGCGCGGCCTGCAGGCTGCCGCAAAGGCGGAGAGCGGGGAAGCCGGAAAGGGCTTCCGTATGGTTGCCGGCGGTGCTTCCGGTTCGCTGTTCGGCGCGCTTGTCGGTGAACTCGAACTGGTGCTCGACGCCGACAAGGACCTCGGCGCGGCGCTGAAGGCGGCGAGCGAAAGAATCATGCGACTGGGTCAGGCCCGACCCGGCGACAAGACCATGCTGGATGCGCTGATCCCCGCCGCTGAAGCTGCTGCACAGGCCAATCCGCCCGCCGAGGCGCTGGATGCCGCCGCTTTGGCCGCAGAGTCCGGCGCATTGGCCACAACAGCCATGACTGCAAAAAGGGGACGGGCCCGCTATGTCGAGGCCGGCGGTGTCGGCCACCCGGACGCCGGCGCCAGATCCGTGGCCGAAATGCTTGCAGAGATGGTCAAGTTCAAGAAAGAACGCGCATGAAGAAGCTGTTTAATTCCGCCGATCGCATGGTCGATGACATGATCGACGGCTTCATTGCCGCTTTTCCCGGCGTTGTCGCCCGCGGCAAAAATCCGCGCGTTGTCCGCCGCGCTTGTCCACGACCGCAAAGTGAGAAGGTGGCATTGCTGATCGGCAATGGTTCCGGCCACGAACCGATTGCAATGGGCTTTGTCGGCGAAGGGCTGCTGGATGCCAATGTTGTTGGCGACGTCTTTACCGCGCCGTCCTCGGAACTGATCCTTGAGGGCATTGAGGAGGTGACCGGTTCAGCCGGCGCCATCCTGCTGATTTCGCGCCATGAAGGCGATGTCATCAACGGCAACGGCGCCGTCATGCTGGCGGAAGATCAGGGTCTCAATGTTCGGCCCCTGCTGATGTATGACGACGTCTCCTCTGCGCCCAAGGGTGAGGAAGACCAGCGGCGCGGCGCACCGGGGACGATTTTCATCTACAAGATCCTCGGCGCTGCTGCCGAGACGGGCATGGAGCTCGATTCGCTTGTCGCCCTGGGCGAGGATGTCCGCGACCGCACGCGAACGCTTGCAGCCGCCGTTTCACCTGGCGTTTCGCCGCTGACAGGACGTGTCATGTTCAGCCTGCCGGATGACGAAGTGTTTATCGGCATGGGCGTTCACGGCGAGCCAGGCGTTGCACGACGCAAGACGGGGCCGCTGGACGGATTGATCTCCCAGATGGTCACAGTGCTTTTGGAAGACCGGCCGATTGCACCGGGAACGCCGACAATCGTGCTGATCAACGGTGCCGGCGGCACGACCTTGATGGAGCTGCTGACTGTCCATCGCGAAGTGGTGGCCATTCTTGATGCGGCCGGAATTCCCAATGTTTCGCCGCTGATCGGATCATTCGTCACGACGCAGGAAATGGGCGGTTTCTCGATCTCGCTGATGACGCCTACGCCGGAGATGCTGGAATTTTGGCGCGCGCCGTCCGTCACCCCGTTTTTCCCCTGTATTCACCCATAGAGAGGGAGGACCTGTTATCTTGACCTCTATCAAAATCCCCATGCATGGGGTCGCAGTGGATGCGGGAAGCGGTTTGGCCAGCGCCATCCTCGCGGCCAGGGCAAGCCAGGCGCGCGATGATGACTTGCTGGTCTTCAAGAGATGCGTGGTACAGGCCCTGAGCGGCCTGGCGACGACACTTCTGGTCGATGCCGCTTTGGGCCGAAGCCTGCTGGCCGATTTCGAAGGCGAATGCCACCCGATGCTGGCCTTTGAGGCTGATGTGTACCGGATCAACGGCAAAGACCGGATCACCGTATTTCCCGATGACTTGAAAGTCAGCGACTACCAGGGTCTTGGCAGCCCGCATCTGAAGCTTTTCATGTATTATGCACCCCGCGGCGAGGCCTCGGTCAACCAGAAAAAGCAGGAGCTTGTCGCCCGTATCGGGGCGGAATGCCGAAGCCACGATATAGCCTTCCTGTTCGAACCGCTGGTTTATGACGACGGGGTGGAAAGCGGCACGCTGGAATTTGCCCGCCTCAAACCGGACCTTGTCCGCCAAGCCACCGCAACATTTGCCGACCGGCGCTTTGCCATCAATGTGCTGAAAGTCGAAATGCCGGTCGATTTCAATTTTGTCGAAGGCTTCGGCGAACCGGAGATCAGCCGCGCAGAGGCACTGGATGCCTTTCGCATCGCCGCCTCGGCATCCGGGTCGGTTCCAATGGTCTATCTCAGCGGCGGCATCAGCTTCGAGTGGTTTCGCGACGCGCTAAAAATGGCGCAGCAGGCCGGAATTCCTTTTGACGGTTTCATGTGCGGCCGGGCGATCTGGTCGGACGGGATCGAAATTTTTGGGGCCGGCGGCGAAACAGCCCTTGCCGCATGGTTGAAAACAACGGGCCGCGCGCGGTTCCAGGCTTTGGTCAAAGCCGCAACTGAAATGAAAGACATACCGAAATGAAAGACATGCTTGCAGGAAAACTGGCCATCGTCACCGGCGCCAGCAGCGGCAATGGCCGCGCCATTGCCATCCGTTTCGCCGAAGCCGGCGCACGGGTCATCAATGCCGATCTGCGGCCGGAAGCCCGCGAGGGCGGCCCGACCACTGTCGATGTCATCAATGCCAGGTTTCCCGAAGCTGCTTCCTTCATCGCCTGCGACGTCAGCAAGGTTGTTGAACTCGAAAAGATCGTGGAGGCGGCGGAAGCCATGGGCGGTCTTGATATCATCGTCAACAATGCCGGCATATTGATCAAGGAAACGATCCTTGAAGCGACCGAAGAAGTGTTTGACAAGATGGTCAATGTGAATGTCAAAAGCGTCTATTTCGCCTCGCAGATTGCCGCACGCGCCATGGCAAAGCGCAAGGCCGGGGTCATTATCAACATGTGCTCCATTGCCGGCATGCGCGGCACCGGCGGCTTCAGCGCCTATAACCTGACCAAGGGCGCGGTGCGGCTGATGACTTTTTCGCTGGCTGATGAACTTGGACCGCTCGGCATCCGGGTCAACAATGTCAATCCCGGCATCATCAGAACCCAGATGAACATCGAGGACGACCCGGTGATCGGCACGCCGACCGGCGAAGGCTATCTCAACATGATCCCGGCGCGCCGCTGGGGCGAGCCTGAGGAAGTCGCCGATGCCTGCCTGTTCCTGGCCTCCGATCTGTCGCGCTATGTGATGGGAACGTCGCTTGTGGTGGATGGCGGCTATCTGCGGATCTGAGGCAGGCGGCCTGCCGCCGTATTCATCGCGGATACAAGGTGGAAGCAGGCCATCGTTGCATGGGAGAATAGCATGACAAGACAACTGACCATCGGATTGATCAAGGGCTCCTTGCCGAGCTATTTTCCCGAGCGCCACGGCGTGTTTGCGGCGGCCGAAGCCATGCTGGCGCAGCTTTGCGAGCGCGAGGGCGCAAGGCTCGTCATCGCACCTTCCATCCCGATGGACGGGCGCGACACCCGGAAGGCGGTGGATGGACTGCTCTCGGAAGGCGCGGATTTCATCTTGCTGCTGCATGGCGGCTTCACGATGGGCGACGTGGCGCGCACGCTGGCGGCCAGCCCTGTGCGATGCGGCTTCTGGTCGACACCGGAACCACGGCGGGTGGGCGATATCCAGCTGAACAATTTTGTCTCGCTGAACATGTCCATGTCGATTGCCGCCAAGGTGCGCAACCTGGAGACCCATCCGGTGCAATGGTATCACGGGGCGCCGGACTCCCAGGCGCTGCAGGCGCGACTTGGCAATACGATCAGGGCATTGCGCGCTGCCCATGCGCTGGATCAGGCCCGCATCGGCGTGGTCGGCGGATTGGCCATGACCTTTTACAACATGGAGATCTCGACCAATGCGCTGCGCCAGCGCCTCGGCGTGGAAACCTTCAACCATGACATCGGCGAATTGGTCGAGCGGATGGCGGCAATCGAGCCGTCGCGGGTGTCTGGCGAAGTGGCCGCCATGCTGCAGGCAGCCCCCGCCGACAGCGTTTCGCCAGCCCAGTTGGACCTGACCGGACGGGCTGTACTGGCCATGCGAGACATTGCGGCAACCAATGACTATTCCGCTTTGACTGTCAGCGACTGGCCGGCCCTGCAGGCCAATCCGGGCATGCATCCTGGCGCGGCCTTCAGCTGGCTTGAGCAGGAAGACGGGCTTCCGGTCGCCTCCGAAGGTGATATTTTAGGCGCGGTCACCCAACTTGTCGCCAAATCAGTGACAGGAAAAGTCGGCTACCTGCTCGACATGACGGAACCGGACCTGAATACGGGCCAGCTGCTGATGTGGCATGGCGGCGGCGGTCCGCTCTATCTGGCGGACGAAGCAGGCGTTCGCTGGGTCAATCACCCGATGATCGGCCGTGGCACCGAGGCCGGGCCGATCCATGGCGCAATCAGCGACCTCGTGTTTCGCGACGGCCCCGTCACCGTTTTCCGTATTGCCCGCGATGCGGGCGCCTTTTTTGGCATGACGGCAGAGGTCAATGGACGAGATCCCTCCGGCTTTACCGGCTGCCGCGGATGGCTCGACCATTTTTCAGTCTCCGGCGAAGCGTCCAGCCTGGAAGACGTGGTGGCGACCGTCATGAGCCATGGACTCGAACACCATTTTGTCCTGGTCCCTGGAAACGCCATGTCCGTGCTGTCGGAATTGGCCAGCTGGACGGGCATGCAAACACTCCGGCGCCGGCCCATGCGCGACCACCTGGATTCCGGCGACTACATTTCATGAGCTGGCTTCAGGGTGCGGCTTTCAGCTTGTCGTAGAAGCTGAGAAACAATTCGTCACGCTGAACATCATGGGCTTCGCGCATCGGATGCCCGTCGGGGCGCTGATGCCAGTACAGATCGTCACCGAGAATGGGCGATGTCGTCATGTAGGTCGGCACCCATTCCGGATTCATCAGCCAGGCTATATTGATCATGTCCCACATCACCCAGGTGCGGCGCGGCGTATCATCCAGCGCAAACATGTCATGCAGCGGATTGTTGACATAGAGATGATGCAGATAATCACCGATCTTGCCGCGCCCCTTGACGAAGGCCTCGATCTCCGGCAGCGAAACCAGCAATCGGGCGCCGACCTGGTAGCCGGGCAGATAGACATGCGCCACGCCGCAATCAAACAGCAATTGCGAGGCGAGCCGGTCCTGCACCAGATTGAGCGAAGGCTGGTTGTTGTGCGGCGACGAGGACGGGTAGGATGATGTCCAGACCACAACGATATTGTTGATGATTTCAGGGGCCAGCAACATTGCCGACGCAATATTGGTAAGGCAGCCAAGTGCTGCAATGTAAAGCGGTGTTTTGCCGGATTTGGCAAGGTCTATGATGGCATCGACGGAATCATTGCGGTAGGGCTCATCATAGCTTTTCAGATAACCGGGCGAGCCGCGATGCACCCGGCCATTGGTGGCAATATCCAGCTTGTCGAAAACGCGCAGGATCTCCTGGTAGCTGAGTTCCACACCCTCTTCCGGCGTGGTGAAACGCAGGTCGGAGGCGCGGCGACCCTGCTTGTGAAGCCGGTTGACCCAACCCTGAAAGCCGCCGACCAGCTTTTCCTGGCCCGGCTCCATGGCGCCACGCAAATCAAGCGCCTTCTCCATTGCGACGATTTCCGGCCCGTGATGCTGGAAGGAAAAAGGCTCGGCGGTAACCGCCTCGATTTCAAACTTTTCCGGTGTCAACAATGCCCATGCAAGCGCGAACTGGTCGTCGATTTCATTGGCGGTATCAGTGTCGATGACAAGACGGATCCGGCCCGAAGGCGGCTCAAGCATCGCGCGCACATATTCGGGCGACAGGCGTGGAAAATCCACCGGCAACCGTCTGCTCGTCATCATGATATTCTCCCCCAATCAGCCAAGCCGTTGCTGGCGCGACCTGGTACTCAGTTCGAAACTTACCGTTCCCATGCGATAAACTTCTTCGAAAAACACGATCTGGTCGTTATCATCGAACGCCGTGCAGGCCTGCAGCAGAACGGGCGTGCCGGTGGCAATCTGCAGATGGCTGGCGACATGCGCATTTGCCGCAATCGGACTGATGTCTTCGCAGGCCGCGCTCCATTGAAGGCCGAACCGGCCCGACAAGATGCGCAGGATGGATTGATCCGGCCCGAATTCCGGAAAATGTTCAGGCTTTACATCCGGGATCAGTTCGGTCGGCGAATAGGTGCAGACGAACATTTGCGGCACATTGTCAACGAGTCTCAACCGCTCAAGGCGCGTCAATGGCCGGGCGGTGAGCTCCGGCGACAAATGCGCCATTTTCGGATCATGGGCCTTGAAATGGGCGATCGAGATCATTTTGGATGACGGTTCCCGCCCTGCCCGAAGCATCGCATCGGTAAAGGAGCTGAGGCAGGTCGTGGAAGGCGGAGAAAGCGTGAGCACGGTATAGCCGCTGCCCTGGCGGCGTTCGACATAGCCTTCATTGACCAGCATATCGAGCGCCCTGCGTATGGTCACGCGGCTGACGTCGAAAATGCGCGTCAATTCCTCTTCCGTCGGCAAACGGCCGCCAACCGGATAGCGGCCGGCGACCAGCCGCGCGCGCAGGGCGTCATAGGTTACCTGATACTTTGTCCCGACTTCCGCCTCAATCATCCCGATTTCCCTTTCAGGCGCGTCCTGCGGTTATCAGCCCGCAAGCCGCATATTTGTGCTTTGTCAAAACCGCCAATGGGCAAACGCCGCCGCTTTGCTACCCACCCCGGGCGTTCATATCGGCATCCCCCGCCCAAATCCGTCAAATTTGTATGCAACACATTTGTACTAACAAATAAGATCCGTCAAGATTGCTCCGACAATCGCAGGGCCTTTCGATTGATCTTGCCGGATGTTGTCATCTCGAATGATTGGACGAAGGCGATTTCCCGGGGCGCCTTGTAAGGCGCAAGCCGCGTCCGGACATGCTCCTGCAATTGTTCCACCAGCGCGGGACTTGCGGGAAAAGTATTGGCCAGTTTCACGAATGCCTTGACGATCGCACCGCGGTCCGCATCCGGTTTGCCGATGACGGCGACTTCGGCGACGGCCGGATGGGCCAAAAGGCATTCCTCGATTTCAGCCGGACCGATCCGGAATCCGGATGATTTGATCAGGTCGTCGGAACGGCTTTTATACCAGTAGTAGCCCTCCTCGTCGCGGGTCGCCAGGTCACGGGTGCGCAGCCATGGGCCCAGCCGCATTTCAGCTTCCTTTTCCGGATTGTCGAGATAGCCGAGATAGCGCGTCGGCGCATCGGCCACGGTGACGATCTCGCCGGTTTCTCCCGGCCCGACTTCCTTGCCGTCCTCATCGACCAGACGCACATCATGGCCAGGATAGGCGCGGCCCATCGAACCGGGCTTGCGCGGATAGAGCCGGGCGCAATTGCCAATCAGATGGTTGACCTCGGTCATTCCGTAAAACTCATTGCAGGTGACACCCAAGGCCCGCTCCGCCCATTCCAGCGTTTCAGCCGCCAGCGCCTCGCCGCCTGTGCAGATGACCCGCAACGCCAGGTCATGATCCTTGCGGGGTTGGGCGGTCTGCGCCAGTCGCTTGATGGCCGTTGGAGCCAGAAACGTATGCGTGATGCGATGCCGCGCCATGAATTCGTAGGCCCAGCCGGCCTTGAACCTGTGCTCGGAGGTGACAATCGGCCGGCCCGCCATCCAGGCGGGAAACAGCATGTCGAGCAATCCGCCCACCCATGCCCAGTCCGAGGGCGACCAGTAGACGGCATCCTCGTCGGCCAGCGACATGTTGAAGAACAGGTTTATGGAGGGCCGGTAGGACGCCAGAACGCGGTGCCCGTGCAATATGCCCTTGGGCATGCCGGTTGAACCGGATGTGTACATCAGCAGGGCCGGGTCTCCCGCGCCGCCGTAATCAGGCTGAAAGTCAATTGCCGGATCGCTCATGGCCTCGGTCAGATCCGGTTCAGCGCCTGCCGATCCCTGAACGAGGATGTTTTCCAGATGCGGAAACAGCACGCCGGCATCCTTGCGAAGCGGGTTCCACGCCGCCTCGGTGGTCAGCAATGTCCGGGCGCGGCAATGGTTCAGCGCATGGGCCAGCGTGTCAGGACCATAAAGCTGCGACAGCGTGACCGCGACGCCGCCAATCTTGCAGATCGCCATATGGGCAATGGCAGTTTCAGGCCGTTGTCCGGTATGGATGCCGACATAATCGCCGCGCCTGACACCCATTTTCCTGAGCCGCGCCGCCAGCGATGTTGCTGCGGCCTCCACATCGGCAAAACTCATGCTTTCCAAGCTGCCATCGGCATTTTCCAGCGTGATGGCGGTGCGATCCCGTACAGACTCGCCCAGATGCCGGCCCAGCGTCATATGGTAGATGTTGGATGAGGCGGGGATCTCGATCTTGAGTCCTGCGCCATCGCGGCAAAGACCGATGTCTGCCAATTGCTGGTCGGAAAAATCATCAAACAGTGTCATGCGGTGGTTCCCGGTTTTTGCGGTCCGATGGCCAGAACCGGCAGGCCGTCCGGACAAGGTTGCAGCCAGCCGCACTCCGCATCCGGCGGCACCGCCAGCAATCGGGCCGTGGTTGCGGTGTCAGCGCCGTCAAAACGGACAAGGCCAAAGGCGCCGTCCAGCCCTTCGCTGCGAAAGAGGATGCCTGCCTTGCCGCCCAGGACCTTCCATTCGCCCTTGTCATGGCCGCAGCTGCAGCAGCGTTCCGGCGGAAAGCTTGTCTTTTGACAGGCTTGGCATTCAAACCCGACGGCCAGTCCCCGGCGCAAACCGTCGATCCACGGCTGAAGCCAGCCGGGATGAAGCGCATAATCGAGGGTGAGACGATGATCGATCATGGGCCGCCCGCCTTCAGGATGGTGACGGCAGCCGTCGTGGCAATGCCGCCATGGGTATCGGCCAGCGCATAGGGACTGCGCAGATCCGTCTGCAGACCCGCATGATAGCGGCCCTCCAGTTGCAACGCAGAAGTGACGATCTGTCCGACACCGACCGCACCGACGGGAGCACCCTGCCCCAGCAGGCCGCCCGACAGATTGACCGGCAGGCGTCCCGTCGGCAAAAACGCGCCGGAGCGATGGTCCGCCAGAACGTCGTCGGACAGGCCAAGGGCTTCAATGCCTTGCAACTGTGCGCCGGAATAGGAATCATAAATTTCCGCCAGGCCGATATCGGAAGGCTTGATGGCGGCGATATTGCAGGCCCTTTGCATGGCAAGGGTTTTGGCGCGAAACGATCCGGCAGCGGGCCTTGAACCCAGGCGCGCGTGGTCGGAAGCAGCCCCGATGCCGGTAATGCGCGCCTTGCGTGATGACGGACCCGGCGTCCATCCCTCCGCTGTCAGAATCACCACCGCCGCCCCATCGCTGAGCGGCGAGCAATCCAGCCGCCGGTAGGGTGAAGCAATCATGGGAGAGGCGAGCACATCGGCAATGGTCGCGTTCAGTGGCAGATGGGCATTGGGATTGAGGCAGGCATTTTTCCGGTTCTGGACCGCAACAGCAGCAAAATCTTCAACCGTCGCGCCGCTTTGCTGCATATAGGCCAAAGCGGAAAGCGCATAAAGCACGGTTGAGGAGGCGCCCGTCATGCCGTCGGTCCAGGCGTCGAACGAATATCCGTAGAGGGATTTGACCGCATTCGGCGACAATTGCGAGGCGGAGGGTTCTATCCCGATGACGGCGACACATCGCGCCGTTTTCGCCCATATCGCCTGGACTGCGGCATGAATTGCAAGCTGGCCGGATGCGCCCCCGCCCTCGACGCGCATGGTGGCCGCCCCGACCAGGCCAAGGTCGCTGGCAAGCACCGAAGCGGGGTTGAGTTGCAGGGTGAAAAAGTCGCTTTCAGAAGCCACAAACAATGCGTCGACATCGCCGCGACCAAAGCCGGAATCCGCCAATGCCGCACCAAACGCATCGGCTGCCCAATCGCGAAAACCGGAACCATCCTTGCGACGGTTGAAGGGCGTCATGGCCGCACCGGCTACAATTACCGTCATCGGCGACCGCGCCTGTGATTACGCCAATGATAGGTCATTGCTGCCCGCCTGTGTGCTGCGAAATGGGCCATTGCCGCATTCAAAAAAACGCAATCGCTCAAATTTGTCAATACAATTTGTTCATAACCAATTTTTATGCAAACATCGCGTCACGGGGTTTTATCAGGTACGAAAATGGACGGGATCAAGAAACAGGGCGCCATGCTGATACCAGCCTTGGGATTGATCCAGATATGCGGTTGGGGCACGCTGTTTTACAGCTTCCCGCTGATCGGCGAAGCCATGCGGGCCGACCTGGGCTGGACGAAAACCGAAATCTACGGCGCAGCGACAATCGGGCTGATTCTGGCGGCCGTTTTTGCCATTCCGGTTGGCGTCATGATTGATCGGGGCTGGGGACGAACCGTTCTGGCAGGTGGGTATATTCTGGCTGGATTGGCATTGATGTGCTGGTCGCTGGTCACATCTTTGGCATGGTTCTATGTTGTTTTCGGCCTGATCGGCAGCCTGTGCGCATTCACGCTTTACGAACCGGCCTTTGCCGTCATAGCGCGCATTCGCGGCGCCAGGGACGCCCGCGGCGGCATCATGGCGCTGACGCTGTGGGCCGGCTTTGCCAGCACGATTTTCATTCCCTTCATCCAGCTTTGTCTCGACCAGATGGGTTGGCGGGCGACGCTGGTCGTTTTGGGCGTCATCGATACGGGATTGTGCGGCCCCTTGGCGCTTCTGATGATTCCGGGCATGAAAGCGCAGATGCAGAAGAGCGTGGCGAGACGGGGCGACGGAAGAGAAAAGCAGGCATTGCTTTCAGTCCTTCGACGGCCCGTTTTCTGGATGTTGATGATCGCAATGATCACCTATAGTTCGATTTTCTCGGTCCTCAGCTTCCATCTCTACCCATATCTGCTTGAAAAGGGACTGACGGCCGGCCATGTCGTCACGGTCATGGCCATTATCGGCCCGTCCCAGATAGGCGGGCGGCTATTGATCCAGTTTTTGGCGCCAGCGGCATCCTCCCGCTTTCTGGGGTCAGTGATCGTCATCTTCTTTCCAATCGTCATTGCCGGCCTCTTGTGGGTGCCGCCGGATATTTTCCTGATCGGCATGATCCTGGTCACCTATGGCGCGGCCAATGGCATGATGACGATCGTGCGCGGTCTGGTGGTACCCGACATGGTCACGCAAGAAGCATATGGCACCATCAGCGGCGCATTGACAGCGCCGGTGCAACTCGTCCAGGCGCTTGGGCCTGTGGTTGCAGCCATGCTGTGGGCGTCAGGCCGAAGCTATGAACCGGTCCTGCTCGGGCTGCTTGTCTTGTCTTTCATTCTTGCCGCAAGCTTTTGGCTGGCGGCAAGAATTGCGAAATCAGAGCGGCTTGAAGCGCCGCGATAGCTGGGCATTCGCCGACCGGCATTGCCAGCTCGCTTTTTTTGCATCGCCAGAGGACCGTGCTATTTTGCATTCACACATATTCGGATGCGGGATAACCACCCTCGACCAATTTCGCACTCGACAATCGCGGATCAATCCCTTCATCAATCCGCAACCCGATCATCTCCCCGGACTGTCTTCTTCCCGTCGCGGAGAACCGGCCCGCATTTTTGACCCATCCACGGATATCTTCATGCAATCCCTAGCCTTTCAAATCGGAATTATCGGCGTATTGGGCCTGGGCGCGCAGTGATTTGGCTGGAGAGTCCAGATGCCGGCCATTGTGCTGCTGCTGGCCGCCGGCATCATCGCCGGACCGGTGACTGGCCTCATCATGCCTGCGGAGATTTTCGGCGAGCTTCTGCGTCCGATGATCGGATTGGCCGTGGCGATCATTTTGTTTGAGGGCGGGCTCACGCTTGATTTTGCCCAAATAAAGAAGACGTCGGATCTGGTCCGCCGTCTGGTTGTCGTCGGCGCGCCGCTGACATGGTTGCTGACCTATTTCGCAGCGCATCATGTTGCAGGCCTTGACGGTCCCGCTCGTCTCCGGCGTCTTTGTCGTCCTGACAGCGACAATCACAATCGCCGAACTGCTGTCCATCGGCTGGACTGATATCGCATTTGTGGCAGTCCTGCTTTTCATCATCCGCCCGGCAGTGGTTTTGGCCGTGACGACGGGGACAGCCATGCCGATGAATGAACGTCTGCTTTGCGCCTGGATAGCCCCGCGCGGCGTCGTGTCTTTCAAATCGGCCGCGAAATGGCCAGTTCGCATACACGTCACTCCATGCCGTCAACGATCAGCGGCCGCGTTCTCCTGCCCTCCAACGACGGTTTTGAGCAACTGCACAAGAAAATGGAAGCAGGCTGGGTTTTCCAGAAAACCCGCCTCACAAACGAATATTCCTTTGATACTTTTCAGGCCGAGCGCGGCGAGAAATCGGAAATCCTGTTGGCGCTGAAAGCAAGCGGAAAAATCGTCTTTCCGGCCAGCGCGGATCAGACAAAACTGGAGCCAGGCGATACACTGATCTCCTTCGGCGAACCACCTGGCCCTCCGCGCTGAAAGCTGGATCGTTCAGGATGGTCGCTGGATCAAAATTCACTGTCCCGTCGGATGGTTGACGAAAGGCAGGATTTCCCGGCCCTGGAAGATTTTGAAACGGCACCTGTTTTCGCAAGAAACGGAATCGTCAATTTTGTATAAATCGCCATATCCAAGTTTCACTTGATGTCTATAATGCTTTGAACGAAAACATGTTTTTTGCTCAATGAAGGAAATCTTCTGATGGCTTCCAGGATTGCCGGTCTTCGCAAGGTCTCCTTGAACGACAAATATGACCTGTCGGCTGAAGAGGTGTTTCTGACCGGTACACAGGCGCTGGTGCGGCTCTGCCTGATGCAGGCAAAAATCGATGCGGAATCCGGACTTGCGACCGCGGGCTATGTCACAGGCTATCGCGGATCGCCGCTTGGCGGCCTGGATCAGCAATTCACCGCCGCAAAGGATGCGCTGGACACTGCCGGAATAATGTTTCAACCGGGGCTGAACGAGGATCTGGCGGCCACCGCGATTTGGGGATCGCAACAGGTGGCTATACGCGGCGAAGGCGTCAAGGACGGCATTTTTGCCCTCTGGTACGGCAAGGGCCCCGGCGTGGACCGCAGCGGCGACGTGTTCCGGCACGCCAACCTTGCCGGCAGCGCCGAAAAGGGCGGCGTTCTGGCGCTCATGGGCGATGATCACACCTGTGAAAGTTCGACCACATGCCACCAGAGCGAATATGCGCTCGTCGATGCGATGATGCCGATACTGAATCCGGCCAATATCGAGGAGATGATCGACTTCGGATTGCATGGCTGGGCGCTGAGCCGGTTCTCCGGCCTCTGGGTCGGCCTGAAATGCGTCAAGGACAATGTGGAAAGCAGCGGGTCGGTTTTCGTGCCCGCCCTTCGCCAAAAACCCATCCTGCCTGAAGTGGATCTGCCCGAGGGCGGTTTGAACATCCGGGCGCGTGACGACCGGCACGAACAGGAACGGCGACTGCACCGCTACAAGTTGGAGGCAGCGCGGGCCTATGCGAGGGCAAACGGCCTGAACCGCATTGTCTGGGACGGCGGCAAGGCGGCGAAGATCGGTATCGTCAGCGCCGGAAAAAGCTGGATGGATGTGACGGCGGCCCTGGAGGGTCTCGGGATTGATGCCGCCCGCGCCGTCGATCTGGGTTTGGCCAGCTACAAGGTGGGCATGGTCTGGCCGCTGGAGCCGGAAGGATTGCGGCAATTCGCGTCGGGCCTCGACCTCTTGATCGTGGTTGAGGAAAAGCGCGGCTTGATTGAAGCACAGGCACGCGAGATTCTTTACGGCCTGCCGGGCGCACCGGCAATCATCGGCAAGCGCGATGAAAAGGGCCAACGCCTGTTTGTCGAAGAGGGCGCGCTGAACCCCGTCATGATCGGCCGCGCTCTGGCCGAACGCCTTGCCGGACTGGAGCAGGAGGCGGCTCGTCTTTGCGCTCTTGAACATGGCACGCTCACTGAACTGGCAGTGGCCCGCACCCCCTATTTCTGCGCCGGCTGTCCGCACAGCAGTTCAACCGTGCTGCCCGAAGGCGCGCGCGGCTATGCCGGAATCGGCTGCCACTGGATGAGCCAGGCCATGGACCGGTCGACCGAAGGCTACACCCATATGGGCGGCGAAGGCGCAAACTGGATTGGCGAAGCGCCATTTTCCAGCCGCGGGCATATATTCCAGAATCTCGGCGACGGTACCTATAATCATTCAGGCCTGATGGCCATCCGCGCCACGGTGGCGGCTGGCGTGAACATCACCTACAAGATCCTATACAATGACGCTGTAGCCATGACAGGCGGGCAGCACCACGAGGGCGGATTGCGCCCGGCGCAGATTGCCGCCGAAGTGCTGGGCGCAGGCGTTGCGCGCCTCGAAGTCGTCTCCGACGAAGCCGGCGACATAGACTTGACCGGCTTTGCACCCGGCACCAAGGTGCATCCCCGCAGCGATCTGCAATCTGTCCAGTCCGATCTGGCCCGGGTCAGCGGGGTGACGGTGCTGCTCTACGTGCAGACCTGCGCCACCGAAAAACGCCGCCGCCGCAAACGCGGATTGACGCCCGATCCTGCCAGGCGCGTGATGATCAATCCCGAGGTCTGCGAAGGCTGCGGCGATTGCGGCCTGCAGTCCAATTGCGTAGCGATCCTGCCGCTTGAGACACGATTGGGTACCAAGCGCGCCATCGATCAATCCGCCTGCAACAAGGATCTTTCCTGTCTCAAGGGCTTTTGTCCCAGCTTCGTGACCGTTGAAGGCGGCAAGCTGCGCAAACCGTCCGCCGTGGCCATGGATCCGGGCGACCTGCCCGCACCTGAGCCCGTGCTGACGCTTGAGACACCCAAAAGCATACTCCTGACCGGTGTGGGCGGCACAGGGGTGGTCACGGTGGGCGCGCTTCTTGGCATGGCCGCCCATCTGGACGGCAAGGGTGTCGGCCTGATCGACATGGCGGGGCTGGCGCAAAAGGGCGGCGCGGTTACCACCCATATACGGCTGGCCGCAACGCCCGGCCAGATCTCGGCAATCCGCATCGCGCCAGGCGGCGCGGATCTGATGCTGGGTTGCGACGCGCTGACCAGCGCAGGGCGCGGAGCGCTCGACCTCATGCGGCCCGAGGGCCATATCGTGGCCAATACCCATGAAATGATGACCGGCGCCTTTGTGCGCAATCGTGATTTCACCCTGCCGGGCCAACAGATGCAGGCGCGAATGCAAAACGCCGTGCCCGCAGGACAGGCCCATCTTGTTGATGCGACCGAACTGGCGTTGAAGCTGATGGGCGACACGATTGCCGCCAACCTGTTTTTGCTGGGAGCGGCCTGGCAGATGGGTCTGATCCCCCTGTCGGAGGCCGCGATTTACGAAGCGATCCGGCTGAACGGGGTGGCGGTTGACTTCAACCTCTCGGCGTTCCGCTGGGGCCGCAACTGGGCCTGGGATCCGGACAGCGTAAGCGCCATTGCCAAACCTTCCACAACCCCGCAGCCGCAATCATTGGCAGATCTGATCAGGGATCGCAGCGAACGGCTGACTGCCTATCAGGACACTCGCTATGGGCAATCCTATCGCGGCTTTGCCGAAAAGATCGCCGCACTGGACTTGGCGCCGGACCAGAAAATTGCCCGGGCGGTAGCAAAGAACCTTTACAAGCTGATGGCCTGCAAGGACGAATATGAAGTTGCACGCCTGCTGACCGCGAAAGCCTTCGACGCTGCAATTTCATCGCAGTTTGAAGGCGACATACGCGTAACCTATCACCTCGCGCCGCCCCTGCTGACAGGGATCGACCCGGCCACCGGCCGCCCGCAAAAACGCCCTTTCGGGCCATGGGCGACGCCGCTGATGCGGATTCTGGCGCGCTTCAAATTCCTGCGCGGCAGCTGGGCCGATCCGTTTGCCCGCACCACCGAACGCCGGACCGAGCGTCGGCTGATCGCCGAATATCGCGCCGGAATGGAGAGCGCCATTGCGGGGCTGAACCCGGAAACCTACGACACGATACTTGCGCTCGCAGAATTGCCCGACACCATCCGCGGATTTGGCCCGGTCAAGCACGCCGCCGTGGCAAAGGCGGACGAAGAGCGTGAGCGGCTTCTGGCGAGCTTGAGAGCGCCGGTCCCGGCCGAAACGGTAAAACTCCTTTCGCCGGCAGCATAGTGCGAGCCGGCCCTCATGGTCGGCTCAGCGCGACAACCGGGTCCCGGCTGGCCGGAGAACGGGCGGCCAAAGGGCTTTGCAGCAATTGTCCCGAACTATCGGCACTTCAGGCAACGACTGATTTGGCCTTCCTGCAGACAGCCAATGCGCCTGCATTTGGCTTGAACGGTTGCTTTCCGGACGAAAACGGGGTTCTGCTCGTCGCCAATGCGATCCCGCAATTCCTGCTCTCCGGGCCAGATGCCGAAAAACAGGCGTATGAATAAAAGGTGGAATGCCATGTCCGACAAAGTAAAAACGCTGATCAACAAGATCAATGCGCTGGAGGACGAGCTGGAGCAGGAGTTCCAGCAGCGCCGCGAAGAACTGAACATCAAAATAGAAAACGGGCGCGCGATCTTCGATGCCAAGCTTGAGCGCCAGCATCAGGAACTTCGCGTCGGTCTGCGAAAATATGTGGCCGGCGCCAGACGGATGATCGTCCTGACAGCACCATTCATCTATGCGGTCGTTATTCCGTTTTTGCTGCTGGATCTGTTCGTCACTGTCTATCAGGCCATCTGTTTTCCGGTATACGGACTGCAAAAGGTGCAGCGCCGCGACCACATCGTCTTTGATCGCCACAGGCTTCGCTATCTCAACGCGCTGGAAAAGCTCAACTGTACTTATTGCGCCTATGGCAACGGGCTCATGTCTTATGTCAGTGAAATCGCAGGCCGCACCGAAAGCTACTGGTGCCCGATCAAACATGCCAGGCGCCTTGAAACCGCCCACCGCCAATATCCGCGTTTTGCCGAATTCGGTGATGTCGAGGGGTATCGCGCGCTGGTAAAAGCCACGCGGTCAAATCCGTAAGGCGAACCGGAAGTCAGGGCGTCCTGAAGGAAGGCAGCCAATGCACTGTCTGACCCTCATGGCTTTTTGCCGATTTGGGAACCGCGTCCCGGCCCGCCCTCCTCCTCGCCGGATTCGATGGCAAAAAGCGACCAGGCGGAAATGAACATGGCCGCGATCAACGGTCCGACAATGAAGCCGTTGATTCCGAAGAGCGCCATGCCGCCGACCGTCGAAATCAATACCACATAGTCCGGCAACTTTGCGTTCTTGCCGACGAGCGGAGGCCGCAGCAAGTTATCGACCAGACCGATAATCAGCACCCCGACCAGAATCAGTATCACGCCTTGCAGCCATGCGCCGGTAAACAACAAATACAAGGCGACGGGCACCCAGACAAGGGCAGCGCCCACGGCGGGCAACAGCGACAGGAAAGTCATGACCACCCCCCAAAGCAACGCCGCCTCGATCCCGAGCGCCCAGAATGTCAAGCCGCCAATTGTCCCCTGGATAATTGAAATGATGAAGTTGCCCCTCACCGTCGCATTGATGACCGATGTGAATTTCTCAAAGAACTGGTTGGAATATTCGCTGCTCAACGGCACGACCGTCTTGATCCGTGCAACCAGTTTCTCCCCGTCGCGGAACAGAAAGAAAAGCAGGTACAGCATGATACCGGACCCGACGAAAAAGCTCAGCGTGATACCGCCGGCCGTCACCACTTGCCCTGCCATCAACTGGCTTGCCTGCATGATCGCCCCGGACAGCGTGTCGCGGAGGTCGGGGAAACTGCCCAATTTTATCGAAGTCCACCGCTCGATGAGACTGGGTATGGCGCTTGCGATTTGCTCCACGCGAGCACGCAGATCAAACTCCTCGCTGCTGACCAGCTTATAGAGGCTGGCGCCTTCCTGGGCGATGGAGGCAAGGATGAACACCACGGGAATGATGACGAGACAAATGCACATGAGAACGCTCAGAATCGCTGCCGTGGCCTGTCGACCCTTCAGCAGGCGAACAAGAAACCGTTGAACGGGGTGAAAGACAATCGCCAGAATTATCGCCCATAGAATGGCCGAGTAAAAGGGAAGCAGAAGCAAACTGAAAGCAACCGTTGTCAGCGCCAACAGCAAATAGAAGCTCGCGCGCTGAACTGTGACTTTTTGCGATTCCATAGCGGTTCTTTCACCAGATGCGGTTGTTGCACCGGAACAGTTTTCCGGCTGATTGGCCGAATTTGTAGCTGAGGCGACGGCATTGTCCAAGCGGCAATCCTGTTGAACGACCTGGCGGTCGGTGCGGCTATCGCTGCTGCAGGAATGCATGACCAACCGGTACTGGCACCAAAATCCCTTGTGCCGGATTGCGCTATGTCAATGTGCGGCGGCACTTTAGGCACTAATCAATTAATCAAACAAGACTTGGGGAATGTTCATGAGACAGCCCAGCCTGAGGGAAGAAATTGCCAGTCTGCGGGCGGAGGTCGAACTCTTGCGTCATCGCGCCGGTTCAGCGGGTGTGAACCCGGATCCGGAGAATACTCAATCCGGTGACCAGGCCGACGATGTCCACAAATTGTTCGGCGAGCTTGGCGAGCTTGTCCAGACCATGCTCGATGAAGCGGAGGAGAGCTTCACCGAGCACCCCGTCGCCTCGATTTCCGCCGCGCTGGCGCTCGGTATCGTCATCGGCCGCCTAACTGCAAGGTGATGTGAACCATGCCCATCCAGACAATCATACGGACCCTACGCCTTTATCTTCGTTTAGAGTTGCTGGTTGGTGAAATCCGCCTCAAAGTGCATTTGCGAAAACTTTCGCTGTTGTTTTTCGCCGCCCTGATTGTCCTGATGGCGCTTGTTTTCCTCAATATCGCCGCCTACCAGTTGCTGCTTGCCAGTTGGGGCCCGATCATGGCGCCTTTTATCCTGGCCATCGCCAATATCCTGCTGGCAGCCATTCTTGTGCTCATTGCCGCCTTCACCGGGCCAGGCCCGGATCTCGCCGCAGCGAGGGAATTGCGTGACCTGACGTCCGCTACACTGGAGAGTGAATTGAAATCCAGCCCGGCAGTTGCCGCGATTGGAAGCGTGGTCGGCATCAACGGGTTCAAAGGCTGGGATCGTGCCAAGTTCCTGGTGCCGATCATCTCCGCCATCATCCGCAGTCTGCGCGCTCGAAAAGCCGGGTCATGACATATGTGAACTTCGCCTGACCGCAACGGACAGGTTTGCCGCTGGCAGCAAATATGGAAAACAGATTCCGGCAACCGGCTGGCAATCAACGCCGGTTCCCACGTCCATCCAAGCAACCAACCAGGAAAAAGGAAAATACCATGCCCGATATCAAGAAAATGGCCGATGCCCTCAAGCAGGATTATGATGAACTCAAGCTCAAGATACATCTCGGCTCAAAAGATGCGCAAGACGAATGGTCCGAACTTCAAGAGCGCTGGAATTCCTTTGAAAGCAAGGCAGCCCTGAAAAAGAGCACGCAAGATGTGGGCGACGCCATCGAGATCCTCGGATCGGAACTCAAGGACGCCTTTTCCCGTATCCGCAAGGCCCTTTGATATCGGCTGCCGGCGTTGTGGCGAGGACAAGGCCCGTTCATCGTCTCGGTGAACGGTCAAGCGCTTCGCGCTCAGTTGGGCTAGGCCGCTTGTGAAACCGAGGGCTTGGCCGGTCTTATCTCGGCTGTTCTTATTCGATGGCGGACACTGGACATGGTGTCGATTGGCTGTGCATCATCTGTCAGCAAACCTGTTTGATGCAGCCATGCTTCGTGAGGACTCATCTCTTGAAGAAATACCCCAGCCGGCATTGTCCAACTTCACACATTCGAGGCGGCGTCCCGCTGGTTGAGTTTCACTGCCGCAGCCGATGAGCTTTGCCTGACACAGAGTGCCGTAATACCAATGTTCAATGATAATGACCCATGGCGCCGGAGCGAATTTGTCTGCCGGCTAGGAGAAACCCGGAAATGGACCCATAGGTCCATTGAGGATTTTCGACGACGCCGGCAGACAAATGCGCCCGGCCCTTCGGGTGGGCCGGATGCCACGCGCCGGGGGTGTCGCAATCCTCGAC
>JBGSIT010000096.1:0-46285 GCA_041742335.1 Rhizobiaceae bacterium
GACTCCAAGCGAATTTGCCGACACCTTCGCAACGCGCCGGGCTTTGGCGCTGCGCAATGTGGATAACTCCGCACCAAAGCCCGTCACATCAAACGCCGGAAACGAACTCAAAACTGGATAAAACTTGGGGGCAAGGTCAACCTTCATTCCATCAACAGCATTTGATTTTACAGTGATGGCCATAAAGTGAGACATTGCATTCCATAAAAGGAGCAGTCGCATGAGGCGATGATCCTTCATGGAGAAAACAATGTTCAAGCCCAAAGACATGTTTCGGCCCGGCGCGGCGCTGTCGACGATGCTGGTGGTTGCAGGCGGGCTCGCAGCCGGTGTTTTCGTCACCGGTGGCGCATCGGCGGAAGAAGGCGTGGTCATTCCGGCCCCGCGCATCGATATCAGGCAATCGACCGCCAAGACCGAAACGGCGATCTTCGCCGGCGGCTGCTTCTGGGGTGTCCAGGGCGTCTTCCAGCATGTCGATGGCGTGGTCAATGCGGTGTCGGGCTATGCCGGCGGCACCAAGCAGACGGCAGTCTACCAGATTGTCGGCAGCGGTTCGACCAGCCACGCCGAAGCGGTCAAGGTGACCTACGATCCGGCCAAAGTGACCTATGGCCATTTGATGCAGATCTATTTCTCCGTCGCCCATGATCCGACCCAGCTCAATTATCAGGGACCGGACAGGGGAACCCAGTATCGATCCGCCATTTTTCCGGTTACCAGCGAGCAGGCGGATATAGCAAAGGCCTATATTGCCGACCTCGACAAGGCCAAGGTTTTTTCCGAGCCGATCGTCACTACTATTGAGAAGGGGCAGGAATTTTACGCGGCGGAAGGCTACCACCAGAATTTCCTGGAACTCAACCCGACCTATCCCTACATTGTCTACAACGACCTTCCGAAGATCGAAAATCTCAAGCGCCTGTTTCCAGCCGACTACCGCAACGAGCCTGTTCTGGTGAAATTGTCGGAAATCAACTGAGTGCAGCCTGTCGGAGGCCGGTCATCGTGATTATATAGGTCAGACCCGCTTTCTTGCGGAAACAAGAGGCATTACAATGACGCAATACGCCAAGACCAAGGAAGCGCTGGCCAGGTTGAGCCCGGAGCAATTCCGCGTGACCCAGCAGAGCGGCACTGAAAGGCCGTGGACCGGCGAATACAACGATAACAAGCAGCCCGGAATCTATGTCGATGTGGTATCCGGCGAGCCGCTTTTTGCCTCCAGCGACAAATTTGAATCCGGCTGCGGCTGGCCGAGTTTCACCAAGCCGATCGAGCCTGCTTATGTTGAAGAACTGCGCGATGTCACCTTCGGCATGGTGCGCACAGAAGTTCGCTCGAAATTCGGAGACAGCCATCTGGGTCATGTCTTCGAGGACGGGCCGCGCGATCGCGGCGGCCTTCGCTACTGCATCAATTCCGCTTCTCTGCGATTCGTCCACCGCGACGACATGGCGGCAGAAGGGTATGGTGACTATCTCAACCAGGTGGAGGATGTGAAATGACTGAAGAACGCGCAGTATTGGCTGGTGGCTGTTTCTGGGGCATGCAGGATCTGATCCGCCGTTATCCCGGCGTCATCACCACCCGTGTCGGCTATTCCGGCGGCGACGTGAAAAACGCCACCTACCGCAACCACGGCACCCATGCCGAGGCAATCGAGATTATTTTCGATCCGGCCAAGATCAGTTTTCGCACGCTTCTGGAATTCTTCTTCCAGATCCATGATCCGTCAACCAGGAACCGCCAGGGCAATGATGTCGGCATGAGCTATCGCTCGGCGATCTTTTATACCAGCCAAGAGCAGAAACGGGTTGCTGAAGACACCATTGCCGATGTCGATGCGTCAGGCATTTGGCCGGGCAAAGTGGTGACCGAAGTCGCCCCCGCCGGCGACTTCTGGGACGCCGAGCCTGAGCATCAGGACTATCTGATGCGCTACCCGAGCGGCTACACCTGCCATTTCGTCAGACCCGGCTGGAAATTGCCGGTGCGTGAAAAGAAATCGGCCTGACCTGAGCTAATGAGTCTCGCGTTCAAATGGGTTCACTTGAACGCGACATGCCTATCGCGGCGCATTGGCGGCGGCCCGCGCCGCCTTGTAGCGCGACAGGCTCTCTTCGGGCCATTCAGTCTTGGTGTCATAATAGTCTTCAAAAACCTTGGCGCCTTCTGGCAGCGTCACCCAGGGCAGTTTCGCGCGGGTGTAGATATGCACGTCCGGCACGAATTCGCCGGGATTATCAAGAGTGGCGACCCGGACGAAATAGAGCCAGCCGCGCCGGCCATAGTCGCTCCACAGAGATGATTGGCAAGCCTCGCAGCGATAGACATCATGCGGGCGGCCGCTATCGGTGGACAAAGGAACGACAACCGGCCGGCCTGCGAGGATTTCAACCCGGTCGGCCTCCATCAGCGCATTGATGGCAAAGGCGCTGCCGATCTGCCGCTGGCAGTCCGAACAGTGGCAGCAGTGCACGAACATCGGCCGGCGATGCAGGCGATAGCGGATATTGCCGCAAAAGCACCGGCCGTCATAAGTCTCGGACATCACCGGTCTCCTCCCTTTTGATCAACTTCACCCAGGCCTGCGCCATGGCAAGGCCGGCTGCATCGGCTTGGCTGCCATGGGCGGCGCGATGGACTGAATGGTCTTCAATCCATCCCGGCGCAATCGCGTCAATGGCGTCCGGAAAATCCTCCATCCATTCTCCGATCACGCGTGCATCCGCCTCCAGATGAAACTGCATGCCGTAAGAAGCTCGCCCGATCCGGAACGCCTGGTTCCGCACATCGCCATTGGTGGCAAGGTGGACCGCGCCTTTGGGCAGGCTGAATGTATCGTCATGCCATTGGAAAATCGGAAAAGCCCCGCCGGCCGCCGACAGGACGGGGTCGGCGAGACCTTCATCGGTCGCGGTGACCTGATGCCAGCCGAACTGGGTTGCGGTTCCGATGTGATTTTCAGCGCCGTAAGCGCGGGCCAGCAACTGGCTGCCAAGACAAATGCCGAGTACCGGCCTGTCAGCCGCGCCAAAACCGGCCATCAGGCCGGCGAGTTGCGGCAGCCACGGGCAAATCTCGTCAGCCAGCGCATTTTGCGCGCCGCCAAGCACGACAATGGCATCGTGATCATCGGGTCCTTCGGGAAGCGGGTCGCCTGACCAGGGGCGGACCATGTCAATGTCCGCACCGGCTTCATCAAGCGCCTGACCGAGCAGTCCGAGGGACGTCGGTGCATAGTTTTCAACAACCAGAACCCGCATGCAGCATTCCATTTCCAGACAGGATTGGCACGACATGACCACGAAACCGCGATTCCTTCAAGCCGGTTCAAAATCGTCTTTGGACAAAGGGCATTACCCGGACTGGCTCATCAACCAGACCCAGAAGGACACAGACAGGAAGCCGGTTGCCGTCGTCAGCGTAATTGCCGAGGCGGCCAAGCCCTGACCTGTCTGGAACCGGTTGGCGATCAGCCAGACATTGACCCCGGTCGGCACCGAGGAGGTCAGCACCATGGCTGCAGTCCAGGCAGGGCTGAGGCCGAGAAGATGGCAGAAGGCCCAGACCAGAGCGGGCAGCACCATAAGCTTGAAGACGCTGGTGCTGGAAGCCAGGCCGATATTGCCGGACAATCCATATTTATGTGCCGCCATGCCGAGCGAAATCAGCGCCGCAGGAGCGGCCATCCCGGCAATCTGGTCGGCGAGGACTTCCGGAATGCCGGTCAGTTCAAACCCGCCAAGGCGAACGGCCAGGCCGGCAAATATGCCGATGATCAGCGGGTTGGTTACCAGACTGCGCGCGACCTGGCCGGTGACCAGCAACAGGCTGGCCCCGATGCCTTCCTGGCTCTCTTTGCGCTCGGCATTTTCCATCAGGATGCTGCCCGCCACCATCATCACCGGCAGGTGGGCGGCCAGCAGGATGGAAACGGCCACCACGCCCTGCTCGCCGACCATGCGCGCGACAAGCGGCAGGCCGATGAAGACATTGTTGGCGAAAGCCGCCGACATGCCGCTCAAGATGCCGGTGCGAACGTCGCGCCCGAATATCCGCGTTGCGACCAGATGCGCCAATGTCCAGGTCACCGCGACTGCGGCGAAATAAGCCAACCACAGCCTGAGCGGCGAGGCGCCATGGAAATCAGACTTGGCCAAGGTCCTGAACAGCAAAACGGGAACGGCGGCGCGAAAGACGAAGTCGCCGAGGGCATCGCCGATATCGGCCTTCATGTAGCCGCTGCGCACGATGACCCAGCCAATCAGGATGAGCAGGAAGACGGGAAGAACATTGAGGATGGTTTCAGACATTGAAAGCATTCGTTTCAAGAGGGCAAGACCGGCCTTTCATGGCGGTTCAATCCAGCTTAGGCAAGCATGGTTTGGCGGAAATAAAGTATTATCAATCCCGATCCATGTATTTGTTGCTATTTTGTTCACGTCATGACATCACCTGCGCAACAGGGCGAATCCGGACGGCAACCGAGGTTCGAAACATGGTCAGGCGTAACAGGCGACAGGCAAGTCTATTTGTCAGCGATGCGGAAAAGATCGTCGCCGATCTTCATCACCTTCATGATTTGCTGATGGTGCTGCAGCGACGGTTGACGCCGGGGACCGAGCATTATCAGGCGATTGATGCGCTCAGTGAAACCATTATCAGGACCATCCGTTCGCTTTCCGGCAAAGATCCGGAATGGATGCAGGTCAAGACATCCGAACTGAAAAGCGAGGTCGGGCTGTGATCCCGTCTGGTCAGTGGCTGATGCTTCCGGAAAACAGGTTGATGACCAACACGCCGGCAATGATCAATCCCATGCCGATAATGGCCGGCGCATCGAGTTTCTGGCCAAGCCAGGCCCAGCCGACAATGGCAACCAGCACGATGCCGGCACCCGACCAAACCGCATACATCACGCCTGTGGGCATGTGCCGGACGACCAGAGACAGCAGATAAAAAGCCAGTCCGTAGCTGACAAACACGACAAGGCTCGGCCAGAGCCGGCTGAAACCTTCAGTCCGGATCAAAGCGGACGTTCCGATCACTTCCGCCACGATGGCAAGGCCAAGCAGGAGATAGAGCATTGCAGGATTCATAGCGGCATCATGATCATTGACCTCCCATCGCCATCGTCTGGAACCGCCAGTCGCTGGTCTTCAAGCGGCAAACGACGGGTGCCGCGACCGCCACGCTGCGTGCGTTAGCAGGCGGCGGCAGTCTTGTCATTGTTCATCGCGCGTCAATTCGGACTGTTGTTCGGCCTCACTTTGCCGGGCAGCCCTTCGTTCCAGCAGAAAGCCGCCGAGTACGCCGCGCAGGCCGTGGATCTGGTCGACCAGATGCAGAATGACGCCGATCCCCTCATCGTTGACGCCGAGATTATCCCGCAGGTCGACAATCAGTTCGGCCCGCGCCAGATCGGCCTCGCTGAATTCGAGCGTGGCTTCGCGGATGTCGGGAACCAGCCATTGCTCCTGGATCCACATTTCCAGGGTCTGCTGGTCAAGGCTGGTGCGCTGGATGAATTCGAGCTTGGTAATAATCATGGCAACATGTCCTTGCGCGGATTATAGGCCGGTCCGGGGTTCCATTGGCTGAGAAAGGCCTCCAGTTCCTTGTCGGGTTCGCGCGGCAGCATGACCTGCAAATGCACGAACTGGTCGCCGGCGCCGCCCACGCCCTTGCCTTTCAACCGCATCACCGTGCCGGTATTGGCGCCCTTGGGAACATTCACCATGACGGCGCCGGAAATGGTCGGCACTTTCACCCGTTCGCCAAGCACTGCCTCCTTCACCGTAACGGGCAGGTCAAGATGGATATCATCGCCTTGCCGGCTGAAGAACTTGTGCGGTTTGACACTGATTTCGACATAGGCGTCTCCGGGTCCGCCCTGACCCTGTGAAGGCGCACCCTTGCCGCGCAGCCGCAGCGTCTGGCCTTCAACGGTTCCGGCGGGAATCGTCAGGTCGAGCGCGCCGCCCTCGGGAAGCTGTATCCTGTTCTTGGCGCCGTTGATGGCGTCGAGAAACTCCACGGCAAGCTTGTAATGCAGATCCGCACCGCGCCTTCGCCGCGCCTGGCTTGCCTGACGGGCAAACATCTGGGCGAAGATGTCGTCATTGTCGGCAAAATCCTGAAAGCCGGAGCGGTTGTCATAAGCGTGACCTGCAGCATTTTCGCCGGCATAATCGCGATAATAGCGCTGGCTTGGTTTCTCGGCGCCGGAAGCGTCAATTTCGCCGGCGTCGAAACGCTTGCGCTTTTCCGGATCAGACAGCAGGTTATTGGCCGCATTCAACTCGCTGAAGTTTTCTGCGGCCTTGGCGTTGCCGGGATTGAGGTCAGGATGCAGTTTCTTTGCCTGCTTGCGGTAGGCCTTCTGGATTTCCGCAGCGCTTGCGGTCCGGGCGACCCCGAGAATTTCGTAGGGATCTTTCATATGTGCTCCATCTCGCCGCAACATTTGGCGCGGCACTGTCTTCAATTATTGATCTGACCCGGATCAGGTCTCTCTGGCATTGATATCGGTCAATTTGTCGGCATTGCAATGGCAACTGCGCCAAATGCCGCCTGACTTTTTGACTTCTGCAGGCCGCATTCGGGCGGAGCAGCTTGCAGGGCCGCACAAAAGCCCCGCGGGATCAATCCCGCGGGGCGTCGTGTCTTGCTCACGCGGAGCGTATCAGCCGGCCGGCTTGAAGCTGGAGGCAATGGTTCCGGCCCTTTTCTGGGCGTCGGTGAATTCCGCACTGGTAAAGGCCTGCACGGTCTTGAGACCTGTGACCGAGCCCGATGCGCCGGCAACGATCAGCGGCGCCAGCATGCTGGCGGCATTGCTGCTTTCGATGACCATCATGAAGTCATTGTCGCCGGTGGTCAGATAATAGGAAAGCATCTTGCCGCCCGACGATTCCACGATGGACCTAGTTGCGGCTTCCCGGTCGCTCGGATTGGCGATCATTCCCCGCATGGCTAACGGCGTGTAACTACCTGTCAAAATGAAAAGTGGCATTTCCAGTCCTCCCTTTCCGGCTGTTGATCTTGCTTGCACCGGATTGTTGATCCCGCAGTTTTGCGCGACAGGTCAGGCTATCACAAATATAGTGTGTTTCGTATGTGAAATGACGGATTTCAGCGGGCGCTCGCTTGCAGGTCGCCTTTATCGTCATTGCCTGCTGCTGCTTGTTGCCAAAAGCGGCTGGCAAGGATTTGATGTCGGGTGCAAGAGCAACGACAGGGAAGCAGTCATGACAATTGCCGACATCGCCATCATCAACGCCACCATCCTGCCGATGGGCGGCGCCGACAAGATCGACAATGGTTGCCTGACGATCACCGGCAATGCGCTGGATTATATCGGTATTTCGGATCCGGCAAAATGGAAGGGCGCCCGGCGCGTCATTGACGCGAAGGATCGCGTGGTCATGCCCGGCTTTGTCAATTGCCACACCCACAATGCCTCCAACATGCTGCTTCGCGGCCTGCTGGAGGACGTCAAATTGTTTGAATGGCTGCAAACCATGTGGCAACTTAAACGCAACTTCGATCCGGAAACCCTGTTCTGGGCCAGCCAGATGGGACTCGTGGAAATGGTAAAGGCGGGTTTTACCTGTTTCAACGAGCATTTCGACGCCTATGCGGTGGAGCCGGAAATTGAAGCGCTGAAGGTCATACCGATGCGCGCGACGCTGGGTTATGGCTTTGCCGATCGCGGTGTCTATGCCTCCATTGCCGACTGGTCCTGGAAAACGCTGCATGGCTTTGGCGATCTGGTCAGCCGGCATCACAAGACGCAGGGCGATCGCCTGCATCTGGCGCTATCCCCGCATGCGCCCTATTCCTGCGGCGCCGAGATGTTCCGCCTGGTGCGCGAAGTCGCCGATGACCAGAAGGTTTGCATTCATACCCATCTGGCCGAGGGCATGCAGGAAGTGGCCTATGTCCGGGAGAATTACGACACAACACCGGTGCAATGGCTGCATTCGATGGGATTTCTGGCCGAGGATGTGACGGCGGCCCATTCCACCCAATTGACCGACGACGATATTTCCATCTATGCCGAAACTGGCACCAAGGTAGCCCATTGCCCCTGCTGCAATGCCAAGCTGGGGTCGGGCACGATGCGGTTGCGCGATCTGAAGAAGGCCGGAGTGACGGTCGGCCTTGCGACCGACGGTCCGGCCAGCCACAATACGTTCGACATGTTTCAGGAAATGAAGTTCGCCGGCCTCATCCACAAGGACAAGACCGGCGATGTCGAGTTTCTCAAGACCCGCGAATTGCTGGAAATGGCCACCGTTGGCGCAGCGGCGGCGATGAACCGCCCGCAAACCGGCAGGCTGGCAAAAGGCATGAAAGCCGATGTCATCATTGTCGATCTCGACCGGCCGCATTGCCTGCCGGTATATGACGAGGCAGCGGCGCTCGTCTATTCGGCCCGCGCCGATGACGTGGTCACCACGATCGTCGATGGCGCGGTGCTGATGGAGGACCGGGTGATGACCGGCGTCGACGAAGCCAGGATCCGCCATGAGTTCAGGACCCGGGCGCTGGCGCTCAGGGATCGAAGCCTGTGAGGGAATCCAATAGCGCCGGGCGGACTTTCGGGCCTATGTGGTTATCATTTCAGTTTCAAAAACTTCGGCATGTTCGGCGCGGATGCGCTTGATCAATTCTTCAATGCGGGAGAGGTGCTGGCGCATAGTGCGCACCGCGAGATCGGGATCACGCGCCTTGATGGCCGCCCAAATATTGATGTGGTCGTCCAGGGCAGACTGCGAAGCAAAAACCAGCGATAAAAAGCGGACCCTGTCCATATGGGCCTTGGTTTCCCGGATCAATTCCCAGGCATAGGGGTGGCCCGACCGCTCGCATATCTCGCGGTGAAACTGATCGTCAAGCTGATGGAACAATGACCGTTCTCCGGCTGCCGCCGCTGCAGCCTGCTGTTCGATCAACTGGTCCATTTCCCGATGATCTGTATTGGTCAAAGCGTGGCAGGCAACACGCGCAGTCTCCAACTCGATCGCGGTGCGGATGAACCGGGCCTGCAGCACAGCGTGAAGCGAAATTTTGGAAACCGTAGTCGCCCGCTGCGGCCGGATGATCAGAAAGCCGATCTTTGAAAGCCTGTAGAAGGCATCGCGCACCGGCTGGCGTGAAATACCCATGGCCTTGGCGATTTCCACTTCCGATATCTTGGTTCCTGGCAGCAGGTCGAGCGACAATATCTGCCGGTGAAGTTCATCGAATACCTTGTCGGCAACCGAAGGCCTGATTGTCTGCTCCAGCATTGGGATAAGAATGGATGAGGCCATAAGTTTGCTCCGTTGACTCTGCGAATATACTAGCATATTAACATATCAGATGAAAGCCGCCTGTGCTGTCAATTTACCTTGGAGGGGGTGGAAATTGCCATTATTGGATGACGACAGGTTATTTCCGGCGGAAGGCCGCTGCCGTTCTTTGGCGTGCGAACTTTTTGCGTCGATTAAGTCGTTGCCGATCATCTCCCCCCACGGCCATACCGATCCGCGCTGGTTTGCGGAAGACGACGCCTTTCCTGATCCCGCGCAGATGTTCGTCACGCCGGATCATTATGTTTTTCGCATGCTGTTTTCACAGGGAATTCCGCTTGAAAGCCTGGGCGTTCTGCGTAGTGACGGCGGCCCGACCGAGGCCGATGGCCGCAAGATATGGCGGCTGCTGGCTGAAAACTACCATCTCTTCCGCGCAACACCCACCCAACTCTGGCTTGATCACGCCTTCCAGGAAGTTTTCGGTCTGGACAAGCGGCTTTGTGCGGCGACGTCTGATGAATATTACGACCATATCGCCGAGTGCCTGGCGAGTCCCGCCTTCCGCCCGCGCGCGCTGTTTGACCGCTTCGGCATAGAGGTGATCGCGACCACCGAGAGCCCGCTTGACGATCTCAAATGGCACAGGATGATCCGTGACAGCGACTGGAACGGGCGGGTGATCACTGCTTACCGGCCGGATGCAGTGATTGATCCGGAATTTGCCGGATTTGCAGAAAATGTCGAGGCATTTGGCGCCTTGGTCGGGTGCGATGCAACCAATTGGGATGGCTATCTCGACGCCCACCGCGACCGCCGGGCTTATTTCCGGTCCTTTGGCGCGACTGCGACAGATCACGGCCACCCCTCTGCCAGAACGGAGAACTTGTCGCGCACAGATGCGGCTGCTCTGTTTTCAAAAGCTCTGAAAGGTCAATGCACGGCTGCGGAAGCGGAGGCTTTCCGGGGTCAGATGCTCACCGAAATGGCGAAGATGAGTCTTGACGACGGCATGGTGCTGCAGATCCATCCCGGCTCATGGCGCAATCATTCCGCCCCGATATATGAGCGCTTCGGCCGCGACAAGGGCTTCGATATTCCGACACGGACTGACTATGTCGGCAATCTCAAACCGCTGCTTGATGCGGTGGGGACCGATCCGCGGCTTTCGATAATCCTGTTCGGACTTGACGAGACGGCTTATAGTCGAGAATTGGCGCCGCTCGCCGGGGTTTATCCATCGCTGAAGCTCGGGCCGGCATGGTGGTTCCATGACAGCCCGGAAGGCATGCGACGCTTTCGCGAAATGACGACCGAGACTGCGGGTTTCTACAACACGGTCGGCTTTAATGATGACACCCGCGCTTTCTGCTCAATCCCCGCCCGGCATGATGTCGCCCGGCGCGTGGATTGCGCCTTTCTCGCCACACTGGTCTCAACCGGGCGGCTGGCCGAGGAGGATGCCTATGACGTTGCAATAGATCTTACCTATCGGCTTGCAAAACAGGCCTATCGGCTCTGAGGGCCATTTTTGAGGAGGAATGAATATGAACTACTTGAAAAGAATTACTGCAGGATTGCTGTTGACGGTTGCAATGACCACGGCGGCAGCGGCCTGCGAAGTCACGCTGCGGTCATCTGACACCCATCCGGACGGCTATCCGACCGTGGAGGCGGTCAAGGCCATGGGCAAGATGCTTGAGGAGCGGACCAACGGCCGGCTCTGTATCGAAGTGTTTTTCGCAGCGCAACTGGGCGAGGAAAAGGATTCAATCGAGCAAACCCAGTTCGGCGTCATCGATATGGACCGCGTCAGCCTCGGGCCGTTCAACAACATCATCGAAGAAACGCAGATTCCCTCGCTGCCCTACATTTTCCGGTCTGTCGAGCACATGCACAAGGTGATGGACGGCGAGATCGGCCAGGAAATTCTCGATGCGTTTACCGCGCATGACCTGATCGGTCTGGCTTTCTACGACGGCGGTTCGCGCAGCTTCTACAACAAAGAACACCCGATCAAGTCGATGGACGATCTCAAGGGCATGAAGTTCCGCGTCATGCAGTCCGACATGTTCGTCGACATGGTCGCGGCCCTGGGCGCCAATGCGACGCCGATGCCTTACGGCGAAGTCTATTCCTCCATCCAGACCGGTGTCATCGACGGCGCTGAAAACAACTGGCCGTCTTTCGACAGTTCGGGTCACTTCGAGGTGGCGAAATATTACACGCTGGACCAACATCTCATCGTGCCGGAAGTCCTCGTCATGTCGAAGAAGACTTTCGACAAACTCTCGGCCGAAGACCAGGCGGTCGTCCGTCAGGCGGCCAAGGATTCGGTGCCCGTGATGCGTGAACTCTGGGTCAAGCAGGAAAAGATTTCGGAAGAGAAAGTTCGCGCCGCCGGCGTTGAAATCGTCACCGATATCGACAAGGCGCCTTTCATCAAGGCGATGGAGCCGGTCTACGCAAAATATGTGAAGTCCGACAAGCTCAAGGACATGGTCGCCCGCATCCAGGCGACTGAGTAACCTGCCATCCGGCCCGGGCGCAGGTCCGGGCCGGCTTTCCAACCGGGAGGAACTTACGTGCAGGACACAATGTTGGGGGTGGCAAGGGCCAGCAGCCTGCTTGCCAAGGTGGCGCTTTGGCTGGCTGGCGGCTGCCTGGTGCTGATGACTGCGTTCATCGCCGCACAGGTTTTCTGGCGCTACGTGCTCAATGACAGCTTGCAATGGAGCGAACCCGCCTCCGTGATGATCATGGGCTGGTTCATCTTTCTCGGCGCTGCTGTCGGGATCAGGGAAGGCTATCATCTCTCCTTCGACGTCCTGCTCTTTGTGCTCCCGCAGAAGGCAAAGCTTTGGCTGCATTCGATTTCGGATATTGTGGTCGCGTCCTTCGGTTGCGGCATGATGTGGTTTGGAAGCGAGCTGGCGGCAAAGACAGCCAACAATATGCTGCCCGGTCTGGGCATTTCAGGCGCCTTCGATTTCATCCCGATTGTCGCCGGCGGATTGCTGATCGTCCTATTCTCGCTTGAGCGCATTGCCCGGCGGCTTGCAGGCTTGCCCACTGCGCGCTTCGGCGAAACCGAACTGGAGGACTAGGCAATGGAACTCTGGATCCTGTTTGGCACTTTCGTATTTCTCTTGCTGATCGGCGCGCCGGTGGCTTTCTGCCTGGGCGTGTCCAGTTTCGCCACCATCCTCTATCTCGGCATTCCGCCCGTGGTGGTGTTCCAGCGACTGAATTCCGGCGTCTCGGTCTTCGCGCTGATGGCGATCCCCTTCTTCATTTATGCCGGAGACCTGATGGTGCGCGGCGATATTGCCAGAAGGCTGGTAGCCCTTGCCGGCGCCTTGGTCGGCCACAGACGCGGCGGTCTGGGCCAGGTCAATATTCTTGCCAGCGTCATGTTTGGCGGTGTTTCAGGTTCTGCCGCAGCCGATGCGAGCGCGGTTGGCGGTTTGATGGTTCCGCAAATGAAGGCCCGTGGCTATGACGTCGATTATGCCGTCAATATCACCGTGGTCGGATCGATCATCGCGCTGCTGATCCCGCCGTCACACAACATGATCATCTATTCGATTTCCGCCGGCGGAAAAATCTCCATCGCCGACCTATTCACCGCGGGCATCATACCGGGCTTCCTGCTTGCACTTTCGTTGATGGTCGCGGCCTGGCTGGTGGCGCGCAGGCGCGGCTACCCGACTGAACCCTTTCCCGGCATGCGGGCGCTGGGAGCGCTCTTCTTGTCCGCCGTGCCTGGACTGATCCTGGTGGCGATCATCTTCGGCGGCGTGCGCTCGGGCGTTTTCACGGCCTCTGAATCTTCCAATATTGCCGTCGTCTATGCAATGTTCGTGACATTGTTCGTCTATCGTTCGCTGAACTGGAGCGACTTCGTTTCGGCGACGTTCGCCGCTGTGCGGACCACGGCCATGGTGCTCATGGTCATCGGCTGCGCGGCTTCCTTCGGCTGGCTGCTCGCCTATACCAGGGTGCCGGCCTCCATGGTCGCATTGCTGCAGGGCGTTTCCGATAATCCGATCATCATCCTGCTATTGATGAATGTGGTGCTGCTGATTCTCGGCACTTTCATGGACATGTCGCCGCTGATCGTCATCACCACACCGATCTTCCTGCCCGTCGCCGTGGCGTTCGGCATCGATCCGGTCCATTTCGGCGTTATTCTCATCCTCAATCTTGGCATTGGGCTTTGTACGCCGCCGGTGGGCGCTGTGCTGTTTGTCGGATGCGCGGTCGGCAAGATACCGATCTGGCAGGCCATGAAGACGATCTGGCCGTTTTATGGCGCCGCCTTCGCAACATTGATGCTGGTAACCTATATCCCGGCATTGTCACTGTGGCTTCCAGCCCTGTTTCATTGAGGTCAAATATGCTCAGGCAATTCCCCGTTGTCACGACTGATCAAGGCGTTACCAGACAGGTTCTTTCCGATAGCGCGGAGCTGATGATGGTCGCGTTCCGTTTTGAAAAAGATGCCGAGGGCAAGTTGCACAATCATCCGCATGTCCAGTCCACCTATGTGCAATCAGGCCGTTTCGTCTTTGCGCTGGGTGAGGATTCCGTCGAAGTGGGGCCGGGCGACAGCTTCGTCATTCCCGCAAATTTGCGGCATGGCTGCCGCTGCATTGAGCCCGGCACGCTGATTGACTGCTTTGCGCCGCGCCGCGATGATTTTCTCTGAAAGGTGAAAAAATGACCCGGATTCAGATCCGCCACGCCATAGACCCGGTTGCCATGAAGGCGATGGACACCAGTGATTTACGTCGCCATTTTCATGTCGGGGACCTGTTTGTCGAAGGCGAGATCAAACTGGTTTATACCCATTACGACCGGATGATCCTGGGTGGAGCGGTGCCCGACGGCGGCACGCTGGTGCTCGACCATGTCAAGCAATGCGGCACGCCCAGCATCCTCGACCGGCGGGAAATGGCCGTTGTCAACATTGGCGGCGCCGGGACCGTTTCGGCTGCCGGGACGAGTTATGAAATGAGACGCGGTGACGTGGTCTATCTGCCGATGGGCGCAGGTCCTGTCGAATTTGCCGGCCGGGGGCGCTTTTACATCCTGTCGGCTCCCGCCCATTTCGCCCATCCCGCCCGGCTCCTCCGGATCGGCGAGGCCAAGAAGGTCACGCTGGGGTCTGCGGAGACGGCCAATGAACGGACGATCAACCAGTTCGTCCATCCCGATGTCATGCCGTCCTGCCAACTGGTTGTCGGCTATACCCAATTTGCGCCGGGCTCGGTGTGGAACACGATGCCGGCCCATGTCCACGACCGGCGCATGGAGGCCTATCTCTATTTCGATCTCGATGAACAGGCCCGCGTCTTCCATTTCATGGGTGAACCCGATGAAACACGCCATCTGGTGGTCAAGAATGAAGAGGCGGTGCTGTCGCCGCCATGGTCGATCCATTGCGGTGCGGGCACTGGCAATTACACATTCATTTGGGCGATGGCGGGTGACAATGTCGATTATCGCGATGTCGAAATGGTCAGCATGGAGACGTTGCGTTGAACCCGTTTTCGCTTGCGGGCCGGACGGCGCTGGTGACTGGAGCAAATACCGGTATTGGCCAGGCAATTGCCGTGGCCATGGGGAATGCCGGCGCCCACGTCATTTGCGCCGGCCGGTCGTCCTGCGATGAAACCGTTTCGATGATTGAAAAGGCCGAACCGCTTCGTCTCGATTTTTCCGATCCGATGGCGGCGCGCGACATCTTCGCTGGCCGGACAATCGACATTCTGGTCAACAATGCAGGCATCATCCGCCGGGCCGATTCGATTGACTACAGCGAGGCTGATTGGGACGACGTCATCGACGTCAATCTCAAGGCGGTCTTCTTCACCTGCCAAGCTTTCGCACGCGCCGTTCTTGCCCGTGAAGGCACGGGAAGGATCGTCAACATCGCTTCGCTGCTGTCCTTTCAGGGCGGCATCAGAGTGCCGGCCTATACCGCTTCCAAACACGGCGTTGCCGGGATCACCAAGCTGCTGGCCAATGAATGGGCGGCGCGCGGCATCAATGTCAATGCGATAGCGCCCGGCTACATAACCACCAACAATACCGAAGCGCTTCGCAATGATCCCGCCCGCAACAAATCCATCCTGGAACGCATTCCGGCAGGTCGATGGGGCGAGGCGTCTGATATCGGCGAGGCGGCGGTGTTTCTGGCCTCGCCCGCGGCCGATTATATCCATGGCACGGTGCTGAGCGTCGATGGCGGCTGGATGGCGCGTTGACGGCAGTCGCCGCCCGCAAGCCGGTGGCAGGTTTGCGGATTGAAACCAATGCGTCCGATGGCGGCGGGCGGGCTTGCAATTGCAGCCTGCTTTGTCCTTTATTGCTGTCTGCAATCCATTCATGCGGGCAGGCTGGCTGATTGCGAGCCGGCGTCCTGCCATTCCCCGGAGATCCACGATGTTTGACTTGATCATTCGCAACGCCAATCTGCCGGATGGCCGATCAGGCATTGATATAGCAATCCTCGGGGGCAAGATTGCCGCATTGGACAAGAATCTTGATGCAAAAGCCGGCGAAGAGATTGATGCCAGCGGCCGGCTTGTCACGCCGCCCTTCGTGGATCCGCATTTTCACATGGATGCGACGCTCTCGCTGGGTCTGCCTAGGTTGAACCGCTCGGGCACGCTTCTGGAAGGCATTGCCCTTTGGGGCGAATTGCGCCCGACTTTGACCAGGGAGGCTTTGGTCGAGCGGGCGCTGCGCTATTGCGATCTCGCCGTCACCCAGGGTCTTCTTTTCATCCGCAGCCATGTTGACACCAGCGATCCGCGATTGGTGACTGTCGAGGCGATGATCGAGGTTCGCGAAAAGGTGGCGCCCTATATCGACCTGCAATTGGTCGCCTTCCCGCAGGACGGCTATTATCGCTCGCCGGGCGCCATCGAAGCGCTCAACCGGGCGCTGGACATGGGCGTCGATATTGTCGGCGGCATTCCGCATTTCGAGCGCACCATGGCCGAAGGCACAGCCTCGGTGGAAGCGCTGTGCCGGATTGCCGCCGATCGCGGCCTGCCCGTCGACATGCATTGCGACGAGACCGACGATCCGCTGTCGCGCCATATCGAAACCCTTGCCGCCGCGACCATCCGCTTCGGCTTGCAGGGAAGGGTGGCCGGTTCGCACCTGACTTCCATGCATTCGATGGACAATTACTACGTCTCCAAATTGATACCGCTGATGGCGGAAGCGCGGATCAATGTCATCCCCAACCCGCTGATCAACATCATGTTGCAAGGTCGTCACGACGCCTATCCCAAGCGGCGCGGCATGACGCGGGTGCGCGAATTGATGGATGCGGGACTGAACGTCTCCTTCGGGCATGATTGCGTCATGGATCCCTGGTATTCGATGGGATCGGGCGACATGCTGGAGGTCGGCCACATGGCCATCCATGTCGCCCAGATGGCGGGCATCGAAGACAAGCGGAAGATATTTTCGGCGCTGACAACCAATTCCGCCGTCACAATGGGCCTGGAAGGCTACGGCATCGAGAAAGGCTGCAATGCGGATCTTGTCGTGCTGCAGGCCCGCGACCCGGTCGAAGCGCTGCGGTTGAAGCCGAACCGGCTGGTTGTGATCAAGGCCGGCAAAGTGATTTCAAGAACCGCGCCGCGAATTGGCGCGCTTTTTCTGGACGGTCGACCGAAGACGGTGGACGGCGCCGAATATGCACCGGCCCTGTGATCAGCCGTTCCGGCCTTCATCAACCCGGAGCGGCAAACAATCTCAGGCTGCTTGCGCTGCCACCTGTGCGGGCCTGGGGAAGGGCCGGAAGGTTGTGGCAATCAGGAAGGCGGCGAGCCCCAAGGCACAACAGGTGACATACATCGCGCCGTAACCGCCGGATGTGTCATAAATCCATCCGCCGAGCACCGGCCCGGTCGCCATGCCCAGACCGCCGGCCATGGCGGTTCCGCCCATGACCGTGCCCATCATCTTCATCGGAAAGTTTTCACGCACAAGCACAGCGTAAAGCGGCATGATGCCGGCATAGATGAAGCCGAAGACAATGGCTGCGGCGTAAAATTGAAATAGCCCGCTGGCGAAGAAATAGCCAAGCGCGCCAAAGGCCTGCGCCAGCAATCCCGCGACCAATACGCGCTTTGCTCCGAAACGGTCGCCCATCAGGCCGAAGCCGATCCGGCCGCCAAGGCCCGCAATGCCTTCCACCGAATAGATCGAAACGGCTGCAAGCGCGGAAATGCCGCAAATCTCGGCATAGCTGACCGTATGAAAGATCGGCCCGGAATGGGTCGCGCAACAAAAGAAGTTGGTCGCCACCAGGCAGATAAATTGCGGCGAGGCGACGGCCTGGCGCACAGTCATGCCTTCGTCCGGAGCGTCGACTGCCATGATTCCGGCAGACGCGGATCCGGCGGGCGGCCTGCGGAGGAGAAGCGAGGCGGGGATCGTCACCGCCGCCACCACGACGCCAAGGATCGAAAGGACCATATGCCAATCATAGGTCTCAATGAGCTTTGCCGCCAGCGGCGACATGGTAACGGGCGCAAGCCCCATGCCCGCTGACACGAGCGACACGGCGAGACCGCGTTGCGTGCTGAACCAACCCGTCACCGTGGCCATCATGGGGGCGAAAAAAGCTGCAACGGAACCACCTGCCAAAATACCGAAGCAAAGCTGGAACAGAAAAAGCGAGGGTGCATTACCGGCCAGCCACAGGCTCAGTGAATAAAGGCCTGCGCCCACCAACACCACGGGCCGCGCGCCGAACCTGTCGGAAAGCGCCCCCCAGGCCATCGACGTCACCGCCATCGAAAGGAAGGCGATGGTCATCGCGGATGAAATTCCAGTTCGCGACCAGCCGGTATCTTGCGTCATAGGCGTCAACAGCACGGGAAGCGAAAACAACGCCCCCATGGTTACGCAACCCATGACGCCGCCCGCCGTCACAATCACCCAACGATAAGAAGAATCCGCCATGGCACACCGAATATCAATATCGAGATCAGATATAGATTGATATCAATATAATTCGGTTCGCGCAAGACGGTCGTCAGACTGATGCGAGTCTGCCGCTCATGTGTCAGGGAACCGGTTAATCCCAGGCGCCCTCATGCACCTTGGCGGCTTCTTCGACCAGCATTGGCCCTATGACTTCCACCGGTCTCTGGCCTGCCTCGAAAACGATCCGGCAAGGCAGATCAAGGGTCGGGTTTTCCGGATGCGATCCGGTGATCTCCTTGAGTTGGGATTCCGACAGGCCGTAGACGGCGCGCTTCAATCCGGTCCAGTAGATGGCCCCGGCGCACATGGCGCAGGGTTCGGCCGACGTATAGATCGTGCATTGCTTCAGCAGTTCCATCGGATAGGTGGTGGAAGCGCGCGTCATCAGCACGCGCTCGGCGTGGCCTGTCATGTCGCGGTCGGGCATATAGGCATTGTGCTGGGTCATCAGGATTTTGCCGTCTGGGCCGACAAGGATCGACGCAAAGGGGTGGTTGCCTTCACCCTTCGCCTTTTCGGATTCTGCAATTGCCAATCGCAGCAAGGCCGTGTGGTCAAGTTCTTCGCAAGTCAACGTCATGATTGATTTCCTCCTGCCGGTTGTTTGCGGCTAAAGTTGCCTTGAACGAGGCCGTTTTCAAGTGCATCTATTGGCACGTTGTGTTCGAAAAATTAGGACATGGCAAAGATGTCATCATCATGCTTGAGCAGTACTGGAGTTGAATTTGTCCCTTATTTCGCCCGCAGCCCTGTTTCTGGACGAAGTGGCGCGCAGCGGTTCAATCCGCAAGGCCGCCGAACGGTTGAATGTGTCGCCGTCGGCGCTCAACCGCAGAATTCTCAACCTTGAGGCGGAATATGGATTGCAATTGTTTGATCGCCTCCCGCGCGGCGTAAGGCTGACGGCGGCCGGCGAAGTGCTGCTGGCCGACATAAGGCGCTGGCGCAACGATCTGGAAAAATCGAAAATCCGTCTTCAGGAACTGCAGGGCCTGCGCCGCGGCCATGTGGCGGTGGGTCTGATGGAATGCCTGTCGAATGAATTTGCGACCGCCTTGCTCGAACGGATCCAGACACAGTTCAAGCAGTTCACGCTCGACATGTTTATCGGCGGCACGCCGCAGGTGCTGGAAAAAATCCAGGCCAATGACCTGGATGTCGCAGTCTGCTTCAACGTAGCCGATCGGGCCAATATCAACAAGCTCATGACGATAGACATACCGGCGGGCATCGTGGTTGGCGCCAGCCATCCTCTGGCCGGCAAGGCATCGGTTAGCCTGGGCGAGAGCCTTGAGTTTCCCTTCATCCTGCCCGATACGTCGCTTGCTGCGCGCAAGCTGATTGATCGCGCCATGCAGGCCGTTTCCTATCAGGCGATACCCAGTCTGGTCACGAACTCAACCAGCCTGATGAAAAAGCTGGTTCTGGATGGCCGACATATTGCCTTCCTGAGCGCGCTTGATGTCAACGAGGAAGTGAAGGACCGGAGCCTGAGTTTTGTCAGGGTTACCGGTTGGCACGTGCCCTTTGAAGACCTTTCGCTGGTCGCCCGCAATTCCCATCATTTGTCATCTGCCGCACTGGCTGTTGCAAATATTCTCAAGGAGCAGATGGAAGCCTTGCCATTTCCCCGGAATAAGGGCTAACACTAGTGTTGCGCTTTTCGCAACGCATTGCTCGAAACAATGCGCTTGTATGTGCAGCGGATCCCGGCCCATCTAGCGGAGATGAATGCAATTGGGACAAGTGGTGGATTATATCGGCGCGCGGACGACGACGGTCCGCTTGCTGACCGACTCACTTTTTTTCTCCAGGCCGCAAGAGACATCGCCGGGCAAGTTTCAAATTGGATCACAATCAACGCCGTGGTTGTTGTGCAAGGCTTGGCGGGTCTTCGCCATGGCCCTGCCGTCGCCCTGTGTGAACAGCCGGCAATGACATAGGGAATCGCCAATGGACAACAATGCTGCCCCACGCCTCCAGCTTACCGGTATTACAAAGCGGTTTCCCGGCGTTCTTGCCAATGACCATGTCAGCTTTTCAGTCAAGCCCGGCGAGATCCACGCATTGCTTGGCGAAAATGGGGCGGGAAAGTCCACTTTGGTCAAGATGATCTACGGGATCATGCAGCCGGATGCGGGCGAAATCCGCTGGAACGGCAAGCCGATCCATGTCGCCAATCCCAAGGCGGCCCGCAAGCTCGGCATCGGCATGGTGTTTCAACATTTTTCGCTTTTCGAGGCCATGACCGTGCTCGAAAACATAGCGCTCGGCATGGATGGAAAAATCCCGGCGCGCGAACTCGAAACACGCATCATGGCGGTGATGAAACAATATGGCCTGAAGCTTGAACCGCACCGGATCGTCTCGACTCTGTCAGTCGGCGAGCGCCAGCGGATCGAGATCGTCCGCGCGCTTCTGCTCAATCCCAACCTGCTGATCATGGACGAGCCGACATCGGTTCTGACGCCGCAGGAAGTCGAGCAATTGTTCGTCGTTCTGCGGCAACTGGCCAAGGAAGGTTGTTCGATCCTCTACATTTCCCACAAGCTGCACGAGATCAAGGCGCTTTGCGATACGGCGACGATATTGAGAGGCGGCAAGCTGGTCGATACCTGCGACCCGAAAGTGGAGACGTCGCGCTCCATGGCCGAAAAGATGATCGGCGGCGGGTTGAAGGATATCCAGAAGCCGGCGGGACGGACATTCGGCGAAAAGAAACTGGTCGTCGACAAATTGTCGGTCGCCGGCACCGGAACGTTCGACATTTCGCTCAAGGATATTTCCTTTGACGTGCGTGCCGGCGAGATCTTCGGCATAGCCGGGGTGGCAGGCAACGGCCAGAACGCACTTCTGCTGGCGCTGTCGGGCGAGGTCCTCTGCGAGACGGCCGGCGCAGTCAATGTCGATGGCGCCGCCGTCGGTCGTCAGTCGGCCAAGACCCGACGCATGAGCGGGATGGCAAGTGTGCCGGAAGAACGCAACGGACATGCGGCAGTGCCGGAGTTTTCACTGTCCGACAATACCATCCTGACGGCGCGTGACCGGCTCGGCATGGTGCGCGGCGGGCTGATTGATTCCGGCGCAGCCCGCACCTATGCCGGGGAAGTCATCACCGCCTTTGCGGTCAAGGCGCTGGGTCCGGCATCCACGGCCGGTTCGCTTTCCGGCGGCAATTTGCAGAAATACATCATGGGTCGTGAAATCATGCAGAACCCGTCGGTGCTGGTGGTCAGCCAGCCTACCTGGGGCGTTGACGCCGGTGCTGCGGCAGCCATCCATCAAGCCCTGGTCGATCTGGCGGCGGCAGGTTCCGCGATCGTCGTCATCAGCCAGGACCTCGATGAGTTGCTGTCGCTGTGCGACACATTGGCGGTCATCAATGAAGGACGCCTGTCGCGCGTCATGGATGTTGCAGGCGCCGATATTGAAGAGATCGGCCTGCTGATGGGCGGCATCCATGGCGAGACGAATGTGGCCAACAAGCCTGCGACCCGGGAGCCTGTCCATGCGCATTAAACTCGAGAAGCGACAAGAACCCAGCCGGCTGATGCAGGTTGTCACCCCGATAGCCTCGGTGTTGGTCACCATGCTGATCGGTGTCATCGTGTTTGATGCGATCGGCATCGATGGGTTTCGCGCCGTGGTGGATATCTTCATCACGCCGCTGCTGGTCAGCTACAAATGGCAGGATGTGGCGATCAAGGCCGCTCCCCTGATCATCATCGCGCTGGGATTATCGGTCGGCAACAAGGCGCAGGTCTGGAACATCGGCGCGGAAGGCCAATATGTCATTGGCGCATTGTGCGCCGCCGGCGTCGGCATTGCCGCCGGCGCTTCGGGCGGGTTTTTCGTTATTACGCTGATGATCCTTGCAGGCATTGCCGGCGGCACGGCTTGGGCAGCGGTTCCCGCAGTCTTGCGGACCCGCTACAATGTCAACGAAATCCTGTCGAGCCTGATGCTGACCTATGTCTCGCTGCAGGTGCTGGGCTATCTTGTCGGCGGGCCATGGAAAGATCCGAACGGCCGCAATTTTCCGGCCACCGCGCCGCTGGCGCCCGACCAGACCCTGCCGATCATCGTGCCCGGAACCACGATCCATCTCGGTATCGCGATCGCGCTGATCCTGCCCTTCGTCTTCTGGTTCGTCATGTCGAAATCCGTCTTCGGCTTCCAGATCCGTGTTGTCGGCAGCGCGCCCAATGCCGCCCGCCACGGCGGCTTTGACGGCAAGCAGACAATCTGGATGGCCCTGCTGATCGGCGGCGCTATGGCGGGTCTTGCCGGAGCGCTGGAATTTGCCGGCACGCTCAAGGCCATCAATCTCGGCTTTCCGTCCGGATACGGCTTTACCGCCATCATCGTCTCCTTCCTGGGGCGGCTCAATCCGATCGGCTGCCTGATTGCCGGCATCGTGCTGGCGGTCACCTATGTCGGCGGCCAGGTGGCGCAAACTTCGGTGCACATTCCCAATTCCACGGCCGGCATCTTTCAGGCGATGATGCTGTTTTTCATTCTGGCCAGCGATATTCTTGTGCGCTACCGGGTCCGGCTGGTGTCCTCGGCCAAGCTTGAAACCGCCGCAGCGCCGGGAGAATAGACATGAGCCTTGATTTCATCATAGCTGCCCTCATCACTGTCGTCGGATTGGCAACGCCGATCCTGCTGGCCGGCCTTGGCGAACTGGTGGTCGAAAAATCCGGCATTCTCAATCTCGGCGTGGAAGGCATGATGCTGGTCGGCGCCATTTCCGGCTTCGGCATGACGGTGATTACCGGCAATCCGTGGCTGGGAATCATCGGGGCTGCCGCCGGCGGCGCAATCTCCGGGCTTCTCTTCGGCGTGCTGGTGCTGGGCCTGAATTCCAACCAGGTGGCCACAGGCCTCGCTCTGACCATTTTCGGCACCGGAATATCATCCCTGCTCGGGCTTTCCTTCACCGGGCGGATTGTCTCGGTGTTCGGCTCGGTCTTTCCGGCGGAACTGGCCCGCCATCCCATCCTCAAGGTGTTTTTCGGCTATTCGCCCATTGTCTATTTTGCGCTGATCATGGTGCCGATTGTCGCCTGGTTCCTGAAATCCACCCGTGCCGGATTGATCCTGCGGGCTGTGGGCGAAAATGACCTGTCGGCGCATTCCATCGGCTATTCGGTAGTCGGCGTTCGCTATGCGGCGATTGCTTTTGGCGGCGCCATGGCTGGCATCGGCGGGGCCTATTTTTCCATGGTTATCACGCCGATGTGGGCGGAAAAGATGACGGCGGGCCGGGGATGGATAGCGCTGGCGCTGGTGGTGTTTGCCAGTTGGCGCACCGGGCGGCTGCTGGCAGGGGCCTATTTCTTCGGGATCCTGATGGCGCTGGAACTCTACGCCAAAGCCGCGGGATTTTCGTTCATGCCGTCGCAATTCTGGGCGGCGATGCCCTATCTGATGACCATTATCGCGCTTGCCATCATCTCGAAACGCGAGAGCGCCGGCGGCAATGCGCCTGCCTGCCTGGGCAAGCCGTTCCTACCATCTACCTAAATGCCAACAAACAGGAGAACATCATGGCAATCTTAAATCGTCGCAATTTCATTCAGGCGGCCGGGGCCGCCGCTGCATTGCCTCTGCTTGGTCAACCGGCTTTTGCCGCCGACAAGATCAAGATCGGTTTCATCTTCCTCGGACCCATCGGCGATTATGGCTGGACCTGGGCGCACAACAAGGGCCGCGAAGCAATTGACGCAGCCCTCGGCGACAAGGTCGAAACCGTCTATGCCGAAAATGTCGCCGAAGACGCCTCTGCCGTTCCGATCATCCGCGATCTCGCCCAGCAGGGCTGCAAGCTGATCTTCACGACCTCTTACGGCTATATGGACCAGACCTTGCAGGTCGCTTCGGAATTTCCCGACGTCAAGTTCGAACATTGCACAGGCTTCAAGCGCGCTGACAATGTTTCCACCTACAATTCCAAGTTCCATGAAGGTCGCGCCGTGCTTGGCACGATAGCCGGCAAGATGAGCAAGACCGGCACGCTTGGCTATCTCGGTTCCTACAAGGTTCCCGAAGTGGTGCTCGGCGTCAATTCCTTTGCCCTGGCTGCACAGAAGCAGAATCCAGACGCCACGGTGAAACTGGTGCTGATCGACAGCTGGTTTGATCCGCCGAAAGAAGCAGCCGCAACCGAGACGCTGATCAATCTGGGCTGTGACATCGTCACCACCCACACCGACAGCCCCGGTCCGCTGCAGATTCTCGAGCAAAAGGGCCTGCACGGCTTTGGACAGGGCGCCGACATGTCGCAGTTCGCACCCAATGCCCATCTGACAGCCATCGAAGACATCTGGGGACCCTATTATGTCGCCCGCGCCCAGGCCATTCTGGATGGAACCTGGGTCTCGGCTGATACATGGGACGGTATGACCGAAGGCACAGTGGTGATCTCGCCATATAGCAAGGACGTGCCTGCCGATGTCGCAGCGCTGGCCGACGAAGTGCAGGCCGGTTACAAGGCCCACACCTACGATATCTTCACCGGCCCGATCTACGATCAGGACGGCAATCTCAAGGTCAAGGACGGCGAGGTCATGACGCTGGCCGACCTGGCGGTCATTGACTGGTTCGTAAAGGGTGTTGAAAGCGCCGCTTGATTTTTTCAACTCAACATGGGGCGGGCGAAAGCCCGCCTTTTTGTTGGCCACTTGCCATTGCCGACCCAAACTGAATTCGATCCGATAAACGCCTGCTGAAATTTTGGGATAACGTGGTTTCATCGTCCAGCGAGCCGCAAATATCTGCGTGCTTTCGGCAAAGGGGGATTGGAGATGGCAAGATCGGCAGTTTCATTGCAAATATGTCCGGGCGGTCCGGTCTTGAAAGCATGGATATTTGGCCTGATCCTGTATACCGGCTTTCTGGCGGGTAGCATCAATGCTCTGGCCGCCGATAATGTCATCGCATCGACGCCGGTCTTCGGGCAGCTGGTAGGCTATCGATTGCCGACCGGATTCGCGCCGGCCTTCGAAAATGCTGCCGGCAACAATTACATCCAGGAATCGGTGCCGTCCGGCGAGACAGTCGAAGACTGGAGCCAGATGATTACCCTGACCGGCGCAAGGAACCTTGCGGCAGGCGCCGACCGGACGCCGGTCGGGTTCGCACATCCGTTCGGCGGCGGTTTTGGCAGGAACTGCCCGGAAACATATGTGGCCACGGCCATTCAGGAAACCAGCATCAATGGCAAGGATGCCTTCATTGCCTATTTCGGATGCGGCAGCGTCAATGGCGTGCCCAAACCGCGCAGCGAGGTCGTGACAATCATCTTCATCAAGAGCGGCGGTGATTTCCTGACCTTGCAATGGGCCGAGAGGAGCAAGGCCGTCCGGCAAGGAATTCCGTTCCAGGCTGACAAGTGGAAGGGTCGAATCAGCCAACTTTTCCCGGTCACGATCTGTCGCACCGGCGATCAAGGCTGTTAAAGGCAATACTTGAATAACTCAGAAAAATATCAACATATACATCGCTAATATAATAAAGTATTGCACCAAAAAAATGCATATAGTTTATTTTTTCATTTTTTTGTACTTAATGAATCGTCTGCGATATTTCCATAATATATTGAACTTATTGTCTATTGTGTGAAAAAATCGGTGCATGTGCGACATCGCTGCAAGGTAGGTATGATGTAATATTTAGCAACTCTAATGATCTCAAATAAGATACTAATGTCACTTGGGGTTGTAAAATTTCACAAGTCATGTAAAATTTGACACAAATACTGCTCATTCTAGAGAATAATTGTGACCTCAATCGCGTTACTAAGCCAGTGGCAGACATGACGGACTTTGGTTCATCGACGAATGTCTTTGCACTTCCGGCCTGAACGGCGCGGTTGGACAGCAGAAATGCTGGCAGGCCGTGCCGGGACTGGAGATGCATTCACGCCGAGTGCCAGGCAATAGATCTGGAAATTCATTCGGTGTCCCGGACTTGGCCCAGCGCAGTGCTGCCGCGAGGCAGTTGATACGCCAAATAAGCAGGTGGAGTGAATGATCATGATTGGTAGAGAATTGATCGAAGTAACCGTCCACGTTGACGACGGGATTGTGTGCGTCCTTCTGGACCAAGGGCAATGGCAGGCAGTCAGCAATGGCCAGCCATTACGGGTGCGCACCAGCAATGCCGACCGACGCGGCAAGGTCTATGAAGATATCTGGACCTTCGGCGGCGGCCTGAAAGGCAGGCTGCTGGTCGAGCACGGGCAGGAGGGAAGCATCGGCTTTTATGGCCGCCTGGAAGACGCCATCTTCGATGTCATAGAAGCACCTGTCGAGAGCAGCCAGGCTTTCGGCTGAACGGGCGGCGGAATTTTGCCGGGCGTGACGGACTGCTCCTCCGCCCGGCCCGCCCCGACAATGGACTTATGCGTTTGCTTTTCTCACCTTGTAGCCGGGCCCACGATTGCCTGATTGACGGCATCGCCCGCGATGCGCAGGGATGAATAATCGGCCTTTTCACCCTCGTCGCGGCCGCCGGCATACCGCATGAGCAGGGGACCTCACAACAGACCTGCTTCGGAAATGCAAAATCAATGCGCCAATAAAGAATAATTTATGTGAAGCCGAATTTCTGGCTGATGTAGATCTCATGCGGGACGAGGGATCAATGGATGGATGAAATGCTGGATTGGGGCACGCCTTTGAAGCGACCGCCCCGTTACGACGTTTTGTTTGAACCCGTCAAGATCGGTCCCGTCACGGCGCGAAACCGCTTTTACCAGGTGCCGCATTGCAATGGCATGGGCTACCGTGATCCCACGGCTCTGGCCCATATGCGCGGGGTCAAGGCCGAAGGCGGATGGGCTGTGGTCTGCACCGAGCAGGTCGAGTTGCATCACACGTCTGAAATCACACCCTTCATCGAGTTGCGGCTTTGGGATGATCGCGACATACCGGCGCTGTCGCGCATGGTTGACAAGATCCATGAACACGGCAGCCTTGCCGGGATCGAGCTTGCCTATAACGGCATGAACGGCTCCAATCTCTATTCGCGTGAAGTGCCGATGGGACCGGCCCATCTGCCGGTCGCCACCTTCACGTTCGATCCGGTGCAGGCGCGTCGCATGGATATGGAGGACATCCGCAATGTCCGCAAATGGCACCTGGCCGCCGTCAAGCGGGCCAAGCGCGCCGGATTTGACCTGATCTATGTCTATGCAGCCCATGCGCTCGGATTTCTCCACCATTTCCTGTCGCGGCGTTACAACCAGCGCAGCGATGAATATGGCGGCCCGATTGAAAACCGTATCCGGCTGATGCGCGAAATCACCGAGGAAACCATATCGGCGGTTGGCGACAGCTGCGCCGTTCCGATCCGGATTTCAGTTGACGAACTGATGGGCGAGGGCGGCCTTTACAAGGAAGAGGTCGAGGACATGATCGGCCTGATGGCCGAGCTTCCCGACCTGTGGGATGTCACCCTGGCCGGATGGGAAAATGACAGCCGGACTTCGCGTTTTTCCGAAGAGGGCGCACAGGAGCCGTTCATTCTCGGCATCAAACGGCTGACGACCAAGCCGGTGGTCGGTGTCGGGCGCTATACCTCCGTTGATCGCATGGTCAGCCTTGTCAACAAGGGCATACTCGATCTGATCGGCGCCGCGCGGCCTTCCATTGCCGATCCGTTCCTGCCCAAGAAGATCGAAGAAGGACGCTTTGACGATATCCGCGAATGCATTGGCTGCAATATCTGCGTATCGGGGGATTTTACCCAATCGCCCATCCGTTGCACCCAGAACCCGACTATGGCCGAGGAATGGCGCAAGGGCTGGCACCCCGAACGCGTTCGCAAGCACAAGACCGAAAAGCCGGTTCTGATCATCGGCAGCGGACCAGCCGGCCTTGAAGCAGCCCAAACGCTGGGCAAGCGCGGCTATCAGGTCACTCTGGCTGAAGCGGGCGTCGAACTGGGCGGCCGTGTGGTGCAGGAGGCGCGTCTTCCGGGGCTTGCAGCCTGGATCCGCGTTGTCGATTATCGCAAGCTGCAGCTCAATCAACTGGCAAATGTTGAATCATTCCTGGAAAGCCGCCTTGGCGCCGATGACGTGCTGAGTTTTGCCATTCCACGGGTGGTGATCGCCACCGGATCGACCTGGCGAAGCGACGGCGTCGGCCACTACCATACGCAAGCGGTTCCGATAGAAGCAGGCGCCGAAGTGCTGAGCCCCGGCGACATCATGAACGGGCATCTGCCTAAAGGCAGGCAAGTCCTCGTCTGGGATGATGATCATTACTATATGGGCGGCGTCATGGCCGAACTGCTGGCCGAAAAGGGCTATGCGGTGACCTATGCGACACCGGCCTCGGAAGCCTCGACATGGACACGCAATACGATGGAGCAGCATTTCATCCAGAAGCGGCTTTTGGAAAAGGGTGTCCTGATCCGCAGCTTCCTGGCGCTCGAAAAAGTGGGTGCCGGCGAGGTCCACATGGCCTGCACATTTACAGCCAAACAGGAACGCCTGGCCGCCGATGCCGTGGTAATGGTAACGGCGCGCTTGCCAAATGAAGCGCTGGCGCTGGATCTTTTCGCCAGAAAAGCCGAATGGGCCGATGCCGGCATCGAGGCCGTCACGACCATCGGCGATGCGCTTGCGCCCGCCACCATCGCTCATGCCACCTATGCCGGTCGTCGCTACGCGGAAGACCTTGACCAACCCCCTCTTGCCGAAGGCCAATTGCCGTTTCGCCGGGAAATTACCGGGCTTGCTCCGTTATGAAGGATTTAAAGATGCTGGCTTTCAAATTGGATATGGTTCAGGTGGAGCTTGATGCCTGGGGCGCGCCCGAAGATATCGGCGCCGCCACGCTGGAGGGGCCGATCAAGGTGTCCGGCAAGCTTCTGTTCGGAACGCTGGAGACTGCGGTTTCGGGCGGACTTTATGCTGCAACGCGTGGAAAGTACCGCGTCGTTTATGCCTTCCATGAGCACGCAACCCTGCTGGAGGGCGCCCTTGCCTTGACAGACGAGACAACCGGAAAAACCGAGCTTTACGGACCCGGCGACAGCTGGATCATTGCCAAGGGCACGCCGGTGATCTGGGACATCCGCTCGCCATCGATCCGAAAAAGCTATTTGGCGGCGCTTACCGGCATTTGAGAATGCGCGGACGGTTTTGTCCATGCCTATAGGGGGCAAGACCGGCTTTCCCATGAACCTTTTTCCCCCAACCGGGCGCCTGCAAATGGGACAACTTCGCCTGGGGCTTGAAAACCGGGCGGTCCTGTGGGCACTATGTCTTTTTAGTGGCAGGTGCGGATCGCCAATGCGGATGCGACCTCGCTGACCTTGCCTGGCAGGTGACGGAACCCGAATTTGACGAGATTTGCGAAATTTGCACTTTGGAGCGCGGTATTCCTTTTATGGATGCAAAGTCCGACAGCCGCGAAAGCCGAAGATCAATATACACTTCTGAAACTCGACAACCAAATCATGAAATGGGGCGTGCCGAAACTCGGAATGCCGGCATCAGTTACCTATGCTTTTGCGACCGCTCCGTTTTTTGATCCCGAAGCCCGCAATTGCAAGGGGCTGGTGCCCTTCGGAAACGCCACGACGATTTCCCTCATGTCGGTCGCGATCATGCGGCGCGAGGCAGTCGCGGCGACCCACCTCTGGTCTCAGATCGCCGGCATCACTTTTAAGGAAATTGAAGATCCGTCTACAGCCGACATCCTTATCGGCGAGCAAGCTGAACCGCGTGGCTATGCCTTCGCCAATGTCGAATATGAAAGGCCTTTGAAGGTCAAAGCTGCGACGACGGCACATAATCGCGGCCTGGGTTTTCCAGCGGCGGCGGGGGAAGACCCTGGAGCGGCCAGGGGTACAAGGGTCACGCCTATCAAGCGGGCAATGATCTGCCTGAATCCCGAAAAGACCTGGAAGCAGGGTATCGGTGGCCCTACGGGGGGCTACGACCTGCAATATACCCTGGCCCACGAATTCGGCCACGCCATCGGTTTGGACCATTATAACCGGCCCGGCAACCTGATGTATTTCAAATATACAGAGGATTTCCGGGTGCCGCAAAAAGGTGATATCGCGGGCGCCCGGGCCCTCTACGGACTGCCTGTCGCAGCACCGTGATTGCAAGTTGCGGCACCGTCAGCAGTCTCTAAATCGCCAATATTACCGCCTATATTTGCCACGGCGCGGATATCACACCCTCAGGTGTCCGCGTTATTGAGGGCTCTCGTGCAGGCCTCCGGACCGGTAAACCGGACCAGGGGTTTGTGTTGCTTTGTATTCCAGCGCGCTGCCGAAATCCGGAGCGCCTCGAAGAAAGGAGCTTGACATGCTTAGGCAACTGTTACTGACAAGCACCATCTCTCTGGTCTTGGGAAGTACCGCTGCATTTGCACAGGATACGATGGTGCCAAATGCGGCAGATACGACACAGGCCCAACCCCTGCAGGAAAAATCGGCATCTTCCGCAACAGCCGGAGTTTCATTTATCGTCGAACAGCAGGAAGGCCAGTGGTTCGCCAGTGATTTCATTGGGCAGACATTGCAAAACAACGACGGCCAGGCCCTTGGCGAAGTGGCCGATATTGTCTTTGACAAAGACGGCAAGGCAGCAGGAGTCGTCATAAGTTCCGGCGGGTTCCTCGGTATGGGCGAACGCCGGATTGCGGTGCCGCTGGAGGCAGTGGACCGGTCCATGGACGAAAATGGAGCGGCAAAACTCACGCTTGCCTCAGATCCCGAAAACATGCAGGCCGCACCGGTTTTCATGACGCTTCTGGAAAAGAAACAGGAAGCCGAACAGCAGCGATTGATGCAGGAGTCCGATCAGCAAAACGGTGTTCCGACAACCGGAATTTCCGACCAGTAGTCTGGTTCGGCATGCATGGCCAATGCGGGCGGTTGTTCAATCCGGACAGCCGCCCGTTTTCATAAAAGGCGTGCCTCAGCAATGATTGCCAACAAACACCCTGCCCATCTGCTGGTCTTGCTGCCGAAAAAGAGTTATGGCGGCATTGTCGCATCAGCAAGGCACCGGGGTTGAGACGAAATGGCAATCATTCACGACATTTTCGAGCGATTGGTCGCCTTTCCCACCGTAAGCCGCGACGGCAATATTGCGCTGATCCGCTATGTTGCCGACCTGCTTGGAGAGGCTGGCATCAAGGTGGAACTTTATCCTGCTGCAAACGGAGACCGCGCAAGCCTGTTTGCCAGTACCGGATCGGAGGAGTCCGGCGGCATTGTTCTGTCCGGCCATACCGATGTGGTGCCGGTCGACGGCCAGGCCTGGAGCAGCGATCCGTTTCGTCTCGTCGAGCGCAACGGGCTTTTGCATGGTCGCGGCGCGGCCGACATGAAGGGCTTTGTCGCCTGCGCGCTTGAGGCGATAATCGCAGCCAGCCGCCGACCATTGCGCCGTCCCTTGGCAGTCGCGCTTTCCTATGATGAGGAGATAGGTTGCGTCGGCGTCCGACCGATGCTGGCAAGCCTTGCCAAAGCGGGAGTGAAACCGGATTGGGTTCTGGTGGGCGAGCCCACCGGCATGCAGGTTGCAATCGGCCACAAGGGCAAGACGGCGCTGCGGGCGACGTGTTGCGGAAGGGCCGCCCATTCGGCGCTGGCGCCGCGCGGCCTCAATGCGATCCATCTTGCATCAGACCTGCTGACTGAAATCCGGGCGATGCAGCACGATATTGAGGCGCATGGCAGGCGCGACGACGACTATGACATAGCCTATACGACGCTGCATGCCGGTGTCATCCACGGCGGGACCGTGCTCAATATCGTACCGGAAAGCTGCACGCTTGATTTTGAAATCCGCAATCTGGCGGCCGATGATCCGAAAAGCATCATGAGCCGCTTGTTTGACAAGGCGGAAAGCCTTGAAAGAAAAGTCAAAAGTGATTTCCCGGAAGCAGCGGTCCGGCTTGAGGTTCTCAATGAATATCCAGGACTGGACATGCCGCCTGAACATGCAGTGGTTCGAAGCGCGCTGAAACTTGCCGGGGGCGCGCCGCTCAAGGTGGCGTTTGGAACCGAGGGCGGCCTTTTTCAAAAGGCGCTCGGCGTGCCGGTTCTGGTGTGCGGACCGGGCCACATGGCGCAGGGCCACACTGCCGATGAATATGTCAGTCTGGAGCAGATCGAAGCCTGTCGCGCCATGCTGGGCCGGGTCGTTGACAGTCTCGCCGACTGAATGGAGGGCGTCGCCGGCCAGATGCATCCTGCAATCGGGCCTTGCAAATTCGATTTCCTGATTAGGTTTTCCCTATGCAGAATTTCCAAAAGAAATAATTTCCTAAAGCCAGCAAGGCTGTCATCACTATTCCATCAACACTTTCAAGACCCGAACGGGTTTGACGATGGGAGAAACGGACGATGATCCGCACAGGCGCAGAATATATCGATTCCATTCGTGATGGCCGTGAAGTTTTCATTGGCGGGGAAAAAGTAAAGGATGTCGCCACCCATCCGATGTTCAAGCCACTGGTCGATATCCGCGCAAAATTTTATGACATGCAGCACGCTGCCAAGACGCGTTCGATCATGGCCTATCAGGAAAACGGCGAATGGAATGCGATCGGCAACAAATTGCCCCATACCCAGGCCGATTGGTGGGACAAGCGCCGGGCGACCGACACGCTGCTTGAAGAAATCGGCGGCGTTGTCACCCGTGTCGGCGATGAGACAGTGGGTGAAATGTGGTCGCTGTTTGATGGCCAGGACGTGCTCAACGAAGTCGATCCGCAGTTTTCCGCCAATATTCGCAACCATATTTCCAAGGTGCTGCACGCCGATCCTTTCCACGTATCGGCCAACACCGACCCCAAGGGCGACCGCTCCAAGGCGCCGCAGGATCAGGACCCCGACATGCTGCTGCATGTCGTCAAGGAAACCGATGGCGGCATCATTGTGCGCGGCGCAAAATACGAGACGGCGGCGGCCTATGCCAATCAGGCCTTCACCAAGCCGACCATCGCCAATTGGGGCAACTCGGCCTATTCCGATTATGCGGTCGGCTTCGTCTGCGATCTTGGTTCGCCGGGACTTAAATTCATCTGCCGCACCGGTTTTGCCGGACGTGCATCCGCCGATGACTATCCCCTGTCCAACAAGTTTGATGAAGTCGACACTTTGGTGATCTTCGACAATGTGTTCATCCCCTGGGAGAATGTGCTGTTTTATCGCCACACCAAGGCGGCGATGTTCATCCGCGCCACCTTGCACCGCTATTCTGCTTTCGCCTTTGTGCAGCGCAACCTCAAGCTCGCCGACATGATGATCGGCGCGGCCCTGTTCAACGTTCGCCAGACGGGTCTCGACAAGCAGCAGGCGGTGCAGGAAAAGCTGGCCGAACTGGCCGTCTACCGCGAAGGCATCAATGCGCATCTGACAGCATCCATTGCGCTTTGCGAGCGCAGCCCCGGCGGCTTGATGATGCCCAACCAGTCGCTGCTTTACACCGGCAGGGTGCTTGCCTGCTCGCAATTGCACGAGATGATCCACATCGCCCGCGAGCTTTGCGGCGGCCAGATCTGCGTGACGCCCGACAAGGCGGCATTCGACGCGCCGGAGACCAAGCCGTGGCTCGACAAGTTCTATACTGTCAATGAAGACTGGGTGGCCGAAGATCGCCGCAAGCTGCTGGCCTTTGCCCGCGACATGCTGAATTCCGACTATGCCGGCCATCGCCTGACCTTCCAGCTTTTCGCCCAGTCCCCGCCCTTTGCGCATCTGGCCGCAGTCTACCGGAACTTTGATTGGGACGGCCCGCTGGAACTGGTGCAGAAGGCTGCCGGGCTTTCGCCCAATGTGCTAGGCAAGACCACCCGCACGCCGGGCGACAGCGCCGTCAGCCAGTGGTTCAATACCAATGCGCCGTCAAAAGAGGCCGCCGAATAGGTCGGCCGATCTCCCGGAGGATGCATCATGTCTTTGCAACAGAGCGCGTCCGGCTTTCAGGACGCAGCCGCGGTCCTGCGGCAAAAATTCCTGGGCGGCATGAGTTTTGCCGCCTCAACCGTCAATGTCGTGACCACGTCCGGTCTGGCGGGACGCGCCGGTGTTACCGTGTCGGCCATGTCGTCGGTATCGGCGGATGGCGACAAGCCGACCCTGCTGGTTTGCGTCCATCATATGAGCCAGGCAGCCAGTGCAATCATCGAAAACGGCGTGTTCTGCGTCAATGTGTTGCGCGACGACCAGTCCTTCATTTCAGACAGCTTTGCCGGCCGCATCAAACAGGCGGGCGGCGACAAGTTTTTGTGCACCGACTGGGTGGCTTGCGGCACCGGCAGCCCCCGGGTTGCCGATGGTCTGGTGGCCTTTGACTGCCGGCTGAAAAGCCAGGAGCGGATCGGCACCCATCATGTTTTCATCGGCGAAGTTGAAAACATCCATGCGGCGGAGCGGGGTTCGCCGCTGATCTACGCCAATCGCGCCTATGGAACGCCGCAGCCGCTGGCAGCCTCGGCGGCGGCAGCGCCCGAAGCGCTGAATATCGGGGTGTTTCATACATTCGGGCCCTATCTGCTGCCTGAAATCATGTCTCGGCTGACGGCAGGCGGCTACCGGCCCGAACTCAATCTGGTGATCGGCGACCAAAGGCAGGTCGTCGCGGCCCTCAATTCGGCCAGCATCGATGTCGCTTTGCTCTATGATTTCGATCTGCCCGAAACGCTTGATGTCGAGCGGATGGCGTCCTTGTCGCCCTATGTGCTGCTGGCTGAAGCCCATCCGCTGGCCGGCCGGCAAGAGATCACGCTTGCCGAGCTGCAAAACGAACCGATGGTGCTGCTCGATGCTCCACCCAGCGGCGCCTATTTCAGTTCACTGTTCGAAAGAGCGGGCCTGACGCCCGACATTCGTTACCGGCTTGCCTCTTTCGAGACGGTTAGAGGTTTTGTTGCCCATGGTCTTGGCTATACGCTTTTGACAACCAAGCCCTCCGCCAGCATGAGCTATGACGGCCGGTCACTGGTAGCGCGGCGTCTTGCCGACAATACCGAAAAAAGCCATATCGCCCTTGTCATGCGCAAGGGCACGGAATTATCTGCTGTCGGGGCCGCATTCGTCGCGATTTGCCAGACCATGTTTCGTTAACCCGCCGTACCAACCCGACCGGAAGCCAGATCATGCCAGTTCATACCCGCATTCGCCAATTCAACACCGCTCAAACCTATCCGGAACAAAAACTCGATAATGATCTCTGCCAGGTGGTGGTCGCCAAAGGGTCGATGGTTTTCGTCCGGGGGCAGATCGGGCAGGATCTCGATACCAATGCGAGCGTCGCCATCGGCGATGCGGCAGGCCAGACCGAGCAGGCCATGGCCAATATCAAGATGTTGCTGGAAGAAGCGGGTTCGCAACTCGAACACATCACCAAGATCACCATCTACATCGTCGATCCGCGTTACCGAGAAGCCGTCTACCGCGTGGTCGGAAAATGGCTCAAGGGCGTTTTTCCGGTCTCGACCGGAATCGTGGTCTCGGCGCTGGCCCGGCCTGAATGGCTGGTGGAAGTCGATGCGATCGCCGTCATCCCGGATGCCTGATAGAACCGAACCAATGACAGGAGTTGCCGAGTGACCTTTTCAATCATTGCACGTTGCGCCGAAACCGGGATGCTGGGCATTGCCATTTCCTCGTCATCGCCAGCCGTTGCGGCACGCTGCGCCTTTGCGCGCGCTGCTACCGGCGTTGTCGCCACCCAGAATATCACCGACCCTGCGTTGGGGCCAAAGGGGCTTGACCTGATGGCGGCCGGCAAATCTGCGGAGGCAGCGCTTGCGGCCTTGTTGTCGGGTTATGACAATGCCGCCTGGCGGCAAGTCATGCTGCTGGATGCGAAAGGCAATTCAGCCCTGCATTCCGGCGCCCAAACGCTCGGCGTCAACAATATGGCAAAGGGGAAAGATTGCGCCGCCGGCGGAAATCTGCTGGCCAACGCCGAAATTCCTGCCCGCATGGTCGCCGCCTTCCAGGCGTCTTCCGGCCATCTTGGCGACCGGTTGCTTGCGACAATGAAAGCAGCCCTTGCGGCCGGCGGCGAAGCGGGTCCGGTGCATTCGGCAGGCATGTTGATCGTCCAGGACGTGTCCTGGCCGGTGGCTGATTTGCGCGTCGACTGGGCCGAGGACGATCCGATCGGTGAACTTGAAGCCCTGTGGGCGATCTACAAACCACAGCTGAAGGACTATGTCACGCGCGCGCTCAATCCATCCGGTTCGCCAAGCTACGGGGTTCCGGGCGACATCTGATCGGTTGTCCTGCCTGATTGAGCGGCATTGCGGCGCGATGTCGAGTTCGACGCATTGAAGCCGGCATAACTGTCGGCTACTACTATCCCCGGGCTGTCGCCGACAGCACAAGAAAGCGGATAGACGCAACCCGGCCCTTGCTCTGATCGGCCTTGCTCGATTGCAGCGAAGGCGGGACCGGCGGCAACCAGTTTACAGAACGGCTTGATGAATGCGGTTTACGCTTCGACAACTGGAATACTTCATTGCTGCGGGCGAGACGGGCAGCATTACCCACGCTTCCGAGCGCATCCACATTTCCCAACCATCGATTTCCGCGGCGATTTCCCAGCTTGAACAGGAACTCGATGTCCAGCTTTTTGTCCGCCATCACGCCCAGGGCCTTTCCCTGACGCCGGCGGGCAGGGTGATGCTATTGGAGGCCAAGCGCCTGGTCGAGCAGGCCGAATCGCTTTATGCGGCGGCGTCGGAAACCAGCGAGGAGGTGCGCGGCCGCATCAATGTCGGCTGCCTGACCACGCTTGCGCCGATGATCCTGCCAGAATTGGCCCTGTCCTTCATGGCCGCCTTTCCCAAGGCCTCCATTCGCCCCAATGCCGAGCATCAGGAAATATTGCTCGACAGCCTGCACCGCGCCATGATCGACGTTGCGATCACCTACGACCTGCAAATTCCGGCCGATGTCGATTTCACGCCGCTGGTCGATCTGCCGGTCCACGCCGTGGTTGGTGAAAATCATCCGCTTGCGCGCCATTCCGCCGTCACGCTCGAGGAACTGGCGCTCCTGCCCTTGATCCTTCTGGATCTGCCATTGTCAAAGGAATATTTCCTGGCAATGTTCATGAAGGAAGGCCTGCAGCCCAACATCGCCTTCCGGTTTTCCCAGCCCGATATCATCCGCACCATGGTGGCCAATGGCTATGGCTATACGCTCGCCAATGTCACGCCGCGTTCGGACCACGCCCTTGATGGCCGCCGCCTGGTGCGGGTGCGTCTTTCCGGCGAGCACCGGCCGATGACAATCGGTTTTGCAACGCTGAAACAATTGAAGAAATCCAGGCTGCTTGCGGCCTTTGCCAGCCATGCCAGGGCCTTCATTTCCGACTCTTACATTCCTGGCATGATTGCCCCGACCATGGGTCAAAGAAGGCGTTGATAACAGCGTCTCAACATAGAATTTCTTCTCGCAAGGCTTGAAGCAATTTTGATTAGGTTTAGCCTAAGCAAAACAGCGAAAAATTCTTATTTTTCCGACGAAAGAACCATGCTTTCCTGCAAAAGCATAAATAGAAATCCAGAGGTTAGGGAATATCGGCTGGTGATTGCGGGAAGCCACCGTGCGTTCCATTTGCACCGAAGCCGGCGAGCAAAATGAACTGAGCAAAATACACAAAACAGGGGAACGCCATGTTGAAGTTGATGACATCTCTATTGAAAGCCACCGTCGTAGGCAGCGTCGCCATTCTGGCGGCGACAGCGGCCAATGCCGGTACGATGAAGCTGGGCATGACGACCTGGGTCGGCTATGGACCGCTTTTCCTTGCCCGTGATCTTGGATATTTCAAGGAAAAGGGCCTCGAAGTCGATTTGCAGATCATCGAGGAAGCTTCGATTTACATGGCGGCGGTCGCTGCAGGCGAGCTGGACGGCAACGCTTCGACCATCGACGAAATCATGAAATACCGTTCGCCGGAATTCTGCTTCAAGGCCGTCTATGCGCTGGATGACAGCCATGGCGGCGACGGCGTGCTGACATCTGCCGATGTCAATTCGCTTGCCGATATCAAGGGCATGGAAGTGGGCATGAACGAAGGCTCGGTGTCGCAGTTCTGGTTCAACATCCTGCTCAAGCAAGCCGGCATGACAGAGGCCGACGTCAAGATCGTCAACATGACCGCTGATGATGCCGCTGCGGCCTTCATGGCCGACCGCATTCCTGTGGCCATTACCTGGGAGCCGCACCTGACATTGGCCAAGACCGCCAACAAGGGCAAGGTTCTGATTGATTCCACCGAAACCCCGGGCATGATCGTCGATGTGGTCGATCTCACCTGCGATTATATCGAAAAGAATCCCGCCGATGTGCAGGCCATGGTCGACGGTCTCTACAAGGCCAATGAATTCATCAAGTCCAATCCCGAAAAGGCCTATGAAATCATGGCCAAAGGGGTAGGCGGCTGGCTTTCCGATCCAAAGGAGTTCGCAGCCTCCGCGGCAGGCGTCAACTTCTATGGAGCAGAGCGCAATGCGGAATTCTTCGGCGGGAAAGAAGCGGGCGAATCCGGCAAGCTGATCACATTGGGCGGTGAAATATGGGGTGGTTTCAAGAAGCTCAAGATGGACATCAAATATGATGACCTGGTCGATACCAGCTTCCTTGGGCTAAAATAAGCCCAAGTGCCGGACGGGGAAGCAGGATCTGCTTCCCCGTTGCGCTTCATCTGTGAATTCTGCTGGCTGACCGGCTGGCAGGCAAGGAGTCATCCTCGTGGCATCTCGCATATTGCTGAAGAATATCAGCACGCCGTTCAGGGCCATTCCCAAGTCCATGGCGATGTTTTTGAATATTCTCATCTGGGTCGTCGTTCTGGGGATTTGGGTCGCAATAACCTATTCGGGCGCGGTGCCGACCATGTTCCTGCCCAAGCCGGACAGCGTGTTGGCGACGACCCTGCGCCTGGCGGCCGATGGAACGCTGATGTTGCATACGATGTCCAGCCTGCAGGTGGTGGTGATCGGCTTCATCATATCAAGCATCATCTCGGTTCCGCTGGGCCTGATCATGGGCACCTACCGCATCGTGCAGGCCTTCCTTGATCCGCTGGTCAACTTCATCCGCTACCTTCCCGTCACCTCCTTCGTGCCGCTATTCATCCTCTGGATCGGTATCGGCATCGAACAACGCGTCGCGGTGATCATTTTCGGGATATTCTTCCAGCAACTGGTCATGATGGCCGACAGCGCCCGCTCGGTGCCGCGCGATCTCGTCAACGCCGCCTATACGCTCGGCACGCGGCGCATTGACACTGTTTTTCATATCGTCCTGCCGGCGACACTCCCCAATGTGCTCGATATATTGCGGGTTACCATGGGCTGGGCCTGGACCTATCTGGTGGTTGCCGAACTTGTCGCCGCCCGCAGCGGTTTGGGGTATATTTCCCTGAAGGCCATGCGCGGCTTCCAGGTGGATGTGATCTTCATGGCCATCGGCATGATCGGAATTCTCGGGCTGATCACAGACCAGCTTTTCCGTGTCATCCGCCGTTTTGCGGCTCCCTGGGCACTGTAAGGAAGTAATTCATGGATACGATGGTGGACATTAGGAGCTCGGACATCTCCGTGGAAAATGTCGTTTTGCGTTATGGCAAGGGCAAGGATTCCGTGCTGGCGCTCAACGACATTTCGCTGCATGTCAACAAGAACGAGTTCTGCGTGATCGTCGGCCCGTCCGGCTGCGGCAAGTCCAGCCTGCTCTATCTGATTGCGGGCCTTGAAGATCGCACCGGCGGAACGATCCGCGTGGGCGAGCGGAATATTTCCGAGCCCGGCGCTGACCGCGGCATGGTGTTTCAGGCCTATACGTTGTTTCCGTGGCTGACAGTGGCGCAGAACATCGAATATGGCCCCAAGCGCAAAGGCGTTCCGGCCAAAGATCGCAAGGTGATCGTCAACCACTATCTTGCCGAAGTGGGCCTGACCAAATTCATCAATCACTATCCGTCGCAATTGTCGGGCGGCATGAAACAGCGCGTCGCCATCGCCCGCGCTCTGGCCAATGATCCCGAAGTGCTGCTGATGGACGAGCCTTTTGGCGCGCTGGACAGCCAGACGCGCCATTCCATGCAGACATTGCTGCTGCGGGTCTGGGAGCATTCCAAGAAGACCGTCCTGTTCGTCACCCACGATATTGAAGAGGCCATCCTGCTGGCTGACCGGGTATTGGTGATGTCGGGGCGTCCGGGTCTGATCAAGAAGGAAATCGTCGTCGATATTCCACGACCCCGTACGGGCGATGTGGTGTTGGAGCCCGAATTCATCGCGATGAAACGCGAAATTCTCGCGCTTTTGAAAAATGACGAAGAACTTGACGACTGATCGCCGGGGCCTTGGCCCATAATTTCACAGCAGATATCCGGAACCCCTGAATGCAAAACCGAGTTTTTGATTTCATCATTGTCGGGGCCGGATCCGCTGGTTGCGTGCTGGCCAACCGCCTGAGCGCCAATCCCTCAAACCAGGTCTGCCTGATTGAAGGCGGCGGTAGCGACAAGGACCTGCGCGTCAAGGTTCCAGCCGGAATTCTGGCGCTTTATGGCAACCCGCGCTTTGACTACGGCTATGTCGGCGTGCCGCAACCGGGCCTCAATGGCAGAAGAATTCCGGTCAATCGCGGCAAGGCGTTGGGAGGCTCTTCGGCCATCAATTCCATGGTCTATATAAGAGGCGCGAAGGAAGACTATGACGAATGGGCCGCGCTTGGTTGCGAAGGCTGGTCTTATGACGATGTGCTGCCGGTTTTTACGGCGCTGGAGCGCAACAGGATTTCACAAGACCGCGCCTTTCATGGCGAAGACGGCGAATTGCTGGTCGATAATCCGCGCGCACCCAACCCGGTGACGCAGATGTTTGTTGATGCGGCAGGTCAGGCGGGCCTTCCGGAAAACACCGATTTCAATGCCGCCAGTCAATTCGGCGCCGGCATCTACAATGTCACCCAGGACAGGGGGGAACGGTTTTCCGCTTATACCGCTTTTGTCAAACCGGTTGCGGGGCGAACCAACCTTGAAATCCTGACCAATGGCGAAGTCGTCGATCTTGATTTCGCCGGCAATCGCGCCACTGCCGTCAATGTGATTATGGACGGCAGGCTCGAAAAACTGACGTGCCGCGGCGAAATCGTGCTCTCGGCAGGCGCCATCGGCTCGCCGCGCATCCTGCTGGCTTCAGGCCTGGGTCCGGCGGAAGAACTCACAGCCGCAGGCATCGATGTCCGGCAGGATCTGCCGGGCGTCGGCAAGAACCTGCGCGACCATGTCGACGGCATGATCACGGTCAGATCAAAGAGCACAAGCACGCTCGGCCTGTCGCTGCAAAATGCACCGGCCATTCTTGCCAGCCCGTTCTCCTATCTCTTGGGTCGCAAAGGCATGTTAACGACCAATTATGTCGAGGGCGGCGGTTTTGCCCGGACGCGCTATTCCCATGGCCTGCCCGACATACAGTTTCATTTCGTGCCCGGTTACCGCAGCCATCGCGGCAGGCTGGTCGAATATGGCCATGGCTTTGCCATCCATACCTGCGTGCTCCGCCCCAAAAGCATCGGTCAAATCACGCTGGCTGCTGATGGATCTCGCAGGAATGTGCTGATCAATCACTGCTTTTTCAGTGATGAAAGCGATGCCCGGACCTTGGTGGAGGGCATCAAGATTGCCCGCAACATCTTTTCGCAGCAGGCATTGGCCGCCTTGAAGGGCCGTGAAATCCTGCCGGGGCCGGATGTCCGCAGCGATGACGAGATTTTGGCCTATCTCAAGGCGGAAGCGCTGACGGTTTTTCATCCCGTCGGAACCGTCAAGATGGGCAGGGACTCCATGGCCGTGGTGGATCCGCTGTCGCTCATGGTCCGGGGCGTCGCCAATCTGCGGGTTGCTGACGCCTCCGTCATGCCCACTTTGATCGGCGGCAACACCAATGCACCCTGCATGATGATTGGCGAAAAGGCGGCGCGGATGATATTGAACTGAATGGACCAAACAAGGACTGCCCGCCATGCCGCAGAAAATCGATACAAGCGCACTGACCGTAGATGAAATCCAGGCCGGTTTCGATGCAGGCCGGCTCACTGCGGAAGCGCTGACACGGGCTTGTCTTGAACGCATCGAGGCCCATAATCCTCGCTATAACGCGATCATATTCCTGAATGATAACGCCATTGAAGAAGCCCGCGCCATCGACCGGCGGCGCGCGGCGGGCGAAACACTTGGTCCGCTTGCCGGCATACCGGTTGTCGTCAAGGACACCATGGACATGGTCGGATTTCCGACTACGGCCGGTTGGCATGTTCTTTCGGCGCGGGCAGGCGGCACGGATATCTTTCCCGGTCGTGACTGTCCTGTCGTTGCACGGGTCAAGGTAGCCGGATGCATAATCCTCGGCAAGACAAATGTGCCAATTTTTTCAACCTCGGGCACCAATGCCGATGATAGCTGGGCCGGGCCGACATTCAATGCCGTCGATCCCGATTTTGTGCCCGGCGGCAGCACGGCGGGTTCGGCCACTGCGGTCGCCGGCGGCTTTTCGATCCTTGGACTGGCCGAGGAAACCGGCGGGTCCATCCAGAACCCAGCGGCCGCCCAGGCGTTGGTGGGGGTGAAGCCGACCTTTGGGTTGGTTCCCAATGTCGGCGTTGTGCCGCTTGGCGGTTCGACGCTGGATGTCGTGGGACCGCTGGCGCGCACAGTCAGGGAGGCAGCATTGCTGCTGGACATTTTGGCCGGAAACAGTGAGGAAGACCCGAAAACCGCTGCGGCTGACGGAAAGACGCCCGACGCAGGCTATGCGGCTTCATTGGACGTCCATGCGATCAAGGGCGCGCGTCTGGGTCTTTACGGGCCTGGTTGGCGCGGGGGCAATGGCGGCTGGCGCTCCTCTCCCATGCATGAAGAAATTGCCGGCCATTACCGCCGCGCGCAAGAGGAGATTGCCGGCATCGGCGGGGTTTGCGTCGCCGATCCGTTCGCCGGATCCGGCTTTGCCGAACTGGCGCAAACGAGCGGCGGGCATGAGGATTATGATTTTCGCGGCATGGAATCCTTTCCGCAAGACCTGTCTTCGTGGCTCGGTCGCCTCGGACCCGGCGCGGCAGTCAATTCATGGGCCGGGTTTGTTGCCATGACCGAACATGAAAAGCCGTTTTCCGACGGTGGCATCTTTGGCTACATGAACCGGATCGCCGGCTATGCGGAAAATCTGCGGCATGTCGGCGACAAGCCTGATTTGGCGAATTTCACCGCTGTGCGCGCCCATTATCTTGAAGTTTTCAATGCGGTGATGGACCGGCTGCAGCTTGACGCGCTGGTATTTCCGCAGATGCTTGATCCCCTGCCAAAGCGGGCCGATGGGGTCTCCATACGAGAATCGACGGTGGCGGAAATCAACATAGCGGGACTGCCCGTTGTCACCGTGCCGGCAGGCTATCTCGCGTCGGGTGCGCCCTTCAACCTCGCTTTCATTGGCCGACAGTGGAGCGAGGACAGGTTGCTGGCGCTTGCTTTTGCCTATGAACAGGCGACCCGCCACAGGGTGGCCGCCATATTGCAGCCCTCAATCACACCGCCAAGCGCGGATGTCGCAATTGGCCCGGTCCCCATGGCTTTATGACAATTGACAGTGCCGATGGACCATCTGTCTTTCGTGCAGAAAACCGTATGAGATTCGATTGCGCCGTGCTGTGACACTTTGAAATGATGCATGTAGGTTATCGTTCAAATGAATCCATTTGAACGCGACATGCATGAGTCAGCCTATCGGCTGCTGCTCAATCCAGCGCTTCAATTCACTGCCGCTCACCGCGCCGCTTCGCCTTGCAACTTCCTTGCCGCCCTTGAACAGGATCAGCGTCGGAATTGCCTGGATGTGAAATCTTGCGGCAAGTTCCTGTTCGGCTTCCGTATCGACCTTGCCGAACCGCAATCCCGGCTCGTATTCAGCCGCGGCGGCCTCAAAGACCGGGGCCATCGCTCGGCACGGGCCACACCATGTCGCCCAGAAATCAATCAGCACCGGAAGGTCGTCCGATTTGATCTGGCGGTCAAAATTTGAACGCGTCACGGTTATGGGCTGACCCGTGAAAAGCGGGGACTTGCATGTGGCGCAATGGCCTTTCTTCGGGTCCTTGCCATCGGGCAGACGGTTAAGCTGACCGCAATTTGGACAGGGGACGATCTTGGACATTTCATTGAACCTTCCGGTCGTTGTCTGCGGCGTCGCATCGCCTTTGCATATAGCTCAGATAGGCGAGCGACACCCGGCATTCAAGGCGGTTCAAGCGGTGGCAAGCAAGTGGTTGCTCCATTATTGACATCCGTCAAAACCATGTGCTTTCGGCGGAAATCATTAATCGACCGCTCTCTGCAAGCGCATCCGCGCGCTCGTTTCCAGTGATGCCGGAATGGCCTTTGCACCAGGCAATGGTCATCAAGTGGTTTTCCGATAGCTGGAAATCGATTGCCTTCCACAGTTCCGCATTGGCGATTGTCCGGCTTCGGGACCCGCCATTCGGGCTTTTCTTCTTCCATCCGTTGTTCTTCCAGATGTGCCGCCGGTCATTGCAGCCTTTGACTGCGTAGACGGAATCCGACCAGATGATCGACGGCCGGCTTTTGGCATTGCAATTGATCCATTGCGCAGCCTTCAGCAAGGCAATCAATTCCATCGCATTGTTGGGGAGGTCGCGGGCGCCGCCGAAATCAAATGCGATTTCCTCGACATCACGACAGGCGACAAATGCCCAGCCGCCAATTCCTGCCTCAGGGTCATAGCAGCCATCAGCGAAAACATGAATCGCGTTCGGCGTTGCTGGTTTCGCAGTCAAATCCGCTTTGCCGCGGGGCATGCCAGGAGTATCGGTCATTTCGTCACTTGGCCTGATGCAGGATGCTGAAGTTTTGGGACAAACTATCCGGGATCGTGAACTTTGTCTTGCGCCGATGACCTGGATATCGAAGCCTGCATTCAAGACGGCGGGCTTTATCGACGGACGCCTGGCGGCACGCCGGAAGCTTGGAAAATGCAAGCAGGGCGATAGCGGCTGTTGTGGTATCGGACAACCTTCTGGAGGCGCAATGGAACTGGATGAATCATTCGTCGAAATGGCAGTTTTGGAACCAGATCCGCACCATCGGTTTCGGCCCTCGCCCTTCGTTGCACGCAACAGGCGGTGGCGAACGGTCAGGTTTGAACGGAAAATCCGAAAACCCTGCATTGTCGCGGATCAATGCCGATGGAGGCGAAACGAGCGAGAATGGGATGATTGCAATATGTTGGCACACCTGTCGCCTGATGGCCTTGTTCAGGACCAGGCCCGATGAAAGGATATCATCATGTACAGCCATATTCTTGTTCCCACGGACGGATCGCCCCTATCTGAAAAAGCTGTTGACCAGGTTTTGGCCTTTGCGCGCGACATCAGCGCCAAAGTCACGATCCTTTCGGTCATGGAGCCGTTTCACGTGTTTTCAACCGATACCGGACAGGTGTCGCGGACGCGCGAGGATTACGAAAAATACGCCCATATGGAAACCGCAAGGACGCTGACAAACGCTGAATTGAAAGCCAATTCACTGGGCGTGGCCTGCAAGACGGAACTGATCGAGCACAATGATCCCTTTCAGGCGATTATCGACATTGCCGACCAGAGAGGCTGTGATTTGATTGCAATGGCCTCGCATGGCAGGCGCGGCGTCGGCGCCTTGCTTCTGGGCAGTGTCACCACAAAAGTGCTGACCCATTCCACCATCCCGGTTCTTGTCTTCCGATAAAGCGGTGGCGTCAATCTAGGCCCTGTTGACAAAGTGGATTCCCAAATCATCTGAATTCTGATTCAAAGCTTCCTTTTGGGAGGCTGATATGGCTCGTGGTGACCTTACTGACGCTGAATGGAAGATTATCGGGACACTATTGCCGTCAGAGCGG
>JBGSIT010000097.1:0-15400 GCA_041742335.1 Rhizobiaceae bacterium
GACTCCAAGCGAATTTGCCGACACCTTCGCAACGCGCCGGGCTTTGGCGCTGCGCAATGTGGATAACTCCGCACCAAAGCCCGTCACATCAAACGCCGGAAACGAACTCAAAACTGGATAAAACTTGGGGGCAAGGTCAATTGCCTTATGGCATCCAGCGATATATCCCTATGGATATCACGTGGGAGTTCCGGAGAAGACCATGGTCAAACCTTGGAGGGTGTTGTTTTTTGCAACATTGTTTTTTGCCTTTCAGGCAGCATCTACCTTTGCAGCCGATCATCGGGCGCTGACGGTATTTGCGGCAGCCAGCCTCAAAGGACCGCTTGACGACGTGGCCAGGGCGTTCGAGATCAAGACTGGCGAAAAGGTTTCGATTTCTTATGCCGGCAGCGCAGCACTGGCCAGGCAGATCGAGGCCGGCGCACCGGCGGACATTTATCTGTCGGCCGACTTGAAATGGATGGATTATCTGGTTGAAAAGAAGGCCATTGATCCGGCAGAAATTGTCCGGCTGCTTGGCAACCAGCTTGTGCTGGTTACCAGCGCCTCCTCCAATGTCAACTTGAAGACAGGCCCGGGATTTGACATTGCGGGCGCTTTGGGAGAAGGCGGGTTCCTGGCGATGGGTGATCCCAAATCGGTGCCGGCTGGCACCTATGCCAAGCAGGCGCTTGAAAATCTCGGTGTCTGGGCGGATGTGGAAAAGCGCATCACGTCTTCTGACAATGTTCGCGTCGCTCTCAGTCTCGTTTCGCGTGGGGAAACGCCCCTGGGCATTGTCTATCAGTCCGACTCCGTGCTGGACAAATCGGTGCGGATTGTCGACACATTTCCGCCGAACAGCCACGAGCCGATCATTTATCCTGCGGCCATGGTCGGGTTGTCTCCCCATGATTCAGCCCGGCAATTCATGGCGTTTTTGCAAGACAACACCGCGCTTGCCATTTTCAGGGCTGCGGGTTTTTCCACTTTGTCTGGTTCGTGATGGTTTCACATGGCATTTGATCCTGCGGAAATCACGGCCATAAGCCTAAGTCTGAAAGTGGCGCTGATTGCAACCGTCTTCAGTCTGCCGTTCGGAGTTGCCATTGCTTATGTGCTGGCGCGGCGGGAATTCTGGGGCAAGAGCCTGCTGCAGGCTCTGATCACTTTGCCTTTGGTCATGCCTCCGGTGGTCACCGGCTATCTGCTTTTGGGCGCCTTTGGTCGCAAGGGCATATTCGGCAGTTTCCCTGAGCAGACCTTTGGATTGGTGTTCTCCTTCCGTTGGACGGGGGCGGCGTTGGCGGCGGCGGTGATGGGCTTGCCGCTGATGGTGCAGGCAATCCGCATTTCCATGGAGGCCGTCGACGTCAAGCTGGAGGCCGCCGCCCAAACGCTTGGGGCCAACCCGGTCTGGGCATTCTTTACCATCACCCTGCCGCTGAGCCTGCCCGGCGTGCTTGCCGGCTTCATTCTCTGCTTTGCCAAGGCGCTGGGGGAATTCGGCGCCACCATAACTTTCGTCTCGGCCATTCCCGGCGAGACGCTGACCATCTCGTCCGCCATACATTCGGCGCTGCAGACCCCTGACGGCGAACAGGGCGCCTTCCGGCTGACGCTTGTATCGATCGCGATTTCGTTTGCGGCAGTCCTGGCTTCCGAGGTTCTGGCCAGGAAATTGCGCCAGCGACTGGGGGCCGGCCAATGATCGCCGTCAGCGTCACACACCTTCAGGGTGATTTTGAGCTGGTCGCCGATTTTGAGGCCGATGCCGGCATCACAGCCATTTTCGGGGCCTCGGGAGCCGGCAAGACAACGCTGATCCAGGTGGTCGCCGGTCTGGTTCGTCCGCGTCAGGCAAGCATTGTTGTCGATGGCATCGTCTGGAACGATAGCCGGAGCAATCTGTTCATGCCGGCGCATCGCCGCGCCATCGGCTATGTCTTTCAGGAGGGAAGGTTGTTTCCGCATATGACCGTCAGCCAGAACCTGGCCTATGGTCGTTTCTTTCGCGCAAACCGGCAGGATCAGGTCCAACGGGATGACATCATTGATCTGCTCGGCATTGGTGCACTGCTGGGCGCAAGACCGGCGCGGCTGTCGGGGGGTGAGAAAAGCCGGGTGGCTATTGGTAGGGCGCTCCTGGCCTCGCCGCGCCTGCTGTTGATGGACGAGCCGCTGGCGTCGCTCGACTATGCCCGCAAACTGGAAATCCTGCCCTATATCGAGCGCATTCGATCTGAATGGAAGATCCCGGTGCTCTATGTCAGCCATTCACGCGACGAAGTCATGCGTCTGGCAGATCGGGTGCTGCTGATGGAGCAGGGCCGGATTATCGAATCCGGGCCGGCCTCCATCCTGTCTGATCGGCAGATTCAGCCGTCATCCTGAACGTCGGGTCCTTTGACAATCCGGGCATTGAGCCATTCAAGATCGTCTGAAATTGCTTCGGCGCTGGCCTGTTCCATGGCCCGGAAGCGGGCCAGTAAAGCCTTGCCGAATTCCGTCAGGTCAGCACCGCCGCCCCGCGCACCGCCATGCCGGGTCTCGATGACCGGGGAGACGAACATGCTGGTCATCTCGTCGACCAGCAGCCAGGCGCGGCGATAGGACATTTTCATAGCAACAGCCGCCGAGCGAATGGAGCCGGTCACTTCGATCTGCTCCATGAGTTCCGCCTTGCCGTGGGCAAGCTTGTGGCCGCCGGGAAAGATCAGACGCAAATTGGTGACGACAACGGTCTTCATTGAACCCTGATCACCTTGTCCGGATTCATGATGCCGGCCGGGTCGAAAGCTCGCTTGATCCGGCTCATCAGGTCCATTTCTATGGCGGGGCGAATGGCGGCCAATTCATCACGCTTGAGTTGTCCAATGCCGTGCTCGGCAGAAATGGACCCGCCAAAATCCATCACCAGACCATGCACAATGGCGCTGATTTCCTTCCAGCGCGCAATGAAGGCTTCCTTGTCGGCGTCAACCGGCTGGGAGATGTTGTAGTGGATGTTACCATCGCCCATATGGCCGAAAGCACAGATGCGGGCGCCGGGAATGGCCGCCATGACGGCAGCATCGGCCGCCTTCAAGAAAGCGGGGATGCTTGCCACCGGCACGGAAACATCATGCTTGATCGAGCCGCCCTCCGGTTTCTGGGCATTCGACATGCTTTCGCGCATATGCCAGAAGGCCTTGATTTGGGCGCGCGAAGCGGCGATTGCGGCGTCCTCGACCAGTCCCGTTTCAAAAGCGGTTTCCAGCAGCAAATTCATCATCCGGTCGGCGCTTTCTGCTTCGTCGAATGAAGAAATGTCAATCAGGACATACCAGGCGTGCTTTGTTGCGAGCGGATCGCGGACGCCGGGAATATGCCGGATGGTGAAATCGACCCCGATCCGGGCCATCAATTCAAAACCGGTGAGCGCCGGACCGCACTGGCGTGAGGCCATCTCGAACAGCGCCAGCGCCGCGTCAGGATCGCTGACTCCGCAAAAGGCGACCTGATGGCCGAGCGGCCGGGGATAAAGCTTCAACACGGCGCCGGTAATGACGCCCAACGTGCCTTCTGCGCCGATGAAGAGATCGCGCAGGTCATAGCCGGTATTGTCCTTCTTGAGCCGTCGCAGCCCGTCCCATATTTCGCCGGTCGGCAGCACGACTTCGAGGCCCAGGCAGAGATGGCGCATATTGCCGTAAGCCAGAACCTGCGTCCCGCCGGCATTGGTCGAAAGATTGCCGCCGATCTGGCAAGAACCCTGCGAGCCGAGCGATAGCGGAAAAATCCGGTCATGATCCTCGGCTGCCTTGTGGATGGAGTCCAGAATGCAGCCGGCGTCGGCGACGATCACGTTGCCAAGGACGTCAACTTCCCTGATCCGGTTCATTCGGGCAAGGCTAAGCAGCACATCGCCGCCGTCGGGTCGCGGTATCTGGCCGCCGACATGGCCGGTATTGCCAGCCTGGGGCACTATTGGCGTTCCAGTCTCGCTTGCCAGTTTCATGATCCCGGAGACTTCAGCGGTGCTGGCGGGCTTGAGCAAAAGCGGCGAGACGCCGTGGTATAGGCCACGGGTTTCCACCAGATGCGGGGCAATTTCGGTCTGGTCGGTAACGGCATTGCGTTCGCCGACGATCGCCGCAAAACGCGAAATCAAGGATTGCGATACCAATCTGTCAGCCATGTTCATATCCTTGCCGGTCGCGCGGGGCCGCAGCTCTTCTCAATCGGTCATTGATGGCTTCGCCGAGGTTGTCGTGGGGAACCGGGGCGAAGGCGATGGAAGTTGCGCCGGTCAGGTCGGCGGCTTTCATCGTCGAAAACAGATTGGCTGCCGCCTGGCGCAAATCGCCATCCGGGCTGAGGTCAAAGACCGCCAGAGCCTGGTCGGCGCCGGCAATCCTTGCATTGGCGAAATTGACCAGCACTTCACCGGGACGGACCGAATCTGCGTCAAGCCGGACGGCTGCCGCAGGCGCGTAGTGGGAGGCAAGCATTCCGGGCGCTTCAATCGCCCGTCCCGCCGCGTCAACGGTTCTTTCAACGCTCTGTCCGATGCATTTTTCGATATCTTCAACCGCCAGTCCGCCGGGGCGAAGCAGCCGGACCCTGCCGTTTTCCACTTTGACGATGGTGGATTCAACGCCGACATTGGCCGGTCCGCCGTCAAGCACAAGCTCGATCCTGTCGCCAATGTCCGCTGCCACATGTTGTGCGGTGGTCGGTGATATCCGGCCGGAGGGATTGGCGCTGGGGGCAGCCAGCGGGCGGCCGAAGGCAGCTATCAACTCGGCGGCAAAGCCTTCGGGAACCCTGATGCCGACACTGTCGAGACCTGCGGTGGCCAGGGAATGGATGGTGCTCTGCTCCCTGAGCGGCAGGATGAGCGTCAGCGGTCCCGGCCAGAAGGCTTCAGCCAGCGCCAGCGATAGCGGATCGAAGACAGCGTGGTTTTCGGCCATTTCAAGATCGGACATGTGGCAGATCAGGGGGTTGAAGCGGGGGCGTCCCTTGACTTCATAAATCCGGGCGATGGCTTCAGGGTTGGTGGCGTCCGCAGCCAGTCCATAAACCGTTTCAGTGGGGATCGCCACTGGCTGGCCCTCGCCAAGCAGACGCAGGGCCTTTTGGCGGGCATTGATCCGGTCTTTGGAAATCTCGATGATGCGGGCCATTATGCGGTTTGCCGGTAAAATTGCCTTGTGGCTTGCTCTTGCCCCAAAGCCGCAGCTTTGCCAAGCACTAAAAAAAGGCGGTAAGGCTCAAAGCGCCTTTATGATGGCGCGCAAGGCTTCCTGCTTGGCGCCAAGCAGCAGGACGTTCTTCAATGCAGCTTTCGGATCGTGGGTGCGAAACAGCAATCCGTTGCCCCGGATTTCCCGGTTGATCATCAGCTTTTTTTCTTCCTCGTTGCGTTCAACTGCGACGGCGAAATACATGCGCGTCGTATTCATGCTGATATGTTGGAAAAACGTGTCGTCGGCTGCAATTTCCGCGAAGAAATTGGCAATATAAAACGCCCATTTTACGTTCTGGAATTCGGCGAAATCGGATTTGGCGGCGGTGACGTGGCAATAGCCAAGATGCGGGCTTCCACTGAGAGTGCGATGGAAGACCAGCTTGGGAAATTGGATCGAGCGGTGGAAATTGTTAAGCCGCTCGTGGGTTTTTTCACCGGCCGCGACAAGTTTCTTGCCGGTCCGTTCGGCCACTTCCTCATAGGTCAGGTAACGGCGTTCGACTTCGTGCCAGCTGTCCTGCCGGCTGATCCTGCCCGTGCGCAGGAATTCCGAATGCGCACCCGACTTAAGCGCATTCCGCTTCTTCTCGCTGCTGGCATCGAAATAACGAAGCTTGGACATCTCCTCGACACTGCCATTGGGCTGTTCAGTCATCCTACGCCACTCACCCTCATTCACACCGTGTGCAGACTAGGGTCTGTGCGTTTCGCGAGGCTTGCCGGTTATGGCCCATACATGCCGGCCAGCCTATTCTTTGCAGTTCAGTAGTCTCCGTAATTCAAACGCCTGTTCATGCCGACCGGTCTTTCGATCGATGCGGTCGTCATCATGTCGATTTTCGGTGCCGCACCGGTGGCAAAGGTGGCCGTGGCGCTGACCAGCATTTGCATGGCGGGCGGTTTTTCCGCAATCAGATTGCCATGCGGCCAGATCTTGGCCAATTGTTTGACAGTCAGGTCCGCCACGTTGACATCGATATCGTTCAAAGTGCCCTTGACGCGGTAAGGGCAGGACTTGTTGCCGCAATTGCTCGACGAGGAGAACTGCCACAGCGCATAGCGGTCCCAGTTGCCCATGGGGAAGACATCGACGATTTCCGGTTTGTAGCGGGCATACCAGAGCGGCAGGCGCGACAGCAGGCGGTATTCGTCGCGCCGCGCCGCTATGTAGCGGGCAGTAATGTTGTTGGTGTAAAGAACCGGATAGCGGCCGGTGCGTGTCTTGATATGGCGCGCGAAAATCTGTGCGTCTTCGAGCGACATGTAAAGCTCGCTATTCAGGCCTTCAATATCGAGTACCATCATTTCATCGTCGGCGGGCTTGGCGTAATCGAGGAAATGGTTGGCCTGGTCGATCGGGTTGCCCGGCCGGCCGAGATGATAGGCGCCCCACAGCAATCCGCGTGATTTGGCCAGGAGCCGGCGCGTTTGGTAAAGTTCGCGGCTGACGGCATATTTGCGCCACATCGTCTTGCAGTGACCGATCGTGTCGCCGTTGTGCTTGCCCTTGCAATTATATATTTCCGGAAGACCGTCCGATGCCTTGGAAATGAATCCGGCAATGCGCTTGTCCGAGGACATTTCGTCCCAGTCGATGGTGTTGAGCTCATAGGCGTCCACCACCAGCGCGCGGTCGCTTATCTTCCATGGCTGGCGTTCAAACGCCATGCCCGCGGCCGGCGACAGCGACAAGGCCGCAACAGCTGCAATGACAGCGTGACGAAGCAGTTTCATTCCGGCCCGGTCCGTATCCATCAGAAGATGGTGCGCCAAGATGGTTAACAAAGTGTGAGGTCGGGTATGGGGATTGGCTGTTTCAGGGGGTTTTTGAGTGTCATTATGCGACAATTGTATGATTAGGTTTACCTGCTATGCAATGACCGGAGGCTGGCTTGGTATCAACGCTTCTGGCCGATTTCATGGCCGGCGGCGATCAACAGGGCTATTGCCCTTTCCCTGTCTGCCGCCTTGACGAGAAGGTGGTCGCCATCGAAAGTGGAAACCACAAAGACGCCGATCCTGTTTTCGGAAAGCGGCCGGATGACCGACAGGACGATGCCTGTCTGGTCAAATTTGAATGGCCCGAGTAATTTGAAACAGGTCCAGTCTGCATCCCGTCTGACCGCCAAGGGGATGCGATCCTGAAGGCAGACCACGGAAAGCTCGTCATCACTGCGGCTTATGCTGACGAAGCCAGGCCCATCGGCCCAGGCCGGAATTGCCTCGTCATGTGCAAGCCGGCAAATGGCGTAGGCGCCGGCGAGTTGTCTCAATCTGATTGCAGCGGTCATTGTCGGGGAATTGCCTTCATTCAAAAAACACGACATCAAGATCGCGATCCGGCACGAAGTCCTGCCTTTCCATTTCATAGCGGGTCGGCGAAGTCTGCTGCAAGGGCAGGCAGAAGCTGGCAATCTGGTTTTCGTTCTGCTTTTCGACAATCAGGCGGAACCGGCCGATGGGGCCGGCCCAGGTCTTGGCCGTCGACAGGATATAGCCAATCGAATATTGCGCCATATGGGGATGGACCGACTGCGCCGCTTTGGCTTCGCGCACCGTGATCTCGCTGGCTATGGCCGGCGTCAGGCAATAAGTTGCAATCTGCTCCGGGCTGGGCGCCATGTCGGCTGAGTAAAAACTCATTTTGGAAATGTCGAGCGACGGTTTATAGGCGTGCTCGATGCGGACCGGCGTGCCGGGCAGGAATGTCTGACCGAAAAAGAATTTGCTTTTGGCAATCCACCGCGGCGATACATCGCCAACCTCACCCTCTATGGCGCCCGCCGCTATCAATTGCCGTTGGGTGTCTTCGGGTAATGCCTTGAGACTGTCGACAAGAGTCCAATAAGGCCGCACCAGCGGAATTTCATGGGTTTTCAATATGCCGGTCACTTCCTTGCCGTCCGGCAGGAAAGCGCGGATTTCCAGGCCCTGTGAAACCGTTTTGCCATCCACTTTGGTTTGAAAGCCGACGAAATTATCATTGTCCTTTACAGGTATGTCCAATCCGTCATTGGTCGCCGTGTCGATGTCGGGAATGGGAAAGGCTATCAGCAGATCCTGCGCTTTGGCCGATATATTGAGGAAAGTGAATGTCGCCTTGATCCGGTCGATCGACAGGATCAAGGTTTCTTCCTGCATGACGATATCATCGGTCTTGGAAAATGTGATGACGCCATTCTGGATCGCCGCCAACCCGTCATCGGCTTTTGCGGTCTGAAAGGTGGAAAACAGAATGGCTGCGGCAAAAATCGGCAAGGCCGGTGAACGCCGCATCTTGGTCGCTATGAATGCAATTTTCTTCTCTGGATAAGGTGTCATGATTTGATGCCCGAAATGCGTCCCACCCTGTCATCGGGGTTGGGCTGAGCGTATATTCTTTTCAGTTAAACAGGTGGTCGTGACAATTGACGCTTACGTAAAAAACAAATAGCCGTGGAACCAAAGCCATATATGGTCTCGTTGATATTTCAACCTATTATGGGGCCAGTCGTCAATGCGGGGAGGGTAATGATCATGTACAAGGCGCCGGTCGAAGACATCCTGTTCACACTGAGGCATGTCGTTGGAATGGGCGATGCGCTTGGTCCGGATCAATTTGGCGAAATGACCGATGATCTGGCGGAGGCCATTCTCTCCGAAGCCGGCCGTTTTGCCAGTGACGAAGTCGCGCCTTTGGCCGAGATCGGCGACAGGCAAGGCTCGAGGCTGATTGACGGCAATGTCAAAACGCCGGATGGCTGGCCAGCGCTTTACCGCAAATGGGCGGAAGGCGGCTGGAATTCCCTGACGGCGCCTGAGGCCTATGGCGGTCAGGGCCTGCCACACATGCTGCATGTCGCCGCCCTTGAAATGTGGAATGGGTGTTCCATCGCCTTTTGCCTTTGCCCGACGCTGACCATGGGCGCCATCGAGGCCATAGCGGCCCACGCTTCCGATGAGTTGAAAAAGACCTATCTGCCGAAAATGATCTCCGGCGAGTGGACAGGATCGATGAACCTGACAGAGCCGCATTCCGGCTCCGATCTCGGCGCCATGAAGACCCGCGCCGTGCGGCATGCGGATGGCAGCTATCGCATTTTCGGCCAGAAGATCTTCATTACCTTTGGCGAGCATGATTACACCGACAATATCATTCACCTGGTGCTGGCGCGATTGAACGATGCGCCCGAAGGCTCCCGTGGCATTTCGCTGTTTCTGGTGCCCAAATTTCTGGTCAACCCGGATGGCTCGATCGGGGAACGCAACGATGCCTTCTGCCATTCCATCGAGCATAAATTGGGCATCCATGCCTCGCCGACCTGCACGATGATTTATGGCGACGGAAAATTTGGCAAGGACAAGGGCGCGATCGGCTGGTTGATCGGCGAAGAAAACAAGGGTCTGGCCTGCATGTTCACGATGATGAACAATGCCCGGCTGGCCGTCGGCATGGAGGGCGTCGCCGTCGCCGAAGCCGCCACCCAGAAAGCCATCGCCTTCGCGAAGGAGCGCACCCAGGGCAGGGCGCCCGGATGGCAGGGGGCGGGCATGAGCCCGATTATCGAGCACCCCGATATTGCCCGCACGCTGCTGACCATGAAGGCGATGACCCAGGGCAGCCGCGCCATCGCCTTTGCCTGCGCCCATGCCATCGACATGGCCCATGTCAGCCAGGGAGATGCGGCGCGCCATTGGAGCAATCGCGCCAACCTGCTTACGCCGATTGCCAAGAGCTTTCCCACTGATTGCGGCGTCGAGGTTGCTTCGATGGGCATACAGGTTCATGGCGGCATGGGCTTTGTCGAGGAAACCGGCGCAGCCCGGCTTCTGCGTGACGCCCGCATTGCGCCGATCTATGAAGGCACGAACGGCATCCAGGCCATTGACCTGATCGGTCGAAAACTCCCCATCAGCGACGGCAGCCATGTCCGCGCCTTCATCGCCGAGTTGAAGGATGTCGCCCACGAGGTGCGCTCGACCAATCGCTCCGGCTTCGGCCAGACGGCAGATCGGCTGGACGACGCCCTTGAGGCGCTTGAGCAGGCAACCGAATGGATGCTGACCGAGGTCGGCGAAGGCCGGATGGTTGAGGCGCTTTCCGGCGCAACTGCCTATCAGCGGCTGTTCGGCCTGGCCTTGACCGGCGTTTATCTGGCCAAGGGCGGGTTGGCGGAAGGCGGGGACGGCCGCGATGAAGGCCGCATCGCGATAGCGCGGTTTGCAGCCGAAAACATGCTGTCTGAAACGGCGGCGCTCAAGGATCGCGTGATCAATGGCGCTGAAAGCCTTGCGGCGGCCCGCATTGCGTTGGCATAAGCCTTTCACGGCCGACAGGGAGAAATAATGAGCGACCATATCCTGATTGAAAGACCGACGGACTATCCCGGCGTGCTGGTGATCCGCTTTAATCGCCCCGACAAGAAGAACGCCATTACCCGCCCGATGTATCTTGCCATGGCCGACGGCATCCGTGCAGCCAATGATGATGAGGCCATTCGAGCAATAGCGATATTGGGTTCGCCGGGATGTTTTTGCGCAGGCAACGACATGGCCGATTTTCTCGACATGGCAGCAGGCGGCGTTCTGGGCGGAGAAGTCCTGACGTTTCTTGATGCGCTATCGACCTGCCGCAAGCCTCTGGTCGCCGGTGTTGACGGACTGGCCATCGGCATCGGCACTACCATCAACCTGCATTGCGACATGACCTTCGCCACCCCGCGCTCTTTGTTCAGGACGCCCTTTGTCGATCTGGCTTTGGTGCCGGAAGCCGCCTCAAGCCTGCTCGGCCCCTTGATCATGGGCCACCAGCGCGCCTTTGCGATGTTTGCCGCCGGCGAGGGATTTTCAGCCGCCCAGGCGCTGGATGCAGGGCTGATCTGGAAAATCGTCGAGGTCGAAGAGATTGAATCCGCCGCCCTTGGCTGCGCGGCTTCGCTCGCTGCAAAGCCGCCGCAAGCGATGATGATCGCCCGCGATCTTCTCCGCAAGGAGCGCGGCGACATTGCCGGGCGGATTGCCGAAGAAGCGGTTCATTTCGGCGCGCAGTTGCGAAGCGCTGAAGCCAAGGCCGCAATCGGCGCGTTCCTGAACCGGAAGGGCTGACTGGCGGCGCTATTTCGGCCTTTCCAGCAGCGCCACCACTTCGACATGCGAAGTCCAGAGAAACTGGTCTATCGGTGTGACCGATGTGATCTTGTAACCGCCTTCCACCAGAATGCCGAGATCGCGCGCCAGCGTGACCGGATTACAGGAAACGGCGGCAATTTTCGGCACTTTTGATTTTGCCAGTTCATGCGCCTGGGTTTCGGCCCCCGCCCTTGGCGGATCAAAAACGGCGGCGTCGAAATATTTCAGGTCCATTGCCATCATCGGCCGGCGAAACAGGTCGCGGCGCTCGATTGTGACGGGCTTCAGGCCTTGCGTTTTGCTGGCGGCCAGTTCAAGCGCGGCAAGGGCCGCGGCTTCAAATTCCACCGCGTGAACCGCGTGCTTTCGTGCCAGCCGCAGCGCGAAAGTGCCGCAACCGGAGAAAAGGTCGGCGACCTTCTTGGCCTTGCCCATATGGCCAAGCACCAGATCGGCCATGGCCTTTTCAGCAGCCATTGTGGCCTGAATGAATGTTCCGGGCGGCGGAAAAATCGTTACGCCGTCAAAATCGAGTTGCGGCTTGACAGGTTCGACGAGAATTTCGCCCTCAAGGCTCACCCGGGCAATGCCCTTTTCGCCAAGAACAGTCTCGATGACACTGCGGCGACGTTTGTCATCCAGCTTTTTGGCGCCTTCAAAAGCGACATCCAATCCCGACATCGTATCAAGCAGGGTGACGCGGAAAGGCTCGGCGCCGCTGGCCAAGGCTGCGGCAATCCGGCGGATGGAAGGCAGAAGGGCGGCAATTCGCCCCGTGGCCACCGGGCATTCGGCGATGTTGACAATATGGTGGCTGGAATGCTGGCTGAAGCCGAGCAACACGCCTTTTTCGGTAACCCGGCCAGTCAGGCTGAGCCGCCTGCGCTCGCCCGGTCTTGCGGCAATGATGTCGCCGACTTCGCAGGCCAGCCCGCGCGATTTCATCGCATCAACCACGCGCTGGCGCTTGTATTGCAGATAGGGCCGGCTTGCCCAATGCTGCAGCGTGCAGCTGCCGCAGGCCCCGCCTTCTGCTTCCGGCCCGAAATGGGCGCAAACGGCCGTCACCCGGTCTTCGGAGGGCTTGGCAATTGACATGATCGTGCCCTGGTTCTTGACCCGCGCTATCGCCACTTCCTCGCCCGGCAGGGTGAAGGGCACGAAAACAGGCCCGCCGCCGGCTTCGCCGATACCGTCGCCATCGGAGCCGATGGACTGGATGGTGATTTTCTCGGTGCTCATCTTTGTTTCAATCCTGCCAGCAAGAATTCCTGATTGCCGTCTCCGCCGGTCACGGGAGAGGCGATGGCGCCGAGGCTTGTCCAGCCTGGGCGGCTGTTGAGCCATGCTTCCAGATCGGCTGCGATGGCCGGGCCAGTTGCGGCATCCTTGAGTAATCCGCCCTTGCCGATGGCCTCGCGTCCCGCCTCGAATTGCGGCTTGACAAGAAGCACGGCAAAGCTTCCCGGCATTGCCAGATCCAGCGCCGGCGGCAATGCCAGTTTCAACGAGATGAAGGAAACATCGCTGACCACCACCGAAACGGACCGGCCGCCCAGATGGGCAAGCGAAAGCTCCCGGGCATTCAGCCCTTCAATATTGGTCATGCGGCTATCGGCTGCAAGCCGCGCATCGAGCTGCCCATGGCCGGCATCGACGCCAATGACATGGGCAGCGAAGCGCTTCAGCAGGACATCCGAAAACCCGCCGGTGGAAACGCCGATGTCCAGGCAGGTCCGGTCTTTCGGATCAAGCCCGAAATGGTCGAGCCCGGCAAGCAGCTTGAGTGCGCCGCGCGATACATAGTCACGGGCCGGATCGTCAACGGCGATCCGGGCGGCAGGGGCAACGGCATGGCCGGCCTTGGTCACCACCGCGCCGTCAACCTGCACCGTGCCGCGCTGGATGGCGTCGCGAGCCCGGGAGCGGGTCGCAAACATGCCTCTGGCGACAAGGATCTGGTCAAGGCGGATTTGATCTTCGGTTGTCATGGCGCTTCATGGCCTTTTGCCGGGATGCTTGCAAGTCCTATCGTCAAAGGCTTCCGGCGCACAGCCAATGTCATATGACGCGATTGACGCTTTGCTTGCGCTGATTCTAAGGTGCGCCCAATGGCCAATGGTCTTTCCTTTCCACAGTGGAGTCTTGCATGCACCCGGTCTCAAAGTTTTCATTAGCCGCGTTCCTCGCGCTTGTTTCGGTCATCGCCCGTGCCGAAAGGCCGGCGCAGGCCAATGATACCATGGCAGAGCTGAAAACCGGCGGTCTTGTCTTCACCCGGTCGCCGGACATTTCGATGGACAAGGAAGACCTCTATATCTCGCCCACCGAAGTCAGGGTCGATTATCTGTTCCGCAACAATGCCGATCACGACATCGACAGCATCATCGCCTTTCCGATGCCCGATATCAGCGGCGGCGTGGAAGACAATATCGCCATGACCGACACCGAGAACGACAATTTTCTCGACTTCTCGGTGACCCAGGACAACAAGCCGATTGTCGTCAATCTGCAGCAACGGGCCATCGTCAACGGCATCGACATGACCGACGCCGTCAAGGCTGCCGGACTCTCCATGCTGCCGCAATCGGAAAAAACGGCCAAGGCGCTTGAGGCCATGAGCGAGGCCGCCAAGACCGATTTCCTGTCGCGCGGCCTGATCATGATGGACCGCTACGATGTCGGCAAGGGGATGGAGGACCATCCGATTGCGCTTTGGACGCTGAAATCGACCTATTGGTGGAAGACGACCTTTCCCGCCGGCCGGTCCGTCAAGGTCTCCCATCGCTACAAGCCCAGCGTTGGCGGCACGGTGGGCGTGACTTTCACCGACAATTCCGACGGCGGCGAAAGGCTCAAGGAATATCAAAGCCGCTATTGCGTCGATGCGGATTTTGTCAAGCTGGCCAAAAAAATGGTCGCCAGCCAGAAGGACGGCATGCCCACCTATGTCGAAAGATGGATTTCCTACATCCTGACCACCGGTTCCAACTGGTATGGTCCGATCAAGTCCTTTCACCTGACGGTCGACAAGGGCAGCCCCGAAAACTATGTGAGTTTCTGCGGCGAGGGGGTCAGGAAAACGTCAGCGACCCGCTTCGAAATTCGCGCCGAGGATTTCTACCCCGACAAGGACATCAATATCCTGTTGCTCGTGCCGGTCGAGTAGGTCGACTCTCTTCATCCGACGCGAACCGGCGTTACGCGCCGGGCCGGGCCTAGGGCGGAATGCTGTTCAGGGCGAAGCGCCAGCCCCAGAGCCGATTGTTCCGGCTTCAGCTCAGCCGGAACAATCATATCAAAACAACCAATAGCAGGCGCAATCCTGTTTCATTCCGCCATTGGCGCAGAAGACGATTAGGGCAGCCAGAGGCAGACGTTGCCGATATTCTGATAGAATTCGGAAAGCTCGGTATTCTTGAATTCGATGGAATCGTGGCTGTTCAATTCGATGATGACGGAGTTGCCCTTTTGTGTTGCATATTCGTCAAGGAATTGCTCTGCGCTGGACACATTGATAGTGCCTTCACCAAAAATCGTAAAGAAGTCGGAATCGATCTGGTTGGACAAGTGAAGGTCCTTGACGACATCATGGCCGTCGCCGATCCGGAACTGGAAGGCGTCGCCACCTTTGCCGCCGGTCAGAATGTCATCGCCCTTGCCGCCGTAGAAAGCGTCGTTTCCGCCCCGGCCTTTCATGACGTCGTCACCGGCAAAGCCCAAAAGTGCGTTTTTACCGCTATTGCCTTTGATAGTCTCGGCGCCATCGGTGCCAGTCCAGATCTTATAATCGCTCAGGCCGTTGAGGCTGACATGATAATCGAAGAGGAATTCAGAAGTTTCATCATCACTTCTGTTTATCCCCAGTTTCAGTCCTTGCTTCTTCATTGAAACACCATTCTCTTGGTTTGAAATTGCTATCAATTTAGCAATATCTAGGCCCTGTTGACAAAGTGGATTCCCAAATCATCTGAATTCTGATTCAAAGCTTCCTTTTGGGAGGCTGATATGGCTCGTGGTGACCTTACTGACGCTGAATGGAAGATTATCGGGACACTATTGCCGTCAGAGCGG
>JBGSIT010000098.1:0-22789 GCA_041742335.1 Rhizobiaceae bacterium
CCGCTCTGACGGCAATAGTGTCCCGATAATCTTCCATTCAGCGTCAGTAAGGTCACCACGAGCCATATCAGCCTCCCAAAAGGAAGCTTTGAATCAGAATTCAGATGATTTGGGAATCCACTTTGTCAACAGGGCCTAAGCGGATTATTGAAATATCATGTCCTGATCGATCACGAGCCGCGCATTGCCGTTTTGCCAGATATTATATGCTTCACCATCAATCATTGTTGTCCCGCCGGACGTCCAGCCCAAATCCCCTATCTCGACAATGTCTCCGGTCGTGCCGTGAATGGTCAAGGTTGTATTGCCGGCTGAAGTATCATCCGATATGCCGAGCAAATCGAGTTTTGTCAGGAGAATCTTCTGGTTTCCAGTCGCAGTGAAATCAAATGCCTCGATACTGTTGACCGTGGCCGGAAAAATATTCTCGAAGTCGAAGAGATCGGAAGATCCGTCCAACCTGATAGTATCATAACCATTGCCGCCATCGATATCCCTGAAGTTGGTACCGGTGATCGCAATCACATCATTGCCCGCCCCGCCGCGGAAGACATCCGCCCCGCCGCCGCCGACCAGCATGTCGTTGCCAAGGCCGCCGATCAGTATTTCAGCTGAACCAGTGCCAGTGGTGTTGACCGACGCTGCACCCTTGCCGAAAGCCCCGCCATAGATGACCTGGGCTGCGCCAAAATTATCGGCCATTTTGGCGCCTAAAACGATATCATCAAAGCCGTCGCCGTTGATGTCGCCGGCAGTCGAGACGCTCCAGCCAAGCGTGTCTAAGGCGACAGCTTTCAGCACAAGACCCTGTTCGGCGGTTAGCGTCGCGAGGTCAACGACCTGCCGACCATTGACATTGACACCGAAGCCGGCACCGGAACCAAACACCAGATAGGCCGCGCCGGCAGATGCGCCGCCGCCGCCATTGTAGGGAGCGCCGATGATCAGGTCACCGAAGCCATCTCCATTGACGTCCCCCGCCGAAGAAACACGAAAACCGGCCAGATCATCAGCGGCGGCGCCTTGGAGGATGAAGCCTTGCGAAGCGCCGAGCGTGGTCAGATCAACAACCTGTCGACCCGTCATATCCGCTGCGCCAAAGCCTTTATCGGACCCGAACACCACGTAAGCCTCGCCGGCATCAGTGCCGCCATCATCGCCGTTGGCGGCTCCAATAAGCAAATCATCAAAACCATCGCCATTGACATCGCCGGCGGCGGAGACGCTGTAACCAGCATTATCGTTCGCGGCATCACCTTGAATAACGAATCCTTGGGCTGCAGTCAGCGTCGTCAGGTCAATGACCTGCCGTCCGTTGACATTGACTCCGAACCCTTGGCTGGAGCCAAATACGACATAGGACTCGCCGGCATCCATGCCGCCATCGTCGCCACGCGGCGCACCAATGAGAAGATCGTCAAATCCGTCTCCATTGACATCACCGGCGGAGGATACACTGGTGCCTGCGCCGTCATTGCCGGTGTCTCCCTGAATTATGAATCCTTGTGCCGCGGTCAAAGTTGTCAGGTCCATGACTTGACGACCGCCCACGGCCGAGCCAAATCCCTGGTCGGTGCCGAACACTACATAGGCCTCGCCGGCATTCATTCCTCCGTCATCTCCACCGGTGGCGCCGACAATCAGGTCATCGAAACCATCGCCATTGATGTCGCCAGCACTCGATACACTTCCCCCTGTGTAGTCACCTGCCGCATCACCTTGAATGACAAAGCCCTGGGCGGCTGTCAGATTGGTCAGATCGATATCGCCGGGATTCATTCCGCCAAAGATGACATAGGCTTCGCCGGCAGTCTGGCCGCCGTCATCGCCGCGAAATGCACCAACAATCACATCGTCAAATCCGTCGCCGTTGACATCGCCGGCGCTCGACACATTATGACCGGCGACATCATTGGCGGCGTCACCCTTGATGACAAAGCCCTGCGCGGCAGTCAGGTTGGCCAGGTCCGGATTGGCAAGGCTATTTCCACCGAACACCACAAAAGCCAAGCCTTCATCACCATTGGCAGACTTGTCGCCATAGTGCCCTCCGATGATGAAATCATCAAAGCCGTCGCCGTTGACATCGCCAGCTGATGAAACACTGCTACCCAATGCTGCATTCAGGCTGTCTGCCTGGATGGTAAAGCCCTGGCTGATGGTGAGCATCGAAACGTCAATCACCAAAGCGCCAAAATCATACCCCTTCATTGCCGCGACGGTCGTCATATTCCCCGCCGCATCCATCGTCGTCACCGAAGCTTCCACGGTCCGGTCCGGGTCAGCCCTCAGCTCGGAGCCCGCAATTGTGAAAGAGACGGTGAAATCGGAGCCGACAATGCCGCTCATGCTTTGGCCGCCCACTTCCATCGTCACGCTGTCGCCGATCTTGACCTCGCCGCCGACGGCGACCTTGATGGTCACATCGCCGGCCGCCTCCATCTCGTTCAGAAATCCGTCGCCGGTGATTGGCTCGATGGCGATAAGGGCGGACGGGACAATCTGGTCCAGCGTGAAGGAAAAGACGGCCGAGGGGTCCGAGACATTTCCGGCCTGGTCTATGGCGCGCACCTGCACTGCATTGACGCCCGCCACGGCGGAAAAACTGCTGGTCCAGTTGCTGCCGTCGAGGCTGTATTCAATCAGGGCAAAGGGTTCGGCCATGACCGCGATCTGGCCGTTATTGGTGATCTTGTCGGAATTGCTCGCGCCGGTGTCATCGACCAACTGGATGGCGGGAGCGTTCGGCGCTGTCAAATCCAATGTGAACGAGATGCCATTGTTGGGCGAAACATTGCCCGCGCCGTCCTTCTGTCTGACCAGAACCGAATTGACGCCCTCCATGGGCATAAAAGCCGTAGCCCAGGTCGCACCGAAATCGGTCGAATATTCGACCGTCGCCCCGTTGGCGACGCCCGTGACGGCAAGTGTCCCATCAGAACTGATCTTGTCGGAAGCGCTTGCGCCGGTGTCGTTTGCCAGCGCAATGACCGGAGCGGAAAGGGAGCTGTTTGAAACGCCGTAGTTTTTGACCCCGTCGGCCGTTGTTGAATTGCCGGCTTCATCGCTGGCGGTCACGCTGACCCCGATTGTGTGATCGGAATCCGCCACGAGATCAGCACCGTCAACATCGATGGAATATGTGCCGTCAAACGCCACTGCGCCCGTCAGGGTCTCGCCGTTGACTGTCAGGGTTACAGTGTCGCCAGCTATGAACTCCCCCGTCACCGTTCCCGTCACGGCAATCGCGCCGCCCGCTTCCGCCGCATTGACGACATTGTCGGCGGTGACCGCATCGATGGTCATGCCGATTGCGGGCGCAACCGTATCGACGCCATAGGCTTTGGATGCATTGGCGGTGACGGCATTGCCGCCTGAATCGGTGGCCGCGACACTGGCCTCGATGGTCTTGTCAGGATCTGCCGCCAGATCGGTCCCGTCAACGGCAATGGAATAGACATTGCCGGTCGTCACCATGCCGGTGAAGGCTTTGCCATTGACCATCAGCGTCACCATGTCGCCAACCGTGGCGTCGCCGCCAACCGATCCGGTGACATTGACCATGCCGCCAGCCTCGGCGCTATTGATGACATTGTCGGCAGTCACGGCGTCAACCGAAATCACCGTCGCGGCCAGGTCGACCGTATAGGCTTTGGATGCATTGGCAGTACCCTGATTGCCGGCAAGGTCGACAGTCGAGACGCCGATATCCAACTGGCCATCCGCATCCGCCAGCAGATCAGCGCCGTCAACTGCGATGGAAAAAGCTCCGCCCGCCGTCACGGCCGCCGTCAGGGTCTTGCCATTGACAGTGAGCGTGACGATATCGCCAGCCATGAATTCGCCGGTGATCATGCCGGTCACCGTGACCACGCCATTGGCTTCCGCCGCATTGACGACATTGTCGGCTGTAACCGGATCGATGCTGATTGACGCCATTGGCGCGGTGGTGTCCAGTGCAAAGCTGAAGACTGCCGACGGATCGGAATCATTGCCCGCCAAGTCCGTCTGGCGGACGCGAAGTGTGTTGGCACCCTCCACTGCGGTAAAACCGGTACTCCAGGTCACACCGTCATCGATGGAATACTCAACCAGCGCGCCGGTTTCCATACCGCTCAAGGTTAAAGTGCCGTCGGTGGTGATCTTGTCGGAATTGCTCGCGCCGGTGTCAACTGCCAGCGCTGCGGAGGGAGCCGAGGCCGTCGTATCCAGTGTAAAACTCAGCGCTGCGGAGGCAGCCGAGACATTGCCGGCGCCGTCCTTCTGGCGGACCTGCACCGAATTGACGCCTTCCACGGCTGTAAAGGCCGCAGCCCAAGTCGTCCCGCCGTCAATGGAATATTCAATCACCGCGCCATTGGCCAGGCCGGTCACGGCAAGCGCGCCGTTGCTGGTTATGCCATCGGCAGCTGCGGTATCCTCGGTCAAGGCGACCTCAGGGGCCGCGAGCGTTGCGCCCGCAATCAATCCCTTGAAATCATCAATCGTCAGCGTCTCGACCGATGCGATCTTGATGACCATGTCGGCCACGCTGTCGCCGGTCGTGTCGACAAAAACCATGGTCGCATCGCCGACAACTTCATGCCAGACCCCGAAGGCCATCGGCGTTGCATCGCTCCAGACCAGCGGCTGGCTGCTCTTGCCGGCCAGCACCGTCAGGTCGATCTTGTCTTGCGCGGAGGCCGCATCGTTTTCAGCAACCGAGGTAAAACCGGTGATGACATCGCCCTTGGTCGTGGAAAATGCGCCATCGACAGCGGCTGAATCACCAACTGCCTTGAAGACATAAAGATCGCCGCCTGCACCGCCTTTGAGCTTGTCGGCCGCAGCCCCGCCATACAAGGTATCATTGCCGCTGCCGCCAATCAGCACATCCTTGCCTGCGCCGCCGAACAACCGGTCATTGCCCGCTCCGCCATTCAGCGTATCAGCCCCGCCATTGCCCTTGAGCGTGTCATTGCCGCCCTGGCCGAAAACCAGGTCTGCACCACCTTTGCCGATAAATTGATCGTTCTTCTTGGTCAGCGTGATTTTCTTGGCCACAACTGGAATCCTCTTTTCGTATATGTGAACATTATCATATCATCATATACAGATTTACGAGGAGGCATTCAATCGAATTGTCGGCCGACAAAAGCAGCGGTTGAAAAGGTTGATACTCTACTCGCCAGCCGGTCCGGAGGCGTCGTCTATCGGGCGGATCCTGATCTGCAGGATGCGGTTCTTGACGCGCTTCATGACGAAAAACCGCATGCCGTGAAAGGTGAAGGCCTGGCGTTCTTCAGGGATGGAACGGGATTCGTGGATGACGAGGCCGGCAATCGTTGTGGCTTCCTCGTCGGGCAAGTTCCAGTCCAGCGCCCGGTTGAGATCGCGGATCGGCACGCCGCCATCAACCACGATGGAGCCATCGGCCTCCTGGCGCACGCCCTGAATTTCCAGATCGTGCTCGTCAGCGATGTCGCCGACAATTTCCTCCAGAATATCCTCCAGCGTTACGATGCCCTGGACCTCGCCATATTCATCGACAACAACGGCAAAGTGGCCCTTGCGGCGCAGAAATGCATTCAACTGGTCCTTGAGATTGGTGCTGTCGGGCACGAACCACGGCTTATGGGCAATCTTGACGATATCCAGCGAGGATGCGTCGGCATCGGGTGCGGCCAGCGCCCTGAGAACATCCTTGGCATGCACGACACCGATAATGTTGTCCGTCGAACCGCGCCATACCGGCATGCGTGTATAGGGGCTTTCCAGCACGCCGCGAACCACCACTTCGGATGGATCGTCGGCATTGACCGCCCGCATCGCCGTGCGGTGGATCATGATGTCGGACACTTCCAGCTCGCCCAGATCCAGCACGCCGCCCAGCCGGTCGCGGTCGGCCTTGATCACGGAGCCTTCGCGATGCATGAAATCCACCGCGCCGCGCAATTCCTCATGCGCGCTCAGCATCGGCTCGCGGTCCGACAAGGTGACTCCGAACAGGCCGAGAAGACGCCGCACCACGGCATTGACCAGATTCGAGAATGGTCCGATCACCAGCACCAGCAGGCGGACGATCGGGGCAACGGCCAGCGCCATCCGCTCGGGGGCGGAAATCGCCCAGCTCTTGGGAAGCACTTCGGAGAAGATCACCAGCAACACGGTCATCACCAAAGTGGCTATGACAACGCCCTGGCCGCCGAAGGCGCCGACCATCAGCGTGGTGGCGATGGAAGAGGCCAGAATATTGACGAGGTTGTTGCCGATCAGCAATGTGCCGATCAGCCGGTCGCGTCGGTCGATCAACCGGTTGACGAGCGCTGCCCGACGCTCGCCATTGGCTTCCAGCGTATGCATCATGGATTTGGAGGCCGCCGTCAGCGCGGTTTCGGAACCTGAAAAAAATGCCGACAGCACGATCAGCACCAAAATCGCGATGATCTCGAACCAATAATCGGACAAAAACGCCAAAATCATTTGGCCCATCATATGCGTATCCTCAATTGCCCAGCTTTTCGGCCAGGAACCGCTGGACCTCGGAAGCGGGAACATCGTCAGAAACAAAGGCTTCGCCCAAGCCGCGCGTCAGGATGAAAGTCAGCTTGCCGCCCTTGACCTTCTTGTCCTGGGCTATGGCCTCCATCAGCCGGTCGGCATCGGGAAGGGCCCCGGGAATTTCATTGATCGATACCGGCAGGCCGACCGTCGCCAGATGGCGCTCGACACGGCTGGCAAGATCGGGGCTGACAAGGTTCATCCGCGAGGAGAACTGGTGGGCCAGCACCATGCCGATGGAAACCCCCTCGCCATGCACCAGCCTGCTGCTGTCATAGCCGGTCGCCGCCTCCAGCGCATGGCCGAAAGTGTGGCCGAGATTGAGAAGTGCGCGGCGGCCGTTTTCGCGCTCGTCTGCCGCCACCACATCGGCCTTGGCCTGGCAACTCACCGCAATGGCTTCAATGCGGGCCGGGCCGCTAGAAAAGACATCCTGCCAGTTGGCTTCCAGCCATTCAAAGAAATCCGGCTTGTCGATCAGGCCGTATTTGGCGACTTCGGCGTAACCGGCGCGGAATTCCCGCTCGCTCAGCGTATCGAGAACCGACGTATCGGCCAGCACCAAATCGGGCTGGTGGAAAACGCCGATCAGGTTCTTGCCGTGGCGGCTGTTGATGCCGGTCTTGCCGCCCACCGAAGAATCCACCTGGGCCAGCAGCGAGGTCGGCAACTGGATGAAGCGCGAACCGCGCCGCACGATGCCGGCGGCAAATCCGGTCAGGTCGCCGATCACCCCGCCGCCAAGCGCGATGACGGCGTCGTTGCGCTCGATGCGGGCTTCAAGCACCTTGTCGCAGACGCTGATCAGATGATCGAAGCTCTTGGTCTTTTCGCCGGCGGGAAGCACCAGCGACACCGCCTCGATGCCTGATCGCGCAAGACTTTCCATCAGCGGCCCGAGGTAAAGCGGGCCGACATGCTCATCGGTGATGACGGCCATGCGCCGGCCCGTGAGGCGGGCGGCGATTTCCTCGCCGGCCCTTGCAATCAGTCCCGGCCCGATCAGGATGTCATAGGATCGCTCGCCAAGCGCGACATGCACCTTGCGTTGATCCTGCTGTTTATCCGTCATTTTCGTCCTTCCCGGAACAAGCGGCAATGATCATCGCCAATACCTCTTCCGCAATCAATTCCTTTTTCACGTCGCGCGACTGCACGGTCATATCAGCCTCGGCATAGACCGGATAGCGAAGCTGCATAAGATCGGACAATGTTTTTTTCGGGTTGTCGGTCTTCAGCAGCGGCCGGTTGTCGCGCTTGGAAACGCGTTCCCACAAAGTCTCAAGGTCCGCCGATAGCCAGATTGACAGGCTGCCGGCCTTGATCGCCTTGCGGGTGGCATCGTTCATGAAGGCGCCGCCGCCCGTCGCAACCACCCGCGGGCCGGTCTTCAGCAGGCGCTTGATGACACGGCGCTCCAGCGACCGGAATTCCGCCTCGCCGTAAGCGGCGAACAATTCTGCAATGGTCATCCGGGAAACACGCTCGATTTCATGATCGGAATCGACAAAGGGCAGTCCGAGTTCAATCGACAGCAGCCGGCCAATCGCGGATTTGCCGGCGCCCATCAGGCCGACCAGAACGAGATTTCGCTGGCCAAGCGCCGCACGCGCTCGCGCCCCAAGGCCCGTGACCGATCTGTCCGGCTGCAAATTTGTCCCTCTGTCCGTCATGTCCGCGTCTCCAATCCTCTTCCTATCGGAAAAACCATGGCTAGCGTCAAGGGGACCGGCAAGACTCCGCCTCTATCTTGCACCTTCATCGACCCTCAGCCTTTTCTTGCGCCCCAAGCGCAAAGCGGCGATAAGGGGGAAACAAGTATCAAACCGCTGATCAGGCCTTTCATGCCCACATTGTTCCGATTTCTCTTCTGGTGTGCCGCTTTAGCCGGTTTTGCCTATGCCGTCCTGTTCTCGCTGGCCAATTTCGTTGAACCACGCCCGCGCGACGCGACGATCCAGATCCCCTCGGAGCGGGTCAATCCGCCGGAATGAAGGGAACCAGCCAGATGATGGATCTTTCAGCCGCCCATCTTGAATCCTTTCTGGAAATGATGAGCGCCGAGCGCGGGGCCGCTCAAAACACGCTTGCGTCCTACCAGCGCGACCTCGACGACCTGCGGGCTTTCCTGAAGGCGCGCGGCGTCAGTCTTGACGCAGCCGGGTCCGCCGACCTTTCGGCCTATCTCGGCGACATGGCCAAGCAGGGCTTCAAGGCATCCTCGCAAGCGCGAAGGCTTTCAGCGATGCGGCAGTTTTACCGCTTTCTCTATGGCGAGGGTCTGCGCGGCGACGATCCGACCGGCATTCTCGACAGCCCCAAGAAACAACGGCCGCTGCCCAAGACGCTGGGCGCCGACGATGTCGGCCGCCTGATCGCCATGGCCGAAGAAGAAGCGCGCCAGGCGCAGGATGACCGGCTGGAAAAGCTTCGGATGCTGGCGCTGCTGGAACTGGCCTATGCGACGGGAATGCGGGTCAGCGAACTGGTATCGCTGCCGGTACGGGTGCTGGCCAGCGACGGCCGCTTCCTGATCATCAAGGGCAAGGGGGCAAAAGAGCGGCTGGTTCCGCTTTCAGATGCCGCCATCGGCGCGATGCGCAATTATGGCGCGGAAATGAAGCGCCTGGAAAAATACCAGGATTCGAGTTTCCTGTTTCCGGCCGACAGCGCCAGCGGCCATCTTGCCCGCCAGGTGTTCGGACGCGACCTCAAAGGGCTTGCGGTGCGGGCCGGAATCCGCGCCTCCACCATCTCCCCGCATGTGCTGCGCCACGCATTTGCCAGCCATTTGCTGGAAAACGGCGCCGACCTCAGGGCAGTCCAGGAACTTTTAGGGCATTCCGACATTTCAACGACACAAATCTATACCCATGTTATCAATGAACGCCTCCAGCAACTGGTCCAGGACCATCACCCTCTTGCCAAACTGGCAAAAAACAGGGATTAGAGCGCAACATTTGCCCCCGGGCAGGGAATGTTGCACTCTGCTTTCGGGGCAAGTGCAAAGAACATCGGAAGAGGTCACATGCATAATTATCTCGATTTCGAAAAGCCGATTTCCGATCTTGAAGGCAAGATCATCGAACTCAAGACACTGGCCGCACAAGACGAGAGCGTTGACACTTCCGAGGAAATCACCCGGCTGGAAGCCCGCGTCAGCGAAGCCATGGTCGAAATCTATTCCAAGCTGACGCCCTGGCAGAAGACATTGGTGGCGCGCCATCCGCAGCGCCCGCATTTCATCAACTATGCCGCTTCGCTGTTCACCGATTTCACGCCTTTGGCCGGCGACCGCAAATATGCCAATGACGAGGCCATCCAGGCCGGACTGGCGCGGTTTCGCGGCCAACCGGTCGCCGTTATCGGCCAGGAAAAGGGCAGCGACACCAAGTCGCGCATCCGCCACAATTTCGGATCCGCCATGCCGGAGGGCTATCGCAAGGCCATCCGCATCATGGAAATGGCCGACCGCTTCAAATTGCCGCTGATCACTCTGGTCGATACGGCCGGCGCCTATCCGGGCATTAGTGCGGAAGAGCGCGGCCAGGCCGAAGCCATCGCCCGGTCGACTGAAATGTGCCTGAATATCCGCGTGCCGATCATCTCCGTCATCATCGGCGAAGGCGGATCGGGCGGGGCCATCGCCATTGCCACCGGCAACCGTGTCTATATGCTCGAGCATGCTGTCTATTCCGTGATCTCACCGGAAGGGGCGGCCTCGATCCTGTGGCGCGATTCAACGCGCGCCAAGGAAGCAGCCGCTTCCATGAAGATAACCGCTGAAGACCTCAAGGGCCTTGGCGTCATTGACGGCATCATTCCCGAGCCATTGGGAGGCGCCCATCGCGACAGCGAAATGGTCATCGAAGCGACTGGCAATGTCATCGCAAAGGCGCTGGACGACCTGGCCGGCAGCAATGACATTCGTGCCGACCGCAGGCAGAAATTCCTCGCCATGGGACGGTCCCTGTAACAATCCCGGAAAAATCGGGCGTGTTTTGCGATCCCCGCTTGCAGCCATTCAGTGCAATCAGGCACATTACGGCATGGTTGAAACCGAAAAACGCCTGCGCAACCGCCCGGACCGGGCCGCCACGGCCCGTCCATGCCCAATCTTGGCCACAATCTTGCGCTCTTCAGTGCCCCTGAATCCGTCACTGGACGGCGCGGGATAATTGTTTTTTAACCAAGAACGGCGATAGAATGGCCATTGTGATTCTCATTTCAGCGGCGATTCCGGCCGCCATGCGGTCGTGACATTATGCGGTTGAAATTCGCACTCGTTCTTACAGTTTCCATGCTGGCGCTCGCCGGATGCAATGCCGCCGATACGCTGGAGGTTGTCAATGTCTCCAACAAGGTCAACCAGCCCCTTCCGGACAAGATCGTCAACAAGATGAAGGCGATGGGGATGTCCCCGACGTCGCCGATCATGATCCGTATCTTCAAGGAAGAAGGCGCGCTGGAGGTCTGGAAGGCCAATGCCCAGAACCGCTACCAGATGATTGCCGATTACCAGATCTGCGCCTGGTCAGGCAAGCTCGGGCCCAAGCGCAAGGAAGGCGACAGGCAGGCTCCGGAAGGATTTTACAATATCTATCCTTCCCAGATGAATCCGCAGTCAAATTACTACCTGTCCTTCAATATCGGTTTTCCCAACAAATATGACCGCGCCCATGGCAGTACCGGCACCAATCTGATGGTGCATGGCGCCTGCTCCTCGGCCGGCTGCTATTCGATGACCGACGCTCAGGTGCTGCAGATCTACGCCTTTGCCCGCGACGCCTTCAAGGGCGGCCAGGAATATTTCCAGGTCCAAGCCCTGCCCTTCCGCATGACCCCTGAAAACATGGCGCGCCATCGCTTTTCGGAAAATTATGAGTTCTGGAAGATGATCAAGGTTGGATATGATCACTTTGAGCTGACCCATCGCCCGCCGGTGGTTGACGTCTGCGACAGGAAATATGTCTTCAACCAGGTGGCGCCCGACGGCGCGCGTTTCAGCCCTGGCGCCAGCTGCCCGGCAACCCAGACGCCGCCGGCGCTGACCATGGCCTATTCATCTTACGAGAAGTCCTATCAGCGGACTTTCGAGATGGCCGCACGACGCTTTCGCGAAAGCTCCTATGTCGAGCCGAGCGAGGCCGAGCGCAAGGCATTGGCGGCCAGCGGCAAGAAGGCCAAACGCGGACTTCTGCAGCCGCGGCGCCAGTCGCAAACCCAATATGTGCTGGTTGATCCCAATGCAAAGCCGGCGCCGCAATCCACCGCAATCGTAGGCCTTGCCGCCGAGCAGGCCGCAGCCATCGGCACCATCGCCAAGCCGCCGGAAGCCGAAGCCAAGGCGGAACCAAAGGCCACCGCCGCAGTGGCGCCAATTCCGGCGACCAATCCGGAACGCAGCGAACCTGCGACCGAAAGCGCGGAAAACCTGAAGAAAAAACCCTTCTGGAAGATCTGGTAAGGCCGGAATGGCGGACGGCAAAATTATCGGCCTTGACCTCAGGGGCCTGAAATGTCCGCTGCCCGTGCTGCGCACCCGCAAGAAAATGGCAAGTCTGCCAGCAGGTTCGATGCTGCTGGTCCAGACAACCGATCCGCTGGCAGTCATTGATATTCCGCATTTTTGCAACCAGGACGGCCACGGCCTGATTGAAAGCGCCGCCGAGGCCAACGGCCACCGTTTTTTGATCCGCAAGGGCGGGTAAATTCCAAAAATGCTTCGTCAGCGTTCAAATTGGCGTAGTCTTGAAAAATTTCAGCGATTGCGTTTCTTACGCCTGTCTTCGGGATCCCTGTGCACAGGATAAACGGAATGGTCTGGGTCCCACCATAGAACCCGCATTATGTGTCCGCTTTGTATGCACCAAACCCTGTTAGCCCCTGACAACCGAAATGACATCAACTCATCAAGATCATCTTTCATAATCTCCGCGAGACGGTCACGCGCGGGTTTTTCCAATTTGTGCGTTTGGATCAGATGAGAACCACCCTCAATAATGTCCTGCCAAGATTTCGTCTCAAACTCATGGAGTTTCTGCATAACTTCCCGGAATTTTTCAGGAGGCTCAATACCGAGCCAACTGTAAGGGCCTGCTGTATCGCAGCCGCTGAATCTCCATGCGAGAGGGAATTCATCTCCACCTACCAAAGGGTCTTTCCACTTCGGTGTTTTTTCTGCGCTTGGAACTACAATGTTTTTTGCGATTTTTTGTCTGTTGTTTTTTTTGGCCACTCGGAGACCTAATCAAATATTGCCATAGTAATCGGCCAAACTGCCAATTGTTATTTCGGAATTTCCTCGCTCACCATCAGAAAGTCCCGCTCTGGCACTTATCCAAGGAGTCTCTCGGTGAGAAAGCGCGCTGAGCCAATGTGCGGTTTTGTCGCCGTAATGCTTTAATACTGCATCCACTGTCTCTTTTTCAAACCTTGTGAGCGCCTTGTGGTCGCCTCTGGGCTCAGCCTTGACATAGAATTCACCTTTGTGTTCAGCGAAAAGTTCAGTCACTACAGGACCATTGGCCCAGGCTCTGATTTTTTCACTGAATATCGGTTTTTCATCCCAAACCACCGCCCAAGCTTGAGAATAATACACCAGCTTTTGGAGCTTCATCGCACTCATAGGTCCGTGCTTTTTCAGGATATAGGCTGACACATCGAAAACACTCGCCACCACAAACCTCCTTTCGCCCTCTATTCCAATCATAAACGATTTTCTAAAATACATCCACCTCTTAGATATGGGATTTAATCCCGGCCGTGCAATTCAGTGATCAAATTTTTCTAAAACTCAGGCCTTCCAGCCCGGTATCGCCAAAGGATTATCCTCGAGCGCGGCGCGATCGGGGCGGTCGATCTTCGGCGTGCCGGTCAAGGCGTCGAACAGGTCGGTCACGAATTCTTCCGAAAGCCCGTCGGTAATCAGCACCATCCGCGTCCGGCGGTCTTGCGGGTCTGGCCAGGCGGGCAACTTTTCCGGCGGATGAAAGACGGATTGCACGCCGTGCAGGATCAACGGCCTTTCCGGATCCTCGACCGTGCAAACCACCGCCTTCATCCTGAGCAGCTTTTCACCATGGGCGGAGCGCAGAAGGTCTACGAACATCGAAATCGCGGCTGCGGATACCGGCCGGTCATGGATGATGGAAAATGACCGGATCTGTTCGCCGTGGCGGTTCTTGTCATGACCGTGGGATTGGCTGTGGTGATCATGATCGCGATGATGGTGTTCATCGGAGCAATGGTCGTCACAGACATGACCGTCGTCGCCATGATCGCTCTCGTCGGCGAGCCAGCGCGAAACGTCGGCAATCTTTGACTGCGGATCGTAAAGACCATTTGCAAGCAGCTTCCAGTCTGATCCTGCCGCACTTTCGCCGTCGATGATCCGGGCATTGGGATTGAGGCCCCGCAAGGCCCGGATCAAGGCTTCGACAGCGCCATCGCCCGCAAGGCTGATCTTGGACATGACCAGAATATCGGCCACTGCCGCCTGGCGGCGCGCTTCGGTATGATGCTCAAGTGTTGAAAGCCCGTTGACCGCATCGACCAGCGTAACCACGCCGTCGACATCAAAACTCTGGGCCAACACCGGATTGCCGATCACCGATTGCAGAACCGGCGCCGGGTCGGCCAACCCCGTCGTCTCGATGACCACGCGGCGCATCGGGCGGATACGTCCGGTCTGCTCCATGTCCTTGAGATTGGCGAGCGTGTCGATCAGTTCTCCGCGCACCGTGCAGCACAGACAGCCATTCGACATTTCAACAAAGGCGTCACCGGATGATTCAACCAGCAGGTTGTCGATGCCGACCTCGCCGAATTCGTTGATGATCACGGCGCAATCGACCATGCCCGGGTCCTTGAGCAGGCGATTGAGAAAGCTTGATTTGCCCGCGCCGAGAAAACCGGTGATTATCGAAACCGGCGTGCGCGGCGGAGGCTTGTTCACGGCAGAGCTCAATTGAGCGGACGCGGCAGCGGAATCGGAATATTGACAAGGTCGATATCGCCACTGGCAAGCGCCACATCCTCGGTCGGCGAATCGCCTTTCTGGCCCTTGCCAGCCGGCATGATGGACACCAGTTCGACATTGATCTGACCGTCATTTTCATGAATATAGGGCGAAGTCATCTTGTGGCGGCCAACTTCGTCGCGGGATTCGCTGCGCACCTTCTTGCCCGCCTTGGAGCAGATTTCCTTGCTGATGTCGGCAACCTGCTCACGCCCCTGCCCATAAGGCTGCAGGCTCTGCAGGGTTGCCGAACCCAGGCCCGAAGTCGACAGGCCCTTTTCCAGCATATTGGCAGACATGTCTGCGCGCGCCGCCAGGCTGTCGGTGCCCAAAACCACCGAAATGACCGAACGGCCGCGTCGCGTCGCCGATGAAATCTGGTTGAAGCCCGATGCGCAGATGAAGCCGGTCTTCATGCCGTCGGCGCCGTTAAAGCGGCCGATCAGCAGATTGTAGTTGCCATATTGCTTCTTGCCGGTGGTAAAACCCTCCAGCGAGAAATAATGCGCATATTCGGGAAATTCGCGCCTGATCGTTACGGCAAGCATACCGAGATCGCGCGCCGTCGTGTACTGGCCCTTGCCGGGCAGACCGTTGGGATTGATGAAATGCGACGACCTCATGCCGATACGGGCAGCTTCGGCATTCATCTCGTTGACAAAGGCGGGCATCGAGCCGGAGACATTTTCGCCGATCGCATAGGCGACGTCATTGGCCGACTTGACCAGCATGATCTTCAAGGCGTCGTCCAGGGTCATCCAGTCGCCCGGCTTGAGATACATCTTGCTGGCGGGTTGGCCGGAGGAAGCCTTGCTCATGACCACCGGCGTATCAAGTTTGATGCGTCCCGACCTTATCGCCCTGAACACCGTATAGGCGGTCATCAGCTTGGTCAGCGAGGCCGGATACCATTTCTGGAAGGCATCCTGGTGATCGATGATTCGCCCGGTCTTGACATCGACCAGCAGGCGCGGATTGGCGCTGACCTCGTTCAAACCGGCGGAAAACAGGCCCAGACAGGCCAGACTGGCAGCAATGAATTTAAGGCCCATCGGGGAACCCCTCAAATTGTTCAGCACGGAAAAACCTCTGTTTGCGCCCAACATGGCGCGTGACATGATCGCTATTTATCCTATATAGCAGAAAAATGGCAGGCTTGATTTCGGCATATCGTTCATTTTTTCTTCCCTTCCGGGATCGGCTTGAAAACGAAACGAATTCAGGTTCCTGACAATGCCAATCCTCAACAGAGCCAGCGAAATGCATGACGATGTCACAAAATGGCGTCGTCATATCCACTCCAATCCGGAGATCTTGTACGATGTCGTCGCCACAGCCGCCTTTGTCGCCGAGCGGCTTGCCGAATGCGGCGTCGATGAAGTGGTCACCGGCATCGGACGCACCGGCGTTGTCGGCATCATCCATGGCGAAAAAGGCAGCGGCCCGACCATCGGCCTGCGCGCCGACATGGACGCCCTGCCGATCAAGGAGACCACCGGCAAGCCCTGGGCGTCGACAACGGACGGCAAGATGCATGCCTGCGGCCATGACGGCCATACCGCCATGCTGCTGGGCGCTGCGCGCTACCTGGCCGAAACCCGCAATTTTGCGGGCTCGGTCGCGGTGATCTTCCAGCCTGCGGAAGAAGGCGGCGCCGGCGGCGAAGCCATGGTCAAGGACGGAATGATGGAACGCTTCGGCATTTCCGAAGTCTATGGCATGCACAACATGCCGGGCCTTGATGTCGGCAAATTTGCCACCCGCAAGGGTCCGATCATGGCCTCGACCGATGAATTCACCGTGATTGTGCGCGGTCGCGGCGGTCATGCCGCATTGCCCCATACCACCATTGATCCTGTCCTGACGGCGGTCCAGATCATTTCCAACCTGCAATCGATCGTCTCGCGCAATGTCGATCCGCTGCAGTCGGTTGTCGTGTCGGTGACCACGCTGAAGGCCGGCGACGCCTATAATGTCATACCCGATGATGCAACCTTCGGCGGAACCGTGCGGACATTGATGCCGGAAATGCGTCAACTGGCCGAAAAAAGACTGCGGGAAATCACCACGGCAGTGGCCTCCGCCCATGACTGCACAGTGCAGATCACATTCAGAACCGGCTATCCGGTGACTGTAAACCATGACGAGCAGACCGATGTCACCGTGCGCATCGCCAGCGAGATTTCCGGCCCGGCCAGCGTTGATTCCGCCGCCAATCCGATCATGGGCGGCGAGGATTTCTCCTTCATGCTGAATGCCCGGCCGGGTTCGTTCATTTTCATCGGCAATGGCGACAGCGCCGGTCTTCACAATGCCAATTACGACTTCAATGATGACGTCATACCGCTCGGCATTTCCTACTGGGTACGGCTGGCCGAAACCCGCCTTGGCGAAATCGCCTGAAAAATACTGGAGAGCACTATGAAAAATGCCCGATGGATGGAGCTTGCCTATCACTGTGACTGGTTGACGGCGGAAGCCAACAAGCTGTTCGATTTTTTCGAAAACCGGCTGATCAATCCGGCCGGCGGATTTTTCGAGTTCGACGATAGCGGCCGCGCGCTACATGTCGTCAATCCGGTGCGCGGCATCTACGCCACGGCGCGGATGGTGCATTGCTTTTCCATCGCCCATCTGCTGGGCAGGCCGGGTGCGGCCGACCTTGTCGATCACGGCATGAACTATCTTTGGAACAATCACCGCGATGCCGAAAAGGGCGGTTATTACTGGTCCGTGAACAATGACGGGCCGCGCGATGCCACCAAGCAGGGCTACGGCCACGCTTTCGTACTGCTGGCCGCCTCCAGCGCACGGCTTTGCGGCCATCCGCTGGCCGAAAAGATGCTGGAAGACGTCACCACGATCATCAATGAGCGCTTCTGGGAAGAACAGCACGGCGCCATTGCCGAGGAATTCGCCGGCGATTGGTCGCCGGTTCCCGGCTATCGCGGCCAGAATTCCAACATGCACATGACCGAGGCGCTGATGGCCGGTTTTGAAGCCACCGGCCAGAAGCACTATCTCGATAAGGCGGTCCGGATCGCCGACCTCGTCATCAACCGCAAGGCAAGGGCCACGGGTTTCCGGGTCGGCGAGCATTTCGACGAGGCCTGGAACCTCGACAAGGACTATCGCGGCAATGAAATGTTCCGCCCGTCGGGGACAACCCCCGGCCATTGGCTGGAATGGGCGCGTCTCATCCTGCAACTCTGGGCGCTTTCGGGCAATGTCCATGAATGGATGCCGGGGGCAGCAGCCGAACTGTTCCGCCAGGCGGTCGAACTGGGCTGGGACAAGGAGCGCGGCGGTTTTTACTACACGCTGGACTGGAACGACGAACCGGCCAATACCGCCAAGCTGTGGTGGCCGATGGCCGAAGGCGCAGGGGCTGCGGCCTTTCTCAACCAGCACCGGCCGAGCGCCTTTCACGAGGAAAGCTACCGGATGATCTGGGGCGTCATATCCCAAAAATTCATTGATCGCGCTTTGGGCGGCTGGCACGAAGAACTCGATGCCGACCTTGCCGTGGCCCATACCGTCTTTGCCGGCAAGGCCGATCTCTATCATGCGCTGCAGGCCTGCCTCATCCCGCTTTATCCGGCCGAAGGCAGCCTGACAAAGGGCATCACCGGCGGTTGAACCGGAGCCCGCCCCAGTTCAAAGCCATACAGCGCCAGCCCTGACTTGATTGCGCGTCACGACAGGCTGGACAGTTCCTCCACGCCAACCGGCGGCGTGGATCGATAGCCGAGAAGATAGACCCGCTTGGCAAGACCGTGCCTGACCCGGTCGATCTGCCTGATCTCGCCCTTCAGTCGCGACGCCAGCAACGGGTCGCGTATTCCGGACGCAGCCATGCTGCGATTGATGACCCAGCCATAGGGCTCGATACCGGCCCGCCTGAGATCGTCCTGCAAGGCGCCGGCTTCAGACACCGGCGTGGTTTCAGGCAATGTGACAAGAATGACCCTGGTATAATCCGCATCCTGCAGGCGCATCAGCGGCGTAATGAACCGGCCCCTTGCGTCGGGCACGAGATGCTGGGTCATTTGCCGGTGATAGGCGCCGGTCGCATCAAGCAACAGCAGGGTATGACCGGTCGGCGCCGTGTCAATGACCACAAAGGCGCTGCGCGCTTCAGCCACCACCCGTGAAAAAGCATGAAACACGGCCACTTCCTCGGTGCAGGGCGAGGCCAGATCCTCGCGCAGCAATGCTTTTCCCTGCGCGTCAAGGTCCCGCCCGCGCCCGTCCATGATTTTTGCCACATAACGCTTGGTCTCCACTGCGGGATCAATCCGGTCGACCGTCAGAAGCGGCAAATCGCCGTCAACGACAAAACTGACATGGGCCGCAGGATCGGTCGTGGTCAGATGCACCGCATGTCCCCGACGCGCCAGTCCTACCGCAATTGCCGCTGCGACCGTTGTCTTGCCGACGCCGCCCTTGCCCATTACCATGATCAGGCCGCGTTCGCCGGCGGCAATTTCATCGACCAGGCCGGTCATTGCCGGCAGGTCGAGATCTTCATGCCCGACGTCATCGGTGGACGCCACCGACGGTGCAGCCGGCGAGAACATGGCCCGCAAGGCCTGCAGCCCTACCATGTCAAAGCCGAGCAGCGGGATTTCGATGCGCGGCAGTTTTTCCAGATGCGCCGGCATTGCGGCCAGCGCGTCATCCTGTTCCTTTTCAAGCGCGACGGCGACAGCATCCTGGCGGTCGCCCGCATGAAACCGCCCGTTGATTGCTAGCGTTTGACCGGATAAACCGAGGCGATCGAGTTCGACCGACGTCCGCGCCGCCTCGCGGATCGCGCCGCGATCGGCACGGGTGACCAGAATGATGGTCGTCCGTTCGGGATCGCCGAGGCTTTGCAGGGCGCTCTTGAAACGGCCCTCCTGCATCTTCAGCCCGGAATGCGGACCGAGGCAGGATGCGCCGCGATCATTGTTTTCCAGAAAGCCGGTCCAGGCCTTGGGCAGGCTGAGAAGCCGCAAGGTATGACCGGTCGGCGCGGTATCGAAAATGACATGGTCAAATTCCGTCCTGTCGCCGGCTAGCAGTTCGACAAAAGCGTCAAAGGCTGCGATTTCGGTGGTGCAAGAGCCGGAGAGTTGCTCGCGAACCAGCGATATTTCTTCCTCGCCTGCCGCTGGACCCATCTGCTCGATCACCCGCGCCCGGTATTCCTCCGCCGCCGCATCAGGATCGATGTTGAGCGCGGACAGGTTGGGCACGCCCGGCACCGGGCTTGCCCGGTCGGTCAGCGTCAGCCCCAGCATTTCGTCGAGATTGGAGGCCGGATCGGTGCTGACCAGCAGGATGCGCAATCCGCGATCCGCCAATGCAATGGCCGCCGCACAACTGAGCGACGTCTTGCCGACACCGCCTTTGCCGGTAAAAAACAGGAAGGGAGTCGGTTTTTCAAAAGCTTTGAACATGGGCCGGCAGACTTTCGGTGCGAGTGTCTTGCCGTCACTTCTAGCCCAGCCTGCGAGATGAAGAATTGATCCTGCGCAAGTGTCGCCCGTTTCCGCTCGCCTGCAGAATGGGCGTCCTTGCTCATCAAGGAAACAGCCGGTCGCCAGACAGCGCGAGCAGCAGTGCCTTGCGGTCCTATGATTTCCGCCGCCACGCCCGGCGAAGCGGGCAAACGGCCGCATTGCATCCTTTTGTCCTGAGACATAGCCGCATTGAAATGGCGTCAGATTTGACAAAAACCGGTACAAGACGAATTATGCCATTCAGACCCGTCTTCTTCGAAGGCGCTTGAACCAATCAAAACGGGGAGTTGCCATGACCAGCGGAAAAGGTATTCGCGCGACCAAGGGACGCGGCCGGCTGTTTGACAGCGTGCTTGACACAATCGGCGATACGCCTGCGATCCGGATCAACAATCTCGGCCCGAAGAATGTCACCATCTACGTCAAGGCCGAAGCCTTCAATCCCGGCGGCTCGGTCAAGGACCGCCTGGCGGTCAACATCATCGAGGCCGCAGAGCGCAATGGCACTTTGAAGCCCGGACAGACGGTGGTGGAAGCGACCAGCGGCAATACCGGCATCGGCCTTGCGATGGTTTGCGCCCAGAAAGGCTATCCCCTCGTCGTCACCATGGCCGACAGCTTTTCGGTGGAACGCCGCAGGCTGATGCGCATCCTCGGCGCCAAGGTCGTCCTGACGCCGCGCGCCGCCAAGGGACTGGGCATGTACCAGAAGGCTGTGGAACTGGCTGAAAAGAACGGCTGGTTTTTGGCGCGGCAATTTGAAACTGCGGCCAATGCCGAAATTCATGAAGCCACCACAGCGCGTGAAATCATCAATGATTTTGCCGGCGGACGGCTTGATTACATTGTCACCGGCTATGGCACCGGCGGCACCGTGACCGGCATCGGCCGGGTCATGCGCAAGGAGCGTCCGGACACAAAAATCATCCTCAGCGAGCCTTCCAACGCACAATTGGTCGGCAGCGGCGTCGCCCAGCAGCGCGGCAGCCAGAATGAACCTGCAGTCAGCCATCCGGCTTTCCAGCCGCACCCGATCCAGGGCTGGACTCCCGATTTCATTCCGGCTGTGCTGCAGGAAAGCATCGACAAAAAGTATTTTGACGAACTGATCCCTGTCGCCGGTCCGGACGGTATCGCCTGGGCGCGGAAACTGGCTGCGCAGGAAGGTGTGTTCACCGGGATTTCCGGCGGCTCGACCTTCGCCGTCGCCGTCGGCATTGCAGAAAAAGCGGCACCCGGCAGCGTCATCCTGTGCATGTTGCCCGATACCGGCGAACGCTATCTGACGACCCCTCTGTTTGAAGGAATCGCCGAAGACATGGACGAGGAAGAAACCGCCATTTCCAAGTCGACCCCGAATTTCCAGATGGGGTGATTTGAAGCGTCGACACGATTCTGCCCATCGAATTCCAACTGTCACCAGTGAAGGAGAAAACGATGAAGGTCGCCGTTGTGCAACAGCCGCCAGTCTATATGAACCTGGCCGGATCGATGGATCGTGCGGTCGATCTCATTGGCCAGGCCAGCCGTGAAGGCTGCAAGATGGTGGTGTTTCCGGAAACCTGGCTTCCGGGCTATCCGGAATATGTTTGGCGACTGGCGCCTGGCGCCGCAATGGGCAAGACCGATGCGCTCTTTGCCCTTTCCCAAGCCAATTCGGTCGATCTGTCCAGGGACGGCCTGGCGCCGTTGCAGCAGGTGGCGCGTGAACATGGCATGGTTGTCGTCATGGGCTATCAGGAAGTTGACGGAGCTGTGAGCGGAAGCACCCTGTTCAACAGTTGCGCAATCATCGATGCCGATGGGGCAATTGCCAACAATCACCGCAAACTGATGCCGACCAATCCGGAACGCATGGTATGGGGCTTCGGAGACGGCTCGGGCCTCAACGTGGTTGAAACGGCGGTTGGCCGGGTCGGAACGCTGATTTGCTGGGAAAATTACATGCCGTTGGCGCGCTACGCCCTCTATTCCCAGAACATCGACATCTATGTGGCACCCACATGGGACAATGGCGACACCTGGCTTGCCACCATGCAGCATATTGCTCGCGAAGGCGGCTGCTGGGTCATCGGTTGCGCGACCGCTTTGCAGGCTTCCGACATTCCCGGCGATCTGCCTTATCGCGCCGAACTGTTCCCCGATGACAATGAATGGATAAATTCTGGCGATGCGGTGGTCTACAAGCCATTTGGCCGGGTTGCTGCCGGACCGATGCACAAGGAGAAAGGCTTTCTGTTCGCCGACATCGATGTTGCTGCGGCAAAGGCTTCCCGGCGCAAATTCGACGCCGCCGGACATTATTCCCGCCCCGATGTCTTCACCCTGCATGTCGATCGCAAAAAGCAGCGACCAGTAAAGTTCGACTGATCAACCGTGCCAATATTTCCATGCCTGCAAATAAATTGTTTGCTGCGAATGCGCGGCAAACGGCAATGTTGCTTTCCGCAGGAACGATTGCAGGAATCACTGGGCGCGCGGGCGTATGTCAGGTAAAATATTAAATAAATACAAATAGATAAAGATATTTTGTCTACCGTCAGACTCGGCCTGGAATTTTTCAGCGAATATAAGCAGGAAGGAATTGTCCGCGCGTTTTTCCGCGCCCCTCCACCCGCGATTAGAATCGTCTCCGTCCTGCCATCGGTTACACCGGGAAAAGCGTCCCCGGCCAGGCAGGGCCGGTGCTCCGGTCTTTGTCTTTGACGCAAGGCAGAACCGG
>JBGSIT010000099.1:0-9645 GCA_041742335.1 Rhizobiaceae bacterium
ATAGCGTGTCGCCTGCACTGCGGCCAGCGCCTGCTCGACAGTGTTGACGCGCGGCACAAGCACGCCTGCCGCCCCTGCATCAAGGGCTGCGGCAATCGCTTCCGGGCCATGACCGGGAACCCGCACCATGGCCGGAACCGAATTGACGTCGGCGGCCCGGATCATGTCTTCGATCCGCTCGCGCCCTATCTGTGAATGTTCCCAATCGATGCAGACAAAATCCAGGCCTGCCTGGGCGGCAACTTCGACGGCGACAGGATGGGGAATGGCGCTGAATGTGCCAATCAGCACTTCACCGGCCCGGCAACGTTGGCGCAATTCATGCATGGAGTCATCTTTCGGGTAAAAACGGGATGGTCAAAACGGTTCTAGCATCGAACAGATTGCAAGCGAGGCGGCAATAACGGCATGGAGGCTTCAGTCTTCGCCAAGCCGGTTTCTCACCTGCATCGGCCTGATCAGATGGCGGCGATCCACCGGCGTTGAAACATGCAGGGCGGCGGCGGCCTGGGCGTAATGGATGGCTGCATCCATCATCGAACCGGCGGCCAACTGGCCGGCCAGCGCGCCGACAAAGCTGTCGCCGGCGCCGTGGCTGGAAACCGGATGGGCGCGAAAAGCAGGTTGAGAGACCGGATTGCCGCCCGCCACCGCATGCAGCACGCCTTGCGATCCCAATGTGACAATCACTTCGCCGACAAGATGGGACAGCAATCGCGCCGCCTCATTGGCCTCCTCGGTGGATTGCACCGGCATGCCGGTGATCATTCCGGCTTCGACCCTGTTGACGATCAGCAGGCTGGTCGCCGCCAGCAGCCTCGGCGGCATCTCGCGAGCCGGCGCCGCATTCAAGATCACCTTGATGCCCAAGGCCCGCGCCTTTTCGGCAAGCGCGATGTTGACCGCTTCGGGGATTTCATTTTGCAGGATCAGGAACCCGACATCATCGCCTATGGCAACGGCCTCGGCATCGATGTCCAGATTGGCGCCGGAAACGATCACAGCGCCATAATCGCCCCTGTCATCGACAATGGCGACGCTCATGCCCGATTTCATCGCCTCGCCGCGCTGCAAGCCCGTCACATCGACCCCGGACGCCCGCAGATAGTCAATCAGGATGCGGGCCGGGTCATCATCGCTGACCTTGCCGGCAAAATAGGTGCGCGCACCGTGGCGCGCCGCCGAAACTGCCTGGTTGCCGCCCTTGCCGCCGGCAACATAGGAGACAGCGCTTCCCGGCAATGTCTCGTCCAGCGCCGGAAAATGCGGCGCATTAACGATGATGTCATAATGCAGGGAGCCGACAACCAACAGGGCATCTCTCATCCTCTATGCCTCCCGCAAAAGATTGGCCATGACGATGCGCTGGCTGAGCGGGGCGTCCTGGCGAGCGATGGCGGCCGCCAGTTCGCCATTGTCCTTCAGCCGTCGCGCCGCCGCCCAAAGCCGCTCCATGGCCAATATGTTGGTCGTGGCCTCGGCCACCGGATCAAGCCCGGAGAGATCGGGAAACGTGTCGAAATAGATGGTGCTGTCGTAACCTGAGCGCAGCAATTCCACCAAAAGTTCGACTGTCTGGACCGGATGCACCGTTCCCACCATCAGACCGTCGTCACGCTTGCCATAGCCATCGTTGAGATGGACGCCGAGAAGGCGGGAGTGGCGGGCGACGAGGGCGGCGGAATGGGCCGGCATTTCATCGGCAAACAGCACATGGGCGAAATCCAGCGTCACGCCGCTGTTCTTGCGATCCGCCTCCTTGAGCGCCAGCAGCGTGGTGGCCACATCAGGCATCAGCGAATAGGATCGCGGCTCATTGGGCTTGTATTCGATGGCGATATCGAGGCCGGGATCATGGTCCGCCACTTCGATGAAGGCGGATATCGTATCATCCCACATCTTCTTGTAGTCGCCCTGGAACGAATAATCAAAACCGTCCTGCCCCAGCCAGAGGGTCATCAGGCTGCCGCCCATTTCAGCCAGCGCATCAAGACCTTTCTTGGTAATGTCGATGGCCGCCCGGCGGACCTTTGCATCGGGATGGGTGAAGGCGCCGAGCTTGAAGCCGGGGTCGGTATAATAGCGCATGGCAAGGCCGTTCAGCGCCACGCCCATATCATCCATCCGGGCCTTCAGTTCCTTGGGAGCCAATTCCTGGAAATGATCGGGATAATTCAGGTCGGCCGCGTTCAGCCCTTCGACGCTGGCGGCGCGTTCAAGCAGATCAATCGTCGTGATGCGATTCTTGCCCGGCCAGTATTTGTCAGCGCCGATCTTGAACGCATTCAACCTTGCCGCATAGCGCGGAGCATCTTTCATGGCGGCCATCCCCCGGTACGCTGTTTTCCTTGACCCGATTGTTAGAGCAATTAGGGCGTCAGGTCTATCAATCCGGAAAGAACATGCCGCTGAAATCAGATGATTTTCAGTCGGTCGTCGGCTGAAAGATACCAATCGACGAAAGCCGTCACGCCGGTTTTCAGGTCGGTCGCCGGCAAATATCCGGTGAGCGCCTGCAGAAGGCCGGCGCTTGCATAGGTTTGCGGCACATCGCCTTTCTGCATGGGCAGATATTTGCGCCGCGCCGGCCGGCCGATGACCTTTTCAATGGTCTCGACAAAATCCAGCAGGCCGATGGGCTGGCCGCCGGCAATGTTGACGATCCTGAACGGTCCCTGGGCGGAAAGCGTATCGACAACATCCGGTCGGACAACACGGTTTTCCTCCGAAGGCGGCAGGGCGCAAAGACGGACCACCGACTCGACCAGATCATCGATATAAGTGAAATCGCGGCGCATCTTGCCTTCGCCGTAGATCTCGATTTCATCACCTTCGATGATGCCTCTCGTAAATTTGAACAGCGCCATGTCCGGTCGGCCCCATGGACCATAGACCGTAAAGAAGCGGAACGCCGTGGTCGGGATCTTGTAAAGATGGGAATAAGAATGGCCCATCACTTCAGTCGCCTTCTTGGTGGCTGCGTAAAAAGTCAGGGGTTCATCGGCCTTGTCGTTTTCGCCAAACGGTATGGATTGATTGGCGCCGTAGACCGACGATGTCGAAGCCAGCAGCAGGTGCGACACCTTGGCGGACTTCGCCAATTCCAGCACATTCCAGGTGCCGATGAGATTGCTGTCGAGATAGGCCTTTGGATTTTCCAGCGAATAGCGCACGCCGGCCTGGGCCGCGAGATGGATGATGACATCCGGCTTGCAGGCATCGCCCGCCGCTTCAAGCGCTGCGCGATCCTCCAGCATTCCCTCATGGAAACTGAATTGCGGATATTGCCTGAGGGCGGCGTTGCGGGCCTCCTTCAGGGCAAGATTGTAATAGGGCGTCATGCCGTCAAAACCGGTGACATGATGGCCGTCGGCCAAAAGGCGGCGCGCCAGGTGAAAGCCGATGAAGCCCGCGGTTCCGGTAATCAGATAGCGCATGGTCACAATTCTCCCGAATTTCGTCCGACCGAAACATAGGCAAAGCCGTGTCGGGTGACTTCTTCGGGAGGATAGACATTTCTCAAATCCACCATGACCGGTTGCTTCATGATGGTCTTCAGACGCTCAAAATCAATGGCCCGGAATGCGTCCCATTCCGTAACCAGCACGATGGCCTCGGCGCCTTCGGCAATATCATAGCTGTTGTCGCCGAAACTCACGCCTTCAAGCAGCGACGCGGCAGCCTGCATGCCCTGCGGATCATGGGCGTGGACGATGGCGCCCTGGGCCTGCAGCGCTGCGATGATGGCCAGCGACGGCGCATCGCGCATGTCATCGGTATTGGGCTTGAAGGTCAGGCCCAATATGGCAATTTTCTTGCCCTTGACGCTGCCGCCGCAGGCTTCGACAACCTTGCCGGCGATATTGGTCTTGCGGGCTTCATTGATGGCGACGGTCGTCTCCACCAGTTTCATCGGACTGCCGAATTGCTGCGCCGTCTTGACCAGCGCCAGCGTATCCTTGGGAAAGCACGAACCGCCATAACCGGGACCCGCATGCAGGAACTTGGCTCCGATCCGCTTGTCCAGTCCGATGCCGCGCGCCACCTTCTGCACGTCGGCGCCGACCTTTTCGCACAGATCGGCGATCTCGTTGATATAGGTGATCTTCATTGCCAGAAAGGCGTTGCCTGCATATTTGATCAGTTCCGAAGTGCGGCGCTCGCAAAACATCAGCGGCGCTTCATTCAGCGACAGCGGACGGTAGATATTGCGCATGACTTCCATGGCGCGCGGATCCGACGTGCCGATGACGACGCGGTCGGGCCGCTTGAAATCGGAGATGGCAGCGCCTTCCCGGAGAAATTCGGGATTGGAAACAACTTCGATGTCGGCCTCGGGATTGACTTCGCGGATGATGGCTTCAACCTCGTCGCCGGTGCCGACAGGAACTGTCGACTTGGTCACGACGACCGTGAATCTGTCGACGGCAGCGGCAATCTCGCGGGCGGCCTGATGGACATAGCCCAGATCGGCATGGCCGTCGCCGCGGCGCGACGGCGTGCCCACGGCGATGAAAACCGCGTCCGCGCCTGCGACCGATCCCGGCAGGTCGGTGGAAAATGTCAGCCGTCCGGTTTTCACATTGTCGGCGACAAGGCCATCGAGACCGGGTTCATAAATGGGAATGACGCCGTTTTTCAAACTGGCGATCTTGTCGGCCTGCTTGTCCACGCAAATGACTTCATGGCCGAAATCGGCAAAGCAAGCCCCCGAAACCAGGCCAACATAACCTGAACCAATCATTACAAGTTTCATGCAGCTGTACGTCCTTGTGTCTAATTTATCGTCGTTGCTAGACTATTACTTCAATGTGAAAGTTTTTGCTTGATATTTTAATGACAATATTAACGCAGCCCTCAAAGAAGCTATAAATCAGGAATGAAAAGGTCGTCAGGCCGCGCCGCGCAACGCGCCTTGATGGTCGAGAAACCAGCGATAGGCATGGGCAATGCCCTGTGACAGCGCAATGCCGGGCCGCCAGCCCATGGCGCGGAGCTTGTCGGCGCTCATCAGCTTGCGCGGCGTGCCGTCAGGCTTGCCGAGGTCATGGACGATGCGGCCATGATAGCCGACGGCGGCGCAGACCATTTCGGTCAATTCGAGAATGGTGACATCTTCGCCGGAGCCGACATTGACATGGGTGTCGGCCGAATAGGTCTTCATCAGATGCACGCAGGCATCGGCGCAATCATCGACATGCAGGAATTCGCGGCGCGGCGTGCCCGTGCCCCATACCACGATTTCAGCTTCGCCATTCAGCTTTGCCTCATGCGCCTTGCGGATGAGGGCCGGCATGACATGGGAGGATGCGAGATCGAAATTGTCGCCCGGCCCGTAGAGATTGGTCGGCATGGCCGAGATGAAATCATCATTGTGCTGCTTGCGATAGGCCTGGGCCAGCTTGATGCCGGCGATCTTGTCGATGGCGTACCACTCATTGGTGGGCTCCAGCGAACCGGTCAGCAGGCTGTCCTCGGTGATCGGTTGGGCTGCGAATTTCGGATAGATGCAGGACGAGCCGAGAAACAGCAATTTTTCCACGCCGGCCTGATGGGCGGCATGGATGATATTGGCTTCGATCATCAGGTTGTCATAGAGAAAATCCGCCGGATAGAGGTCATTGGCCATGATGCCGCCGACCTTGGCGGCGGCCAGGAACACGGCCTGCGGCTTTTCGCGCAGGATCCAGTCGCGCGTCGCCGCCTGCTCGCGGAAATCAACCTCGCCGCGCGCCGGCGCGACAATCTCGCAGTTTTCGCTCGAAAGCCTGCGGACAATCGCCGAGCCGACCATGCCGCGATTGCCGGCGACAAAGACCTTCTTGCCTGCGAGATCATACATGGGTTCAAGCCCCCTTCATGACGGTGGCCGTCTGCATCACTTTCAAGTCTTCCAGCACCATTTCGCGCGCCAGTTCGCGCACCGATGTGTCGTGCTTCCAGCCGAGAACGCGATGAGCCTTTGACGGGTCGCCGATCAAAAGGTCGACCTCGGTGGGGCGGAAATAACGCGGATCGACTTCGACGATGCATTTGCCGTCGGCCTTGTCATAGCCCTTTTCGGCAATGCCCGCGCCGCGCCATTCAAGCTCGATACCGATATCGGCAAATGACCATTCGACGAATTTGCGCACTTCGGTGGTCTCCCCGGTGGCCAGAACATAATCATCCGGCTTGTCCTGCTGCAGCATCAGCCACATGCCGCGCACATATTCCTTGGCGTGACCCCAGTCGCGCTTGGCGTCGAGATTGCCGAGATAGAGCTTTTCCTGCTTGCCCAGCTTGATGGCGGCCGCCGCCCTGGTGATCTTGCGAGTAACGAAAGTTTCGCCGCGCAGCGGGCTTTCATGGTTGAACAGGATGCCGTTCGACGCATGCAGCCCATAGGCCTCGCGATAATTCACGACAATCCAGTAGGAATAAAGCTTGGCAGCCGCATAGGGACTGCGCGGGTAAAACGGCGTCGTCTCGCTTTGCGGCACTTCCTGAACCAGGCCGTACAGCTCGGACGTCGAGGCCTGGTAAAAGCGGGTCTTGTTTTCCAGCTTGAGAATGCGGATGGCCTCCAGCAGGCGCAACGTGCCGATGCCATCGGCGTTGGCGGTATATTCAGGCGTCTCGAAAGAGACCTGGACATGGCTTTGGGCGGCGAGATTGTAGATCTCGTCGGGCTGGCATTCCTGGACGATGCGGATCAGGTTGGTGGAATCCGTCATGTCGCCATAGTGCAAAATGAAGCGCTGGTTCTGCTCGTGCGGGTCCTGGTAGATATGTTCGATGCGGCCGGTGTTGAATGAAGAGGAGCGGCGCTTGACACCGTGAACGATATAACCCTTTTCAAGCAGAAGCTCGGCCAGATAGGCACCGTCCTGTCCGGTGATGCCGGTTACGAGGGCGACTTTGCGTTTTTGGGTGTTCAATTCTGTTGCTCCTGTCAGGTTCCGGGGGCCGGAAGCCAATGTATCGGGTCGTTTGAGGCCAATTCAATGCGAAGATGCTGGCGCTAAAGGCAAATCATGGCCTTAGATGGGCGCGGACTGCCGAATGTGGCCTTTTTGATGCAGACCCAGTGATTTAGCCGCTCGTCGGCGAATGTCAATTCCAAGGCTGACATGCGGTTAATATCAGCGCGTCCAGACTGGCTTCAATCCTCGCGGATCACGAATTCCGCGCCGATGCTGTTCTCCCTGACCCGCCTTCCATTGGGCAGGTCGTTGCCGTCAAGCTTGAAGGCCTTGTCTTCGCCTGACAGATGCGCCCAGCGCGCCTCCAGCCTGCGGCGCAGTTCCGCCTCGGCCACCTCAATCATCACCGTCGTGTCGAACAAGGCCGCCAGCCCCGACCAGGGCTCTTCGCCCAAGAGCACGTAATTGCCCTCGACGATGATATGGCGAACACTGGCGTCGATCATCCTTGCGCCGGCCCGGGCGATCTCGATTGTCCGGTCAAACACCGGAACGGCGATTTCGGGCTCGCTATTGTCCTTCAGACGCCGGAGCATATGGGCAAATCCCGCCACGTCGAAAGTTTCGGGCGCCCCCTTGCGCGCACGAAGGCCGCGCGCCACCAGCACCAAGTCGTCAAAATGATAGCCGTCCATCGGCAAAACGGCGGCGCTGCCGGGGTCCTGCTCGTTCAGCGACTCAACGATGAATTCGGCCAATGTCGACTTGCCCGCGCCGGGCGGACCGGCAATGGCGGTAATCGACCGTCCATTGCGGCCACGGTCCCTGATGATATCGAGCAACTCGTCGCTGCCCAGAAATGGCTCGGTCATGTCAAGATTTCCCGTTTGCAGAGGCCAAGCCTAGTTGAGGCGGGCGCATCACTCAAGCGGGTTTGTCGGCGTGGCGGCACTTGGCATTATTCGCCACCACCCACAGCAGCCAATTGCAACAACCGCGCCAGTCATTGTAAAATATTCCACCGGGTCACTTTCACAGGAGAAGCAGCATGGAACGGTTCACCGGTGGTTGCCTGTGCGGCAAGGTGCGGATTGTGGCGACGGGGCGTCCTTACCGGGTGGGGCTTTGTCATTGTCTTGATTGCCGCAAGCATCATGGGGCGCTGTTTCATGCGTCTGCGATCTTTCCTCAGGATGCCGTGACGATTGATGGCGAGACGCGCAATTTTGCCGGGCGGCATTTCTGTCCCCATTGCGGTTCTACCGTTTTCGGGCGCAGCGCAGACGAGGTCGAAGTGAATCTGGGTTCGCTGGATGCGCCTGACCAATTGATGCCGACCTATGAAAACTGGATTATCCGTCGCGAATCCTGGTTGCCGCCGTTTCCGCTCACCCGACGCTACGAGCGCGACCGTGACGCCTCAAGCCGCTTTGAGGACGAGACCGGAGGATAGACATAGACAGCCTGCAGTCATGCAATACGAGAGCAGCCGACCACATCGCTTCTTGCATGCCGGGCCGGGCCGACGTTAAATGATCACCATATGAACGCCGCCAGGGAGTGCGATGCAGCCGACAATCTTCGACGAGGTGCATCTGTTTTGGTTCGGACCGATGTCCGGTTTCGATTCCTTCAACGATGATCGCCTTTCCCTCTGGTTTGGCGGCGCCCGGGATGGCGAGATTGCCGAGCGCTTCGCGGCCGCCCTTGGCGAGGCGGAAAATGCCGCCTTCGACATTGCCGCGCTGAGCCCGTCGCAGCAGGCAGGCCTGGTGGTTCTTCTCGACCAGTTTCCCCGCAACATTTTTCGCGGCCGGCAGCAAAGCTACGCCTTCGATGAGAAGGCGCGCGCCGTGGTCAAGGCCGCAACCGCCGGCGGCATGCAGCGCTTCAAACTGATCGAGCGCGCTTTCATGACGATTTGCCTTGGTCACAGCGAGCACCTTGCTGATCAGGAGGCCGCCCTGCAGCACTATTTCGAAGATGTCGCCCCTTTCGCACCTGCGCAAAACCGCTTCTACGAGGCGGGCCGCATCCAGACGGCCAAATACCTCGACATCATCAAACGGTTCGGCCGCTTTCCGCATCGCAACGCCATTCTGGTGCGGCAGACCACCTTGGAGGAGGCGCAGTTCCTGGCCGAAAACAGGATGGATCCTTTCTAGCCGGGCGATGCGGGAAGGAGGATGAAGAGCAATATCGTTGGTCGCAAAGCGGAAAAGAACACTCTCCACCCTTGAGGGGGAGATGTCGGCAAAGCCGACAGAGGGGGGTTGAAGGCGTCGGCAATAGCCGGAAGTCTGCTTTTGTTGCTCGGTTAGGACCCCTCATCCGCCCTTCGGGCACCTTCTCCCAAGCGGAGAAGATAGTACGGCGCGCATCGTCGCAAAACGAACTCGGGAAAAAATAAAAATAAAAAAATTTCCACCCCCGTTTTTCCGCGCCCCCGAATCACATGCGACAATGCACCCATGTTCCCGTCTTGGAGTCGGCACGAGACGTTGTGTCGGGGCGGGAGCCAGCGCTTTCAGTGTCTGTCCGTAACGTGTGGGCAGATGCTGGAAGGGTCGGAAGACACGGCGGGTGTTAATCTGCCGCAGTTGACCTTGCCCCCAAGTTTTATCCAGTTTTGAGTTCGTTTCCGGCGTTTGATGTGACGGGCTTTGGTGCGGAGTTATCCACATTGCGCAGCGCCAAAGCCCGGCGCGTTGCGAAGGTGTCGGCAAATTCGCTTGGAGTC
>JBGSIT010000100.1:0-107021 GCA_041742335.1 Rhizobiaceae bacterium
GACCATTGCCCTCACGGCGCGGACCAGCATTGCGCTGGGCGCGTTCGGGGCGGCGCATGCCTTCAGGGCGGGTGCCGCTGGATACGGTGATCTCAACGCCGGTCAGGCGCTCAATGTCGCTCAGCAGCTTGGTTTCGTCGGGTGCGCAAAAAGCCACCGCTATGCCTTCGCGGCCGGCGCGGGCTGTACGCCCGATACGGTGCACATAGGCTTCAGCAACTTGCGGCAGATCATAATTGTAGACATGCGAGACGCCAGGCACGTCAATGCCGCGGGCAGCCACGTCGGTGGCCACCAGGATCTTGACTTCGCCGTCACGGAATGACTTCAAGGCGCGGTCCCGTTGGCCCTGGCTCTTGTTGCCGTGGATCGATGTGACCGAATAGCCGCAATGCTCAAGATGCTTCATCAGCTTTTCCGCGCCATGCTTGGTGCGGTTGAACACCAGCGCCCGGCCTTCCGGATTGGCTGTCAGCATCTGCTTGAGCAGAACCGTCTTCTGGTCCTTGCCGGTGACGAAATGCACGAATTGCTCGATCTTGTCGGCAGCCTTGCCCGAAACGGTCACCGACACCTGCACCGGATCGGTCAGGTAGGTAGCAGCCAAATCGGAAATCGACTTGGGCATGGTGGCCGAAAACAGCATTGTCTGGCGGCGCTGCGGCACCATCTTGACGATTTTTCTGAGGTCGTTGATGAAGCCCAGATCAAGCATCTGGTCGGCTTCGTCAAGGACGAGAAAGCGGGTGGCCGTCAGCGTCAGCGAGCGGCGATTGACGAGGTCGAGCAGGCGACCGGGCGTGGCCACCAGAATATCGACGCCGCGGCCGACTTCCTGCATCTGCTTGTTGATCGAAGCGCCGCCAACAACGATGGCGATCTTCAGCGGTGTCTTCTTGACGAAGAATTTGAGGTTGACGGCGATCTGGTTGACCAGTTCGCGGGTTGGCGCAAGGATGAGGGCGCGCGCTGCCTTGGGTTCAGGGCGCTTGCCGTCAGCGATGAGCTTGTCGATCAGCGGCAGTCCGAAAGCGGCTGTCTTGCCGGTGCCGGTCTGGGCCAGGCCGATCATGTCGCGGCCGGCCAGCAATTGCGGAATTGCCTGGACCTGGATCGGGGTAGGGGTCGCGTAGCCATTCAGGGAAAGGGCTGCAAGAAGATGCTCAGAGAGGCCGAGCGATTGAAAATCAGTCAAAGTATAGTACCTTTCGGGGGCCAAGCGCATTGCCCGGACAAGCGCTTTGGCTTTCCGGTGCGTCTGGCTCAAGAACCCCGCGTGATTTGGGAACTTGTGGGTTAAGTGAAATGCTTCCCGGCGTCGGCGTCAGTTCAGTTGAACGACATTCATCACCGCGCTTTGCCTTGTTGTGCGAGTTTGACTGCGCATTGGCCTGCTCACGCGGCGACCAGAAGGGGAAAGCTGAGGGGCATTTGGGGCATTTTCGGTGCAAAGTCAAGACAATATTGGAAAATCCGGCCGCAGGGCTGCCATGCGCGCAAGGCAGTGGTTGGCGAAATGCGGCCCTCAGCCATTGTCGGTTGCAAACAACACGCTGACCCGGAGTCCGCCCTGGGTGCGGTTCTCGAATGTCAGCGTGAGGCCATAGACCGTGGCGATCTCGTTGACGATGGCAAGGCCCAGGCCGGTACCGGGTTTTTGATAATCCAGCCGCAATCCGCGCTTGGTCAGATCCGCCAACCGGGCCTCCTCGACCCCAGGTCCATCGTCTTCGATCGACATCAACCAGTCCGACCCGGTTTTGATGGCAGCCACACTGACCGTGCTCCGCGCCCATTTAGCGGCATTTTCGAGCAAGTTGCCGATCAGTTCGCGCAGGTCGTGCGGATCAATCGGCAGGCTGAGATTGTCCGGAATGGCGGCGCTCCAGACGAGCCCTTCGCCGTGTTCGGTGCGTTTCAAAGTGCGAATGATTTCCGCAGCGATTTTTGCAGGCTCGGCGTCGGACCGCCGCTGGTCAGGCGTTTGGGCAATGCGGGAGCGGGCAAGCTCGTGGTTGACATGCGACAGCATCGCCTCCGACAGCATGTTGAGTTCTCCCGCTATTTCAGTTTCCCCCTTTTCTTCAAGTCGCAGCGCATTGTTGGAAATCACCGTCAACGGCGTTTTCAGCCCATGGGCGAGATCGGATGCCCGCGAGCGCGCCTTGTCCATTGCCTTGTGCTGTGTCTCCAGAAGCTGGTTCATCTGGCCGACAAGGCACTGCAGTTCCTTGGGGTAGGGACCCGGCAGGCTGCTTGCCCGCCTTTCGCGCACTTCGTTGAGATCGCGGGCAATGGTCGTCAGCGGTCGCAGGCCAAAGGACAGCTGCAATACCGACATGGCCACCAGAAACAGCGCCAGGGCCCCAAGATAGGGGAGGATGGCCAATGCAAATTCGCTGGCGGCGTTGTCAAGCGCTGCAGCGTCGATGGCGACCGCGATCCGGATTTCCCGCGAACCATCCGGCGCGGCAATGATCAACTGGCGTTCCTGAACAATCACATCGGTGCCTTCCGGCCCCTTCAGCCGATACCGATGGACTGATCCGGCGTCGTGGCTGTCTGCCGGCAGCGGCAGCGCGTAGTCAAACAGCGAGGCCGAGCGCAGTTCGGTCTGCTTGACGGGGTCGAAAATCTGCCAATAGAGCCCGCCATAGGCCTGGAAAAAGCGGTTGTCGCGGGGCCCGTCCGGTTTCTTGAGCGTTCCGTCGGCCGAAAATTCCAGCGTGCCCGCAAGCAGGTTGAGATGGCCGGTGAGTTCGGCGTCAATCCGCCTTTCAAGATTGGCGGTAAACAGGCCGATGAAGAACCAGGCCGCCAGCGACAGCGCCAGCGTCACGCTGACCAGGGAGACGATGATGAAGCGGGAGCGGATTGACAGCATCAATTTTCTTCCGACGCGATCTGGTAGCCAAATCCGCGGCGGGTCAATATCGCCTCCTTGCCGAGCTTGCGGCGCAACCGTGCAATCAGCACTTCCACCGAATTGCTTTCACGCTCCTGATCCTGCGCATAAAGCTGCTCGGTCAATTCAAGCTGGCTGACGGCGCGATGGCGGCTGATCATCAGCGTGGCGACGCATCGATATTCAAGCGGAGTAAGGTCAACCGGAAGACCGTCGACCGTGACGTTTCGGGTCCGCGTGTCAATGCAGACCGGGCCGCTGCTCATCACCGGATTGGACTGGCCGGCCGAGCGCCGGATAATGGCGCGCAGGCGCGCCGTCAGCTCCTGCATCCGAAAGGGCTTGGCAAGATAATCGTCCGCGCCGGTATCAATGCCCTCCACCCGCTCCTCCCAGTTTCCGCGCGCCGTCAGGATGATGACCGGCAATTCGCGGCCCGCCTTTCGCCAGCGCTTGAGGACGGTCAGGCCGTCGACATCAGGCAGGCCCAGATCGAGAATGACGGCGGCGAAATCTTCGGTGTCGCCGGCATGCCATCCGCCTTCGCCGGTCCGTTCATGCTGGACGAGGTAGCCGGAACGGGTCAGATAGGCGACCACATCGCGGCTGATCAGCGGATCGTCTTCAACGAGCAAAATGCGCATTATTCGTTCTCGATTTCCAGGATTTCGCCATCGGCGGCGTTGACATCCGCCTCTACCAGACGGCCATCGTCCTTCAGGATTTTAAGCTCGTAAATCGTTTTGCCGTCTTCGGCGTGGATATGGACGCCGACAATGTCGCCGCCAAGCCGTTTGGTGATGATATCGCGGATCTTGTAAAGCGGCAGGATGGATCCGTCCTGGACGGATTTCAAAACGGCGTCATAGCCGTCAGTGTCATTCAGGGAGGCGTCCGACCCGTTGGAGGACGGCGTGTTCACGCTGTCGTGACCGGAAGAGGCGGAGCCTTCATTATCTTCGCCCAGCGTCACGCCGGCGCTCATCAGCAGTGCCGTTGCAATCAGGGGCCAGCGGCCGAATTTGACGCGTTTGTTCATCATGCCCTCACCATAGCGTCCCCAAGCTTACAGCAAGCTTACATTTGCTGTCAGCCAATCGTCAGTTGCCGATGGCTATGGTGCAGTCAAAGGTTTGAGCCATTCCGGCCAACCGGCAACAAAGGATACCGAGCCATGAAGAAACTGATGATCGCCGCCGCCATTCTTTCCACGCTTGCCGCCGGCGCCGCCCAGGCCGAAGAAAATCGCAGCTGCACCGACGCGGCAAAAGACAAATGGATGACCCAGGATGCCGTCAAGGAAAAAGCCAAGAGCATGGGCATGGATATCCGTCGCATCAAGCTGGAAGGCAGCTGTTTTGAAGTCTACGCCATTGACAGCAAGGGCGCCAAGATCGAAGGCTTGTTCAACCCCGCCACCGGTGAAATGGTCGGCAATGAAAACGGAGAAAGTGGTCAGTGATGGTTGATGCTGCCGAACATTCCGAGGCGGGCGGCGCCACGCCGTCTGCCACCGTCCGGGTCTGGGACCCGATGGTCCGCCTGTTTCACTGGTCGCTGGTCGCCTTGTTCGCCTTCTGCTACCTGTCGGCGGAAGAATGGGGCAGCGCCCATATCAACGCGGGCTATGCCGTCGCCGCACTGATCTTTTTCCGGGTCATCTGGGGGTTGATCGGTTCGCGCCACGCGCGCTTTTCAGACTTTGTCTATTCACCGGCAACGGTTGCGAAGTTTGTCGGCGACACGATGTTGATGCGGGCCAGGCGCTATATTGGCCACAACCCGGCCGGCGGCGTGATGGTCATTGCCTTGCTGGTCATGGTCGCCGTCATTTCGACGACCGGCTTCATGATGACAACCGATGCCTATTGGGGCATCGAATGGGTTTCGGACCTGCATTCGTTGAGCGTCGATGTGACCATCGGCCTGATCATGCTTCATATCGCCGGTGTGGTTTTTGCCAGCATCGAGCACAAGGAGAATCTGGTCCGATCCATGTTCACCGGACGAAAGAGACCGAACTGATCCCCCGCGAATGCGTTGTCCGCCCCCCCCCTCCAACGCATATTCGCCCCAAGCCCGGAAATATCGGTTTCCGGGCTTGTCACATTTGTCAGAAATCCGTCGGCACGCCGCCTTCGGCCTTGCGCCGGGCGACAAAACTGTCGAGTTCTTCTTCGATGGCCGGATCGAGCGGCGGCGCGACATAGGCGGCCAGCACCTGCTGATAGACCCGGTTGGCGTGATCGAAAGTTGTCGGTCTGCCAGCGTCCGTCCATGTTTCATGGTTGCGCCAATCCGACAGGATCGGTGAGTAAAAGGCATTTTCGTAGCGGGCCAACGTATGCGGCGTGCCGAAATAATGGCCTCCCGGGCCGACATCGCGAATGGCGTCCAGACCGAGGGCGTCTTCTGATACATCCAGCGGCTTGAGATATTCGGCCACCATCTGCAGCATGTCGACATCCATGATGAACTTTTCAAAGGAAGCAGACAGTCCGCCTTCCAGCCAGCCTGCCGAATGCATGATGAAATTTCCGCCGCCTTCCACCAGCGCCCAGAGCGACATCGCCGATTCATAGGCCGACTGCGCATCCAGCGTATTGGCGGCGTTGACGTTCGAAGTCCGGTAGGCAAAGCCATAGCGGCGCGCAAGCTGGCCGCCGGCCAGTACCGCTTTCATATATTCCGGCGTGCCGAAAGCCGGCGCGCCGGTCTTCATGTCGACATTGGAAGTGAAGCCGCCATACATGGCCGGCGCACCCTTGCGGACCATTTGGGTAAAGGCAATTCCGCAAAGCGCTTCGGCATTCTGCTGGACAACCGCGCCGGCGACCGTGACCGGCGCCATGGCGCCCGCCAGCGTGAACGGCGTCAGCACGACGACCTGGTTTTTCGACGACATTTCAATAATGCCCTGCAACATCGGCGCATCAAGGCGCAGGGGCGAGGACGAATTGATGATGGTGAACAGCGAAGGCTCGCGCTCCAATTGCTCCATCGAGATGCCGCGTCCGATCCGGGCTATTTCTATTGCATCGATATTGCGTTGCTGGCCGAGCGAATAGGCGTGAAAAGCCTTGTCGGTCAGCTTGACCATGTCCGACAGGCAATCAAGGTGGCGCACGGATGCATGGATATCGACCGGCTCGACGGGATAACCACCGGTCAGGTGAATGATATCATAGGATTGGGCAAGCATGACCAGTTTGCGGAAATCGGCCTGGTTGCCAGCCCGGCGGCCGCCATCACGGTCCGTGACAAAGGGGGCGCTGGCAATCTGCGCGAAAACCAGGTTGTTGCCGCCGATTTCGACATTGCGCTTTGGATTTCTGGCATGAAGGGTGAATTGGGACGGCACCGAGGCGATCATTTCCATGATCAGGTTGCGGTCGAAGCGGACCCGTTCGCTGCCCGGCGTCACCTCTGCGCCTGCCGCCTTCATGCGCTCGCGCGCCTCCGGCAATATGATGTCCATGCCGATTTCCTCAAGCACGGTCAGCGAAGCATTGTGGACGGCTTCCAGCGCATCCTCCGACAGGATTTCGACTTTCGGACGGTTGTTGACGAGATTGAGATAGGAGGTGGAGCTTGCCTTGCGTGTCCGGTCGCCGCCCCGGCCGCCTTCGCGGCGGCGACGCTCTACCGGCATGACGGTTTCAGCCTCTGGCATCGACGGCATGCCGGTGATTTCGCTCATTTTCATGACTCCATGTGACTGGTCCGACATTGCCATTTGGCGTGTCAAAATGCTGCCGCCAAATGCGACACGGAAACGGCAAAGCATGGCGTCGGCAAGCAAGCGGAAGTCGCTGGGCGAATATCGACGCGACCGGCCTTCCAACCGGTTTGGAAATTGGCTGGCGACGGGGCAATCCCGCGGTAGGATCAGCGGTGCTGTGAACTGAAATTTTATGGTTAACCAATTCTTTATGGAAAGGATGCTAGACGGGACGAGGGGCGAACTCCATCACTCAAGCGGGTAGGGCAATTGGCCAGCGAAAAGCATTCGATAATTGACATGATCCGCGAAAGGATCGGCAAACTTGATCATGCTGCCTATGTCAAGAACAGCGAGCTTGCCTATGTTGCGGCCAACGAGGCCTATGTCCGCCTGTTGGGTCTGAACGGTCAGGCCCTTGAAGGCAGGACATCGGCCGAAATCGTTGAAACTGTCGAGCGGCTTGACCTTGAGGACCGCGAACGTCGCTGCCTGGTTTTCGGCGAAGACCAGATAGCCGCCTATGCCGATCCTTTTGGCGGCGGGCGTTTTCAGGTGGAAATGGAGCGGTTCGTCGGCGAGGACCAGGGCATTTATGTCTATGGCGTCTTTGAGCCGGTTTCCAGCCGCGTAAAATCGACCGCCTTGGAAAGAGAAATTGCCAATGCTGACGTGTCCGGCGAACTGACCAATGGACTGGACCACAGCGTAGCGGAAAATATTCTCGATACACTGGAAGTCGGGGTCTGTGTCTATGATCGCGAGGACAGGCTTGTCTATATCAATGCCAAGACGCAGGAATTCTATCGGCCGCTGATTGGCGCGCTTGAATTGGGAACCACGCTGCGCCAGGCGCTGGAAAGGTTTTTTGACAGCAGGGAAATCCCCGCCACGGATAATGACGATGCAATGCAGGCGGGACGGGCGGCATGGATTGAAGAGCGCCTGCAACGCATGAAAGCGCCGCACTGGTCCGATACGGGGGAATTCAACGCCGGTCACTGGGTCAAGTTCATCAGCAAGCGATTGGCCAATGGAATCCTGATCAGCCTGCAGGTCGATGTTTCGGACATGAAGGAACGCGAATCCCTGCTGGAAAAGAATGTCACCGAAGTCGAATTGTTCCGCACGCTGCTCAATGCCTTGCCGGTGCCGACATTCGTGCGCGGCGAAGACCATCGCATCACATTTGCCAATACCGCCTATGGCGACATATTCCACGTCTCTGTCGATGAACTTGTCGGCACGACCGAGGTTGAGCTGTTTGGCAAGGACGGCGAGGCGCTGCACCAGTTCAACCGCGAAAGTTTCGAGCATGGCGTGATCGTCCAGGAAGAGCAGGATCTGGAAATACGAAAGGGTGAACAAATCACCGTCCTGACCCGCGTCAGCCGGATCGTGACCGAAAACAACAAGAAATTCCTGATCGGTTCGATGACCGACATCGCCACCTTGCGCAATCGCGAAAAGCAGTTGAAGGCGGCCAATGCCAAGGCCAAGGCTGTAACGGAAGATTTCCGCAACATCATAGCCAGCATGGATGTCGGCCTGGTGGTTCTCGACAAGAATCTTGACATCGAAATCATGAACAGGGCCGCCAAGAAATTATGGGCGCTGGGCGATGACGCCTGGATGGACAATGTCATAGGCATGCCGTTCCGCGGGGTGCTGGAAATCTACCATAACCGCGGCATATATGATCTGGGCGACGTTGATTTCGAGACATTCGTCAACAACAGATTGAGCGAGATAACTTCGAAGCGCATCCGTCCGCGCGAGCATCAGGTCACGGATGGGACGGTTTTTTTGTATTCCTCCATTCCCCTCTCGGATGGCCGCTTCCTGCTGTGTTATGTCGATATCACCAAAACAAAGGCGTTGGACCGCGAGGTCGCCCGGGCGCATGGCCAGGTCGAAAGGGCGCTGCAACTTGTTCGAAACGCCACAGACGCCATGCCGCAGGGCATGATGGTGATTGACGGTGAGACAATCACTTTTGCCAATGAAACGCTTCACAAGCTTTTGGGCGTTGAACCTTCTGTTTGCCAGGCTGGCGCGCCATGGTCGCAATTCCTTGAGGTAGCCACCGATCTTGAAGGTGGCGCATCCTGGCAGTTTGGCGGAGGTCAGGCCGACCGTCTTGCGCAGTCCTTCGCGGAAAAACGTGATGTGAATTGTGCCTTCCCGCTTGCCGGCGGCCGCTGGATCCAGCTGCAATCGCGCAATAGCGAAAACGGCCAGACCGTTGTGCTGTTTACCGATCTTACCGATGTGATTGCCCGCGAGCAGGAACTCAAGACTTTGGTCCAGCGGGCGGAAAACGCCGACCGGGCCAAATCGGAATTCCTGGCCAATATGAGCCATGAGATCCGCACGCCGATGAACGGCATTCTCGGCATGGCGGAATTGCTTTCCAAAACCCATCTCGATGTCCGCCAGAAAACCTTTGTCGATATCGTCGACAAATCCGGCAATGCGCTGATGACGATCATCAACGATATTCTGGATTTCTCAAAGCTGGACGCCGACCAGATCACGCTGCGCAATGCGGCCTTTGATCCCGGCGAAGCCATCGAGGATGTCGCCAGCCTGCTTGCGGCGCGTGCGGTGGACAAGAATGTCGAATTGATCGTAAGGCGTCATGAAGGCTTGCCGGACATGGTAATGGGCGATGCCGGGCGGTTCCGCCAGATCATCACCAATCTTGTCGGCAACGGCCTGAAGTTCACCGAACGCGGTCATGTCCAGGTCAGTATCGGGTCTGTCCCGTCATCAGACGGTCAGGTTAAGCTCGAAATCGTCGTGGAGGATACCGGCATCGGCATACCTGCCGACAAGCTGTCCCAGGTCTTCGAAAAGTTTTCACAAGTCGATGGTTCCTCGACCCGCCGGCATGAGGGAACCGGCCTTGGCCTGGCGATCACGGAAGGCCTGGTAGACCTGCATGGCGGCAGCATGGGCGTTGAAAGCGAAGCGGGCAGGGGCAGCATGTTCACCGTGAATTTGCCGATGGCCGTCGCCAGAACACGCAGCAAGCCGCGCCCCATACCGCGCCATATCGAGGGCGCGCGCATTCTCGTGGTTGACGACAATGCAGCCAGCCAGGCGATGCTGACTGAAACGCTGCAGGAATGGAATTTTGATGCGGTTGCCGTGGGCGACGGACAGGCGGCCTGCGAGGTCCTGGACGGCGCGGAGGCCGCCGGCCTGGCGGTTGACGCCATCTTGCTCGACAATCAGCTGAATGATGAAAATGGCGTGGATGTCGCCCGGATGATCCGCGCTGACGCGCGTTTCGACAATGTCGCGATCATCCTTCTGACCTCCATTGAGGCTGTCTGCGACGAATGGACCTTTGCCGAGCTCAATATCGCCGCCCAACTGATGAAACCGGTCCGCAGCGGCCTGCTTCGCGACGCGATGATCGATGTCGTACGGGTCAATCGCGGCCGCGCCGCATCCGTGCCCAAGCCGGCCCCGGAGACGGGATCGCACCCGGCCAATCTGTCTTTGGATTCCGGTTCGGCGCGATCTGGCGTCAACGCTGTCGCAAGCGTTATTGCCGCCGGTGACAGCCAGGGTCTCGACGTGCTGATTGCGGAAGACAATGAAGTCAACCAGATCGTTTTTCGGCAGATCTTGGAAAACACCGGCCTCAGCTTCAAGATCGTCGATAACGGTTTGCTGGCAATTGAGACCTGGCAGGCGGAAAAGCCGAAGATCATCCTGATGGATGTGTCCATGCCGGTCATGAACGGCCTGGCGGCAACACGCCATATTCGCGAATTGGAGGGCGATGTCGCCGACCGTGTGGCCATTGTCGGCGTGACGGCGCATGTGCTTGATTCCGACCTTGGCCTTTGCTTGGAATCCGGCATGGACGACTACCTCTCCAAACCGATCAGTCCGGAAAAGCTTGAGGAAAAAATCCACGCCTGGATGAACCCGGATCAAAACAGGCTGAAGACTGCCGGTTGACGTCGACGCGTTATCCGGGGTCCCGATCGCATCGGAATTTGTTTTTGGAGTTTACCGCAGAGGCGATTGCGGCTATCGACAGCGCTTGTTTGCAATGTTGCGGAATTTCCCATGCTGGTCTTCATCCTCGGTCTCGTGCTGTTCTTCGCCAACCATCTGGTCCGCGTCATCGCGCCAGGCTTCCGGCAATCGCTTGTCGACAGTTTCGGACTCACCCTTTGGCGTATCGGTTATTCCATCGTCAGTCTTGTCGCGCTCGCATTGCTGGTCTACGGATTTGATCTCTCCCGCGCTGAAACCGGCATTCTTTACAACCCGCCGGCATTCATGAGCCATATCGTGCTGACATTGATGCTGGTGGCCACCATCATCTTCGTGTCGGGTTTCCTGCCGGCCGGATATATTCGCGCAAAAACCAAGCATCCCATCATCCTTTCGATCAAGATCTGGGCGCTGGCCCATCTTCTGGTCAATGGCGAAACCAATTCGGTGCTGCTGTTTGGCGCATTCCTGGCCTGGGGCGTCATCCTGCGCATCTCCGTCAAGCGCCGTGTCGCTGCCGGCGAGGTTGCGCTGCCGGTATTCAAATCGGCCATCTATGATCTGGCATCCGTCGTCATCGGCGTTGCGGTCTATGCCGCCATCGTCTTCCGCCTGCATGAATGGATCATCGGCGTGGCGCCGATTGTCATGTAATGCCGACGGGGTATTTTCATGATGCGGGTCGCATTCCGGCGGAACCATTTGAACGCCAACCTATATGCATCATTTCAAAGCGTTACCGCGACCTTTGCGCATTTAATTGAATGAGCGGCGCTGCCGGTCAGCGCCATAAACCCATGTTTCGTGGACTTGCCCCCTTACATTGGCCGCAAAATCGGCTAGAAGGCCGCTATAAGGGTTGCAGTCGGGCGACCAAAGGACGGAATATTCAGATATGGCAATGAACGACAATGAAGGCTTTATCCGCGAGGTGAACGAAGAACTGCGTTCCGACCAGCTCAAGGCTGTGTGGAGACGCTTCGGACCGTTGATCATTGCCCTGGCCGTTTTGATCGTCGTCGGCACTGCCGGCACCAGAGGCTATCAATATTGGCAGGACAGCCAGGCTTCGGCTTCAGGCGACCGCTTCCTGTCGGCGTTGAAAGACATCGAGGAAAACCGCAAGGACGAAGCGGAAAAGACCCTGCAGGCTCTGGAAAAGGACGGCTTCGGCTCCTATCCGCTGCTGGCGAGCATGCGGCTTGCGACCCTGCAGGCCGAAAAGGGCGACATTGCCGCCGCCGTCGCAGGATTTTCCGAAATCGGCAAGGACACCAGTGTCCCCGAGGCCTTGCGCAACGCAGCCAAGCTGCGCGCAGCCTATCTGTTGGTTGACAACGGCACCTATGAGCAGGTTTCTGCCGAAGTGGAATCCCTGGCGGTGCCGACGGCCGCCATGCGCCATTCGGCCCGCGAGACCTTGGGCCTTGCCGCCTACAAGGCGGGCGATCTTGTCAAGGCGCGCGACTGGTTCCAGTTGATTGCAGACGATGCCGAAGCGCCTGGCAATGTTTCCAACCGTGCCCACATGATGCTCGATCTCATCACCGCAAGTGGCAAGGCGTCCTGACGGACTGCCTTCGGCCATTTGACCAGGAGCGTGGAATGAATTTTACCGTTGCCATTGTCGGCCGTCCCAATGTCGGCAAGTCCACGCTGTTCAATCGCCTCGTCGGCAAGAAGCTGGCGCTGGTTGACGACTTGCCGGGGGTTACCCGTGACCGCAGGCCGGGCGATGCCAAGCTGCTGGATCTCAAATTCACCATCATCGACACAGCCGGGCTTGAAGAGGCCGGTCCCGATACCTTGCAAGGCCGGATGCGGGCCCAGACCGAGGCCGCCATCGACGAGGCCGACTTGTCGCTGTTCGTTGTCGACGCCAAATACGGCCTGACCCCGGTTGACCAGCAATTGGCCGAAATGCTGCGCCGACGCGGCAAGCCGGTCGTGCTTGTCGCCAACAAGGCCGAAGCGCGCGGTTCGGACGGCGGCTATTATGACGCCTTTTCGCTCGGGCTTGGCGATCCGTGCCCGATTTCGGCCGAACACGGCCAGGGAATGATCGATCTGCGCGACGCCATTGTCGCTGCAATCGGCGAAGAGCGCGCATTTCCCAAAGTCATTGATGAAGCTGAAACCAATGTCGATGTCAGCGCCCTCGGCCTGACCCCGGACGGCGAGGAAGACGAAGATTTCGAGCCGGTCTATGACGAGACAAAGCCGCTGCGCGTCGCCATTGTCGGCCGACCCAATGCCGGCAAATCAACACTGATCAATCGTTATCTCGGTCAGGACCGCCTGCTGACAGGCCCGGAAGCGGGCATCACCCGGGATTCGATTTCCGTGGAATGGGATTGGCGCGGGCGCACCATCAAGATGTTTGACACCGCCGGCATGCGCCGCAAGGCGCGGGTAACCGAGAAGCTGGAAAAGCTGTCGGTGGCTGACGGCCTGCGCGCCATTCGCTTTGCCGAAACAGTGGTGATTGTCTTTGATGCGACCATACCTTTCGAAAAACAGGATTTGCAGATCGTCGACCTGATCCTGCGCGAGGGCCGCGCTGCAGTGCTGGCCTTCAACAAATGGGACCTGATCGAAGACCGCCAGGCGGTGCTTGCCGAATTGCGCGAAAAGACCGACCGGCTCCTGCCGCAGGCCCGTGGAATAAGGGCGGTGCCGGTCTCCGGCCAGACCGGAGACGGGCTTGATCGCTTGATGCAGGCCATCATCGACACCGACCGGGTATGGAACCGCCGCATTTCCACCGCCAAACTCAATCGCTGGCTGGAACACTCCCAGATGCAGCATCCGCCTCCGGCCGTTTCCGGCCGCCGCGTCAAGCTGAAATACATGACCCAGGTCAAGGCCCGCCCGCCCGGATTCATGATTTCATGTTCGCGGCCTGAAGCGCTGCCTGACAGCTATACGCGCTATTTGATCAACGGCTTGCGCAATGATTTCGAACTGCCCGGCGTTCCGATCCGGATCAACTACAAGGGCACTGTCAACCCGTTTGAAAACAAGAAGAAAAAGCGCTGATTTCAGCGCTTTCGACCCGCTTGGCCATGCTGTTCAGCCGGCCTTGACGTGAACATTGTTGCGGTTGGCGGCAATGATATTATCGACGAATTGGCGGGTGGCGGCTGCCCAGGTAAATGTTTCCGCATAGTCTCTTGCGGCCTGCCGCGAGCAGGAAAGCGCCGCAAGCGCCGCCTTTCCGAGATCTTCGTCCAAAGCCCCGACATCCGGTCTTGCGCCGATAATATCAAGCGGTCCCGTCACCGGATAGGCGGCCACCGGTACGCCGCTGGCCAGCGATTCAAGGATCGTATTGCCGAAAGTATCGGTGCGCGAGGGAAAGACGAATATGTCAGCCTGGGCATAGGCCAGCGCCAATTCCTCGCCAAGCTTCATGCCGGTGAAGTGAGCGCCGGGATAGCGGCCTTCAAGCCTGGCGCGGGCCGGTCCGTCGCCAACCACGACTTTCGAGCCCGGCAGATCCAGATCGAGAAAGGCTTCGAGGTTTTTTTCCACGGCCACCCGGCCGACCGTCATGAAGATCGGGCGCACCAGACCCCAGGGATTTTCTTCAAGCGGCATAGGCCGGAACAATTGGGTGTCGATGCCGCGCGTCCAGCGCATCAGATTGTTGATGCCAAGCCCGGACAATTCATTTTCCAGGCTTTCAGTGGCCACCATGCAGCCGGAACCGGCATTATGGAAGCGTCTGACAAAGGCCTGCAGCCATTTCTCGGGAACCGGAAAACGCGCCGCCACATATTCGGGAAATCTTGTATGGTAGCTGGTGGAAAAAGGCATGCCGACCTTCATGCACCAGCGGCGCGCCTGGATGCCGAGCGGGCCTTCGGTAGCAATGTGGACGAAAGAGGGTTGCGCCTTGTTGAGCGCCTCGGCCACCTTGCTGAAACGCGCCAGTGACAACCGGATTTCCGGATAAGTGGGGCAGGGGATCGATCTGAAATCCGCCGGCGTCAGCATGGTGACGTCCATGCCCATGATCTTCAACTCTGTATTGGTTTGCTCAATGGAACGGACGACACCGTTGACCTGGGGATGCCAGGCGTCGGTAACGATCGTGATTTTTTCCATGGTCCAGCCCTGTTTATGAGACCGGTCTTTGATTCGGTCGCATTCCCCTGTGACTGGCCCTTATGACTGGCTTTTGTGATGGCTGTATTACAAAAGTAGGCTTTTTTCGACGATGGCGCCGGGATGGCTGATGACACGGGCGGCAAGGCGGGCGGCAAAACGGGCGGCCTCGGCAGGCTGGTCGCCCATCAGGATACGGGCAAGATAAGCGCCATTGAAGCTGTCGCCGGCGCTGGTCGTATCGACGACAGTGTCGATTTTTTCAGCTTCCACATGGCTGGTCGCGCCATCCAGCGAAAGCGTCACCCCGTCTGCGCCGTCCTTGAGCACGACATCGCGGACACCGGCGGATCGGTATCGGGCGATGGTGGCTGCGCCATCCTCGTCGCCAAAATGCGCCTTCTCGTCATCCAGGCCGGGGAGCGCAATGGTGGAGACTTTGGCGCCGTCCATGATCGATTGGCGCATTTCATCGCCGCTTTGCCACAGGCGCGGGCGAATGTTGGGGTCAAAGGCGACAATCTTGCCAGCCGCTTTGGCCTTGCCTATTTCCTTGAGGAAGTTCCGGCGGTCGGCTGCAGGCAGGATGGCCAAAGTGATGCCTGAGAAATAGACAAGTTTGGCGCCGGCAATGGCGGCGGCAAGGTTGGCGATGTCGGACGCCAGCTGTCTGGCCGCCGATGTGCTGCGCCAATAGCTGAAGGAGCGCTCGCCATTGTTCAGATGGATCATGTAAAGGCCGGGGCTGAAGCCGGCCAGACGCCTGACATGGCCGGTGCCGACACCCACCGAGGCCATGAAATCGGCCAGTTCCGCCGATGCGGTGTCATCGCCGATTGCAGTGAAATAATCCACCGACCAATGATCATCCAATACGGTCCGGGCATAATAAGCGGTATTGAAGGTGTCTCCTGCAAATCCCTTCTTCAATAGCCCGTTGCCGATATCGGCAATCTCGATCATCGCTTCGCCGATGGATAACAACACGCCCATTTTGACCAAATCCCCCGAATGCATTTTTCAAATTGAAAACACCTGAACCCGTTTACGGAATCGCTGTCTGCCGGTAAAGGGGACAGGTCAATTATTGCCAGAACCGGAGCGCCCATGTCCGATACCGTCCAGACTGCCGGAAATCCTGCCGATTGGTGGCGCGGCGCGGTGATCTACCAGGTCTATCCGCGTTCTTTCCAGGACAGTTGCGCCACCGGCAGCGGCGATCTCAACGGGATTACGTCGCGGCTGGCCCATATTGCCTCGCTGGGAGTCGATGCCGTGTGGCTGTCGCCTTTTTTCAAATCCCCGATGGCGGATATGGGCTATGATGTTTCCGATTATTGTGACGTCGATCCGATGTTCGGCACTTTGGCGGATTTTGACGCGCTGATGGCGGAGGCGCACCGGCTCGGGCTGAAAATCATCATCGACCAGGTGATTTCCCACACCTCCGACCAGCATCAATGGTTCAACGAAAGCCGCGCCAGCCGCGACAATGCCAAGGCTGAGTGGTATGTCTGGGCCGATCCCAAGCCGGATGGGACGGCGCCGAATAACTGGCTGTCGATCTTCGGCGGGCCGGGATGGGAATGGGACGGCGTCCGCCGGCAATATTACATGCACAACTTCCTGACCTCGCAGCCGGATTTGAACTTTCACAATCCGGAAGTCCAGGATGCGCTGCTGGATACGGTGCGCTTCTGGCTTGATCGCGGGGTTGACGGCTTCCGGCTCGACACGGTCAATTTCTATTTCCATGACAAGCAGCTGCGCGACAACCCGCCGCTCGTCAAAGTGGACGGGGCGACCAGCGCCGATGCGCCCGAATCCAACCCCTACAGCTTCCAGAACCATCTCTACGACAAGACCCAGCCTGAAAACATCGCCTTCCTGAAGCGCTTTCGCAGCCTGCTCGACAGCTATTCCAACCGCGCCAGCGTCGGCGAAGTGGGCGACGGCAATCGTTCCCTGAAGACGGTTGCGGCCTATACGCGCGGCAATGACCTGCTGCATATGTGTTATACATTCGACCTGCTTTCACCTGACTTTTCCGCCCGCCATATTCGCGCCTGCGTCGAGGCGAGCGAGGCAGGCGTCAAGGATGGGTGGTTCTGCTGGGCCTTTTCCAACCACGACGTCGTGCGCCATGGCAGCCGATTTGCAGATGAAGGCGATGACAGGATGCGGATCGCCAAGCTGGCGATCACGCTACTGGCCAGCCTGCGCGGTTCCATCTGCCTCTATCAGGGCGAAGAACTCGGTCTGGGGGAGGCCGATCTGGCTTTCGAGGATCTGCAGGACCCTTACGGCATCCGTTTCTGGCCGGCCTTCAAGGGCCGCGATGGATGCCGCACGCCGATGGTGTGGGAATCCGTCAAGCCTTTTGCGGGATTTTCAACCGTCAAGCCCTGGCTGCCGGTGCCCTATGAACAGGCAGCCCTGGCCGTCGATACCCAGAATGACGTCCATGGCTCGGTCCTGACCCATTACCGGGATGTGCTGGCGCTGCGCAAATCGCATGCCTGCCTGCGCGACGGGGATTTTGAATTCGTCGAGACCAATCAGGATCTCCTCGCCTTCAAGCGGACCAAGGGCAATGAGAGCATGCTGTTTGTCTATAATCTCACCCGCCAGCCGCTGGATTTCATTTTTCCCGACACCGTGAAGCCAAAAGAGGTTCTGGCTTTCAACGGTTTTTCACCGACTGTCACCGGCAACATGGTCAGTCTCGATGGCATGGATGTCTTCGCCGCCGTTGTTTAGAGCGTTGCCGTTTTTCTGCGAATTACGGCAACGCTCCAAATATTTGTTTTACGCATTTCCAGCCAGAAAACCGTGTCACACTTTTTCTGGAACGGCTCAAAAATGCGAACCATCAAATCTCCGCATTGTTCGGTCACGGATAAGTCTTCATGAATTCCGGGACTTGAGATGAAAAAGCTGATTGCGTTTGCCTGCCTGTCGATGACCGTCCTGCCGGCCCAGGCCGAAGAAGCAGGCAAGCCGAAACAACTGGTGGTCATTTCCTTTGACGGCGCCCATGACAACAGGCTCTGGGACCGTTCGCTGGCGCTGGGTCGCAAGACCGGCGCGCATTTTACTTTTTTCCTGTCCTGCACCTTCCTGATGAGCCCTGCCGAGCGGGCGGCCTATCAGGGGCCGCACCAGAAGAAGGCGCGGTCCAATACCGGTTTTGCGCAAAGTTCAGAGGAAGTCAGGACACGGCTTGGCAATATCTGGCAGGCCCGTCTTGAAGGCCACGAAATGGGTTCGCATGCCTGCGGCCATTTTGACGGCAAGGATTGGAGCAAGGCGGACTGGGCCCAGGAATTTGCAGATTTTGACACGACCCTGCTGAATGCCTGGAAGGAAAACGGAGCAGCCGAAAGCCAACCGTCGGGCTGGGCTGATTTTGTCGATAACGACATCAAGGGATTTCGCGCGCCCTATCTTTCGGTCGGCGAAGGATTGATACCGGCGCTGCGCGCCGGCAGGTTCCGCTATGACGCCAGCATGGTTTCGCTGGGACCGCAATTGCCGAAAATTGAAGGCGGCCTTGTCCGTTTCGCATTGCCGCGCATTGCCGAAGGTCCTGCTGAGCGTCCGGTCATTGCCATGGACTACAATCTCTTTGTCCGCCATTCCAAGGCGCAAGAAACGCCTGAACATGCGGGAGAATTCGCCGCCCGCAGCCTGGCGGCCTTCAGGAATGCCTTCGAAAAGCAATATCTGGGCGACCGCATCCCGCTTCAGATCGGCTTTCACTTCGTCGAAATGAATGGCGGGGCCTATTGGTCGGCGCTGGAAGATTTTGCCACCGAGACCTGCGGACTGCCCGAGGTCGCCTGCGTGAGTTACGGTGAGGCGCTCGACCTGATGTCGGGCGCAAAAAAGGCGGATCCCTCCGCCTTTTGATCGTTCAAACAATCAGACTTCCTGCCCGCCGGAGGCGATGAAATCCTGGTCGAAATCAGGCAGGGGCTGGTTCATCATCGCCGCTTCAAAGGTTTTCAGGCGTTTGTGGATCGACAGCAGTTCGATGATGGTCGTCCATGAATTGACCAGGAACTGGAAGGAATTGCTGACCTGCCCGAAGGCGGTCAGGATTTGCTGCAACAGGCCGAAAGTGATCTTGCCGGCCACAATGGTCGGAACCAGGATGAAGAACGAAAAGACATTGTCCGCCTGAATGTAAAACGACCTGACAACGTTGAAATAGAGATAGTGAAAATACATCCGGAAATAGTTCCGGCGGACATTTGCAAACAGCATCGACAGGGTCGGAGGCTGGGCCCGAGATGCGTCATCTTCACCGTAGACGAGTTCTTTTCTGAAAGAGGCTTCGACACGCTGGTTGCGGAAATTCAGGCCCGGCAACTTGATACCTGCCACCGACATCAGCACGGTTCCGAAGATCGACCAGAAAATTGCCGCGGTAAACAACGGGGCGGGGATTTTGCCGATGATCGGCATTTCCGAAACATAGGTCGACAGATTGTAGAGGACCGGCAAGAACGCGATCAGCGTCATGACAGAGTCAATCAGGCTGACGCCGAGATCTTCCGCAATCGAAGCAAAACGCATCGTATCCTCCTGAATACGTTGCGAGGCGCCTTCAATTGAACGCACCTTGGGCCATTGCGCCAAGTAGTAATCATTCATCGAGGTGCGCCAGCGGAAGACATAATGGCTTACAAAGAACCGGGTTATGACAAAAACAAAGGTCGCCACAAAGGCAATCTGGCAGAAAATCCAAAGCAGACTGTAAAGATCGAGTGACGTGACTTTGCCGGAGCCGGAAAGGGCTTCCTGGACATCGTCAAAGAACGGCCTGCGCCAATTGTTGATGGCCACACTGACCTGGACCGAAAAATAAGTCGTGAAGAGGATGAAAATCGAACCCCAGATCGACCAGGTCCGCCAGACATGACTGCGGTCATAAAATTGCCAGAACAGGCCGAAAACCCCGGAAAACGAAACGAAATAGATGTAGAACCACAAGAAATCAGGCGTGATGAAATGGCCGAGCCCAATCGGCGCTTCCTGCCCTTCCGCCATGGGTCCCATGCCAAACCGCGCGCCAAATTCCTGACCGCCGAAATACCACAGCAGAATTGCGAGCAATGCCCAGACGACCGCCGAGGAAAAGAATAATCTCGGTCGCGGAAAGAATGAATTGAACAACGGGCCAGATCTCCAGAATCAGCGATGGTTCTGCGTTGAACCAATGACGGAACGGGACCGTAATTCAACTCATGCTGCCCCGCAATGGCCGCAGACTATTGTGGAGAAAATGTAATTTGGCCCTTTTCGCTTCAGGAGGGCAGGCCCAATTCTTTGCGAACCATGGGCGCGACCTTGGTTCCGTAAAGTTCAATCGCCTTCATGATCTTGTCATGCGGCATCAGGCCGATGGCCATTTGCAGCAGGAAGCGGTCATTCTTGAAAATCGCGTGATGGGCGATGATCTTTTCAGCAACCTCTTCCGGGGTGCCCAGAAACATCGCACCGCGCGGACTGGCCGATTGTTCGAACTGTCCGCGCCCTCCAGGATTCCAGCCGCGCTCGCGGCCGATCCGGTTCATGACTGCGCTGGAGGGGCCATAAAAATCATCAAGCGCCTGCTGGCGGGTTTCGGCAATGAAGCCATGGACATTGATCGAGCATTTCAGGCTGGCCGGATCGTGGCCGGCGCGCATGCCGGTTTCGCGGTAGAGATCCATGAAGGGCGCAAATCGCGCCGGTTCGCCGCCGATGATCGCCAGGGCCAACGGCAGGCCGAGATGGCCGGCGCGCGCCACCGAATTGGGCGTGCCGCCAACCGCGATCCAAAGTGGCAGCGGGTCCTGCAAGGGCCGGGGATAAACACCGCGCCCGTCAATCGGCGCGCGCGTCTGCCCGGTCCAGGAAACGTGCTCATTGTTGCGGATTGCCAGCAGCAGATCGAGTTTTTCGCTGAAAAGCTGGTCGTAATCATCAAGCGCGTAGCCGAACAGGGGAAAGGACTCAATGAACGAGCCGCGCCCGGCCATGATTTCCGCCCGTCCGCCGGAAATCAGGTCCAGCGTCGAAAACTGCTGAAAGACCCGGACCGGATCGTCGGAACTGAGAACGGATACGGCGCTGGTCAAGCGAATGCGTTTGGTCACGGCGGCAGCGGCAGCCAGTGCAACGGCAGGCGCGGAAGCCACGTAATCGGGACGATGATGCTCACCCAGGCCGAACACATCCAGACCCACTTCGTCGGCCAGGCGGATTTCCTCGATCAGGTTCTTCATGCGGAGGGCGCCCGCTTGTCCGCGCGCAGGCCCGCTGGCTTCCGGGTCGATATCTGCAAATGTGTAAAGGCCGAGTTCCATCCGAGTCTCCGTGCACAAAGTGTTGGGCGAAGATGGGGTGTTGCGCGCCACAATGATAGGGTCTGAAAACAGTGGCTTGCGAAAAACAACGATTTGGCGTTTTCTTGACCCGATGGTAAAAATTCTTGGCTTGCGCTTTTCGCATTCAGCCTACAGGCTGGCACGAAACATGCAGCGGCAAGGCGACAGCCCTATAAGCGGGCCAGTTCGCGGAACGAAGGAACGGCATGAACAGCGACAAGATCACCTTTGTCCTCAATGGCGAGGATGTTACCCTGACCGACGTCAGCCCGCGCCTGACCCTGCTGGACTGGTTGCGGCTTGAACGGCGGCTGACTGGATCGAAGGAAGGCTGCGCGGAAGGCGATTGCGGCGCCTGCAGCGTGTTGGTCGGGCGGTTGAAGGCCGGCCATCTTGCCTATGAAAGCGTCAATGCCTGCATCCGCTTCATGGGGTCGCTGCATGCCACCCACATTGTAACCATAGAGCATCTCGCCGCCGAGGATGGCACTTTGCACCCGGTCCAGCAGGCCATTGTGGATTTTCACGGCTCGCAATGCGGGTTTTGCACCCCCGGCATCGTCATGTCGCTTTACGGGCTCTGGCTGTCTGATGAGAACCCGGATCGCTCCGCCATCGAGCGCTCGCTGCAGGGCAATCTCTGCCGCTGCACCGGCTATGAACCCATCGTCAAGGCTGCCGAAACCGTAGCCCGGGCCAGGCCCGACGCCCTGTTTGACCCGTTGGAAAAGGCGCGCGCCGACATTACCAAGCGGCTCGCCCAAATGGTGAATGGCAATACAATCCATATCCAGGGTGATCGCGGCGAATTCTTCGTTCCCGCCACGCCGGCCGATTTCGCCGATATCCTGGCGGCCAATCCGCATGCCACCATCGTTGCCGGTTGCACCGATGTCGGCCTGTGGGTGACCAAGCAGATGCGCGAGATCAATCCGGTCATCTTCATCAACCATCTGGCGGCACTTCAGACCATACAGGTGGATGAAAACGGTGTGACGCTCGGGGCGGGGGTCACATACGGCGAAGCCCTGCCGATCTTTGAAAAGACCCATCCGGCCATTGCCCGCCTGGTCAACCGCATTGGCGGCGAGCAGGTGCGCAACATGGGAACGATTGGCGGCAACATCGCCAATGGCTCGCCCATCGGCGACATGCCGCCGGCGTTGATTGCACTGGGTGCTACCGTCCAGTTGCGTTCGCGTGAAGGCATCCGCACCATGCCGCTTGAAAGCTTCTTCATCGAATATGGCAGGCAGGACCGGGAGCGGCATGAATTCGTCGAGACGATCTTTATCCCGCTTGTCAAACCGGGCGAGCATTACGCCGTCTACAAAATCTCCAAGCGGCGCGACGAGGATATCTCCGCTTTGTGCGGCGCTTTTTGCCTTTCCGTTGATGCGGCAGGAATTGTCACTTCGGCCAGGATTGCCTTCGGCGGCATGGCCGGCACGCCCAAACGCGCCGCCAATTGCGAAGCTTGCTTGACGGGAAAGCCCTTCAATGAAGCGGCCGTCGCCGTGGCCCAGGAGGCGCTTGGCACGGATTACGCTCCGCTTACCGATTGGCGGGCCAGCGCCGACTACCGCCTGCAGGCGGCACGCAATCTTCTGACCCGCCTTCTGGTCGAGATTTCGGGCCAGCCATCGGAACTGGTGCGCTTTCAGACAGGAGGCCGGACATGAACAAGATGGCACCGCTTGCCGCGAAAACCACGACAACAGGCCCGGTTCACGCCGAACTCCGCCATGACAGCGCCCACAAGCATGTCACCGGACAAGCCGATTATATCGACGATATCGTCGAACCCGTCGGCACGCTGCATATGGCCATGGGCCTGTCGGACCGGGCCCATGCCGACATATTGTCGCTTGATCTCTCCGATGTCGCGGCGACACCCGGTGTCAGGCTGGTGCTGACGGCCAAGGATATTGCGGGCCGCAACGATATTGGCCCCGGACAGCGCGGCGATGAACCGCTATTGGCTGAAAAACGCATCGAATTCCACGGGCAGATGGTCTTTGCCGTGGTCGCAGAGACGCGCGAAATTGCCCGCAGGGCCGCGACCAAGGCAAAGTTCGACTATGCCGATCTTCCGCATGCGACCGATATTCTGGATGCGCGAAAAGCCGGCGGCGCTCTGGTGACCGAGCCCCTGACCCTGTCACGCGGTGACGCCGCCACGGAAATGGCCAGGTCACGCCACCGGATCAAGGGTGAGATGCGGGTCGGCGGACAGGAGCATTTTTACCTTGAAGGCCATGTCGCCATGGCCATTCCGGGCGAGGACGACGAGATGACCATCTGGTCCTCAACCCAGCACCCCAGCGAAATCCAGCATATGGTCGCCCATATTCTTGAAGTGCCAAGCAATGCGATCACCGTCAATGTGCGGCGCATGGGCGGTGGCTTTGGCGGCAAGGAAACCCAGGGCAACCAGTTTGCAGCCCTTGCGGCCCTTGCTGCGCGCAAATTGGGAAGGGCCGTCAAGTTCCGGCCCGACCGCGACGAGGACATGACGGCAACCGGCAAGCGCCACGACTTCCTGATCGATTATGAAGTCGGCTTTGATGATGAAGGCCATATCCACGCAGTCGAGGGAAACTTCGCCGCGCGCTGCGGTTTTTCAGCAGACCTCTCCGGCCCGATCACCGACCGGGCGCTGTTTCATGCCGACAATTGCTATTTCTATCCGCATGTCCACATGACCTCCGAACCGTTGAAGACCAATACCGTATCCAATACGGCGTTTCGCGGCTTCGGCGGACCGCAGGGCATGGTTGGCGGCGAGCGGATGATTGAGGAAATCGCCTATTTCCTGGGGCTGGATCCGCTGGAAGTCCGCAAGCGCAATTTTTATGACCGTCCGGGCGGCGACCGGGTGCTGACACCCTATCACCAGACGGTCAGTGACAATATCATCCACCGGATCGTCGAAGAGCTTGAAGTCTCGTCGGATTATCAGGCGCGCCGGCGCGCCATCATGGAATTCAACAAGTCCAGCCCGGTCATCCGCAAGGGTATCGCGCTGACGCCGGTCAAATTCGGCATATCCTTCACATTCACGCCCTTTAATCAGGCAGGGTCGCTGGTCCATGTCTATCAGGACGGGTCGATCCATCTCAATCATGGCGGCACCGAAATGGGCCAGGGGCTCTATACCAAGGTCGCCCAGGTTCTGGCTGATGCCTTCCGGGTCGATATCGACCGGGTCAAGATCACCGCGACCACCACCGGCAAGGTTCCCAATACCTCGGCCACCGCCGCCTCGTCGGGCTCCGACCTCAACGGCATGGCAGCCTATGACGCCGCCTGTCAGATCAAGGAACGGCTGATCGGTTTTGCCTGCGACAAATACAAAGTGGCGCGCAGCGAAGTTGCGTTTCTGCCCAACCGGGTGCGCATCGGCCGTGAAGAGATTGATTTCGGCACCTTCGTCAACATGGCCTATATGGCCCGCATTCACCTTTCGGCCGCCGGTTTCTACAAAACCCCCGATATCCATTGGGACCGGGCCAAGGGCATGGGCCGGCCGTTTTACTATTTCGCCTATGGCGCGGCCGTCTCGGAAGTCGCCATCGATACGCTGACGGGCGAATATCTTGTGGAGCGCACCGACATTCTCCACGATGTCGGCCATTCGCTCAATCCGGCCATCGACAAGGGCCAGGTCGAGGGCGCTTTCGTGCAGGGCATGGGCTGGCTGACGACGGAGGAATTGTGGTGGGACCAGAAAGGCAGGCTCAGGACCCATGCGCCTTCAACCTACAAGATCCCGCTTGCTTCCGACCGGCCGAAAATCTTCAATGTCAGGCTGGCCGAATGGTCGGAAAATCCGGAGGCCACCATCGGCCGGTCCAAGGCCGTCGGCGAACCGCCCTTCATGCTGGCCATTTCGGTGCTGGAAGCCTTGTCCATGGCCGCAGCCTCGGTCGGTGATTACAAGATCTGCCCGCGCCTTGACGCGCCGGCAACGCCTGAACGGGTTCTGGCGGCAGTCGAAAGGGTCCGGTCGGCGGCAAAAGGCGGATGATTACGCTTCAACCGCCGCCTGCCGGGTGATCCAAATGACGCTGGATGAATTTTTAAGCCGCACTCCCGATTGCATGATGGCCGAAATCGTCGCCACCAAGGGATCGACGCCGCGCGAAACCGGCGCTTTCATGCTGGTGTCGGAAAATGTGATCTTTGGCACGATCGGCGGCGGCAATCTCGAGCTTGAGGCGATCCAACACGCCCGCACATTGCTGAAGGATAGTGCAAATCCTGGCCGGATCGAAGTGGTTTTGGGCCCTGAAACCGGTCAATGCTGCGGAGGGCGCGTGACTGTCGGCTTCAAGCTGGTTGACCTGAGGCTCGCCCAGGAACTCAAGGATAGCCATGCGGCCCGGATCAAGGATCAGCCGCAGGTCGTTCTTTATGGCGCAGGACATGTCGGCAGGGCGCTGGCCAATGCCTTGCTGGACTTGCCGTTCAGGCTCAGCGTCGTGGAGACGCGCGCCGATGAATTGCGCCTTCTTTCCCCTCGCATCCCGTCACGATTGACTGCAATTCCGGAGCAGACCATTGCCGCAATCGCCCCCGGTGGCGCAGTTGTCATCCTGACCCACGATCACGCGCTGGATTTCCTGATTGCCATGGAAGCCCTGAAGCGCAAGGATCTGGCCTATGTCGGCATGATCGGATCTGAAACCAAGCGCGGGGTGCTTGCCAACTGGCTGCGCCGGCACGACCAGCCCGATGACCTGATCGAACGGCTTGTGCTGCCGATTGGCGGCAGGACGGTCAAAGACAAGCGGCCAGAGGTCATCGCCGCGCTGGTGGCCGCCGAACTGGTGGAAACCCTGCTTGGGGATTGATTTTCCAGGTCATGGGCGGATTTGCCAGATTGGCGCAAGCTCGTTGCCGTAAACCCGTCTCACGCCAAAGTACCTTCCGCCTGGCGATGCCATGTCGAACAGCTTACTGGAATGTGCCGGTCATGAACTCACTTGCAACCGTGAAGGCCTCCCACGAAAAGTTGAAGCCACTTCTCCAGCTTGCCCTGCAATTTGGCGACCGCGCGCCTGCCAGCCTGACGGCGCAAGAGCGCGCCAGCGGAGAAAACCTGCGCCAGTTGGCGCGCAAGGCATCGCGCGACCTCGCCAGCCTTTTCATAAAATTCGACTGTATCGAGGACGCGGGCGCCTTGCTGAAGGCAATTGTGGCGCTTGATCCCGCAGACGGCGACGCCTGGATGAAATCGGGAGAAATCAGCTTTCGGCAGGGCGACTATCCAACCGCCGCGGCCTGTTTTGCCAAGGCGCTCGAATTGTCGCCGGGCAATGCCGATCTGCATTGCAGCCTCGGCAGAACATTGCTGAAGCGCGGGTTGCGGCAAGAGGCGAAATCATCGTTTGAAAATGCAATATCCCGTGACCCCGCCCATTATGCCAGCCTGATCGAACTCTCCATGATCGCCCTTTATGGCGGCAATTCCACCGAAGCGGCGACCTGCATTGACCGTGCGCTTGCCATCCAGCCCGATGGGGTGGCCGCCCTGATCAACGCCGCCCAACTCAATATCGGCATCGGCAATACCGCGCTTGCACAAGATTATCTCAGCCGGCTTCTGGCCAGCCATCCCGACCATGTCGATGCGCATTTCCTGATGGCCAAGGTCAAGACCTATAGCCCGGCCGACAGCGATGTTGCTGTGCTCGACAATTTGTGGGCGGAAAGGCAGATGGGCGATGCGCAACGCGCACGGGTCGGTTTTGCCCTCTTCAAGGCGCTGGATGATACCGGCGCGCATGAACAGGCTTTCGACGTTCTGCTTAAAGCCAACAGCTTGCGCAGGCAGGCTTTTCCGGACTATCGGCTGAGCCGCGATTTGGACTTGATGGAGTCCCTGAAACATCTGTTCACGCCGGATTTCACGGCCTCCTGCCAGGGTGCGGGAATTTGCGGCTATCGACCGGTATTCATTGTCGGCCTTCCCCGGTCAGGGACGACTTTGACCGAACAGATCCTTGCCAGTCACAGCCAGGTTCACGCCTGTGGCGAACTGGATCTGATGAGCAGCCTCGTCAAGCGTTTCTTTCTTGACGGCGGCAGACTGAAGGATCCGGATCAAATACTGCCCCGCGCCGGCGCCAATATCGCCGCCATGGCCAAGGCCTATCTGACCGAAGTTGCTGAAAAGCAGGGATCGAAAACCCGTTTTACCGACAAGATGCCGGTCAACTTTCTCTGGGCCGGTTTCATTCGGCTGATGTTTCCGGATGCCCGGATCATCCATATGCAGCGCGACAGGATCGCCAACGGCTTTGCTTTGTTCTCCACCTATTTTGACTCGGCCGGCATGCAATACAGCTATGACCTTGACGAGATCGGCCCCTATATGTCGGCCAGCGGCGACCTGATGGACCATTGGCGGCGGCTTTTTCCGGGCAATGTGCTTGATGTTTCCTATGAGGCGCTGACCGAAGATCTTGACGCCCAGGCGCGCCGGATCCTCAAATTCTGCAATCTTGATTGGGAAGAAAACTGCCTGGAATTCCACAAGACCAAAAGGATGGTCCTGACGCTGAGCGCCGCGCAGGTCATCAAGCCGATCTATAGCGGCATTGACCGGCGCACCATTCCCTATCGCCATCTCCTGTCGAGCCTTGAAATGCATGAATCCCTGCCGGTTTTGCCGGACTCCCGGTCATTTGGCGAACCGTGTGGATAAAGCAGGTGCAGGCATATCGCCGCGACCTGTGAGAAACTCCAAACCATGCAGCAAATTGAGGTTCAAACTTTCGCTGTTTGTGCTTAGAAAAGAGTCTGGCGTTTAATGCTGCGAGCATAACGTTCAAACAGGGCCGGATGGCCGCGCAAAAAGGGGATCCGGATGTATGAATATGCCATAGCCTGGGAATGGATGTCCTTTGCGGTGCGCTGGCTGCACGTGATTACCGCCATCGCATGGATCGGCTCTTCGTTTTATTTCATCGCGCTTGATCTCGGATTGGTCAAAAGGCCCGGCCTGCCGGTGGGGGCCTATGGCGAGGAATGGCAGGTTCATGGCGGCGGCTTTTATCATATCCAGAAATATCTGGTGGCGCCCGCCCAAATGCCGGAGCATCTGACCTGGTTCAAATGGGAAAGCTACATGACCTGGCTTTCCGGTTTCCTGATGCTGGCCGTGGTCTATTATGGCGGGGCGGACCTTTTCCTGATAGACCGGCATTTGCTGGACGTCTCTCAACCTGTCGCCATCCTGATTTCACTGGCGTCTTTGACCATCGGCTGGATCTTTTACGATCTTTTGTGCAAGTCGCCGCTCGGCAAGAACACCTGGGGCCTGATGGCGCTGCTCTATGTGCTGCTGGTCTTCATGGGCTGGGGCTATGCGCAGATCTTTACCGGCCGCGCGGCCTTCCTGCATCTGGGCGCCTTTACCGCCACCATCATGTCGGCCAATGTGTTTTTCCTGATCATTCCCAACCAGAAGATCGTCGTCGCCGACCTGATTGCCGGCAAGGTGCCGGACCCGAAATTGGGGGCGATCGCCAAGCAGCGCTCGCTGCACAACAACTACCTGACGCTGCCCGTCATCTTCTTCATGCTGTCCAATCACTACCCGCTGGCCTTTGCCACCCAGTACAACTGGATCATCGCGGCTCTGGTTTTCCTGATGGGCGTAACCATCCGCCATTGGTTCAACACCGTCCATGCCCGCAAGGGTGAACCGCACTGGACCTGGGCTGTCACCGCAGTGCTGTTCATCCTCATTGCCTGGCTTTCGACTGTTCCCAAGGCCCTCAGCGGCCAGTCAGAAGTCGGTCTTGCCCCGGTTTTCGAGCAGTTCAGGCAGGATCAGCATTTCGCCCAAGTGGTGGAAACCGTATCGGGTCGCTGCTCCATGTGCCACGCCGCCGAACCGGTTTGGGAAGGCATCGTGCGGCCGCCCAAGCAGGTCATTCTGGAAAGCGAAGCCGATATCGCCACCCATGCCCGCGACATTTACCTGCAGGCCGGGCGCAGCCACGCAATGCCGCCGGGAAACATCACCGATGTAACGCCGGAAGAGCGGGCTTTGCTGGTGAGCTGGTATGAACAGGCGGTCGCCCGGAGTGCAACGCAATGACAATGACATTGCTGCGCGGACGCCTGTTTGGTTTCTTGCGCGAGCCTGCCGACCTGTCTGATACCGGCAGCTACCAATATCATGAAGACGGCGCCGTCTTCATTGTCGATGGCTTGATCGCGGCTGCTGGCGACTATGGCGACGTGCGAAAGCAGGCGCCCGTCGGCGTGGATGTGATTGATCACCGCCCGCATCTGATCATGCCCGGTTTTATCGACACCCACCTGCATTTTCCGCAAATGCAGGTCGTCGGGTCCTATGCCGCCAATCTGCTGGAATGGCTCAATACCTATACGTTCATTGAGGAGCAGCGTTTTGTCGACGTTGCCCACGGCCGGCGCATTGCGTCAAAGTTCTTTGATGAACTTATCCGCCAGGGAACCACAACGGCCGTGGCCTATTGCTCGGTACATCGGTCCTCTGCCGATGCATTTTTCGCAGAAAGCCTGAAGCGCAACATGCGGATGATCGGCGGCAAGGTGATGATGGACCGCAACGCGCCGCCCGGCCTGTGCGATACGCCGCAAAGCAGTTATGACGACACAAAGGCGGTCATCGCCGATTGGCACGGCAAGGGGCGCAACGAGGTGGCGATCACGCCGCGCTTTGCCATCACTTCCAGCCCCGAACAGATGGAGATGGCGCAGGCATTGCGATCAGAATTTCCCGACCTGCACGTCCAGACGCATCTATCTGAAAATCATGATGAAATCCGCTTCACAGCCGAGCTTTATCCGGCGGCGAAAGACTATACCGACGTCTATGCCCATTACGGACTTCTGGGACCAAAGAGCCTGTTTGGCCATTGCGTCCACCTTTCACACCGGGAAGCCGACGCCATGAGCGAAAGCGGATCGGTCGCCGTCTTCTGCCCGACCTCCAACCTTTTTCTCGGCTCCGGCCTGTTCGGCCTCAGGAAGCTGACGCAGCGGCAAAAACCGGTGCGGGTTGCGGTGGCCACCGATATCGGCGCGGGCACGTCCTATTCCATGCTCAGGACGTTGGATGAAGGCTACAAGATATTGCAGTTGCAGGGCGAGCGGATGAACCCGCTGGAAAGCTTCTACCGGATGACGCTTGGCAATGCCGAGGCGATTTCCCAATCCCACCGGATAGGGACGCTGGAGCCGGGCAGCGAAGCCGATCTCGTCGTGCTCAATGCTGCCGCCACCCCTGCCATGGCGCTGAAGATGGAGGTCGTCAGCAGATTGCCGGAGGAATTGTTCCTGCTTCAGACCCTGGGCGATGATCGCGCCATTGCCGAGACCTACATCGCCGGCGTGGGCCTGAAATCGGCAATCGGGGAATGAAGCACCAGCTTCGCTTTCGGTCAGAATTAATTGCGCCCGATTGACACATCGCAATAGCCGAGGCCCGGATAGGTCGTATGGGTCAAGGGTGATGCCAAGGAAGAAAACCGATGATTGCCAACCTGGCCTTGGGTGCATTGATGATATCCGGGAGTGTTGTTGTCCATACGTTCGGATTGATGGCCGTGACCCATTTAACCGGGCTGTTGGTGGCCCGCTTCCGCCTGCATGGCCGACGCAGCCGGGTGCTGGCGATGAATTCGGTGGTCATCCTGCTATTCGCGGTTCTGACCGTCGAGGTCTGGCTGTGGGCCTTTGTTTACGAAATGCTCGGTGTCGTCGAGGATTTCCCCACGGCGCTCTATTTCGCGACAACCACCTTTTCCACTGTCGGCTATGGCGACGTGGTGCCCGACCCGGCCTGGCGCATGCTGGCTGCCCTTGAAGGCATCAACGGCTTTCTGCTGATCGGCTGGTCTACCGCCTATCTGGTATCTGCCGGCATCCGCATCGGTCCATTCCGGTCCGGCGAGCATTTCTGATTTCAGGTTTGACTCCGGTCAATGTTCATCTGGCTGAACGGCCTATGATCGCGGCGAATTCGGAGTGTTGTCATGATGGTTTGGATGGCTGATGGTTAGTCGGCGCGCATTTCTGGGATTGGGGCTTGCGGGCGGTGTCGCTGCACTATCCGGCGGCATTGTCTGGTCGCGGTTCAGCGCCGATATCAAGGTTCACCGGGCAAGGGTGAGCCAAGGAAGCGCGGTGATTTCGCTGCCCTTCGGGCAGATGGAATATGCCACTGCCGGACAGGGTCTGCCAGTGCTTGCCATTCACGGCGCAGGCGGCGGCTTTGACCAGATCCTGGGTGGCGCAAAGAGCCTGCTTGCGCCGGACCTTCAGATCATCGCGCCATCGCGTTTCGGCTATCTCCGCTCGACCAGTCCCGCCGATCCCACGCCGGAAAACCAGGCTGACGCCTATATTTTCCTGCTTGATCATCTCGGCATTGAAAAAGTCGCCGTCGTCGGCGTTTCGGCGGGCGCACTTTCCGCCTTGCAATTTGCCTCGCGCCATCCGGATCGCTGCCGCTCGCTGACCTTGATCGTCCCGGCAGCATCAACCTCGGAGGATATGCACCAGGGCGAGGGACAATTGCCCGCGCCGGGGCCGATCACCAGGACAATCATCGAGACGACACTGAAATCCGACCTGATGTTCTGGCTGTCAACCAAGGTCGCCCGCGACCAGACGATCCGCTCGATCCTGGCGACCGACCCGGCCATCATTGCCACCGCCGATCCGCGCGAGCGCCAGCGCGCCGATGACATGCTGGATAATATCCTGCCGATTACCGAGCGTTCGGAAGGCCTTCGCAATGACGGCCGGTTTGCCGGCCAACCGCGAACTGTCGACTACGACAGGATAAAGGTGCCGAGTTTCGTGATTTCGCTGGAGGACGACCTTTTCGGCACCGCTATTCCTGCCCGCTATATTGCAGGCAGGATCGCCGGGGCCCGATTGCTGATCTATGAAAGCGGCGGCCACATCTGGATCGGTCATAATGACGAGATGTTTGCCGCCGTGGTCGAATTCATCCGCCAGAGCGGTTGACCGCCGGACCCCGATTCAGCCCGTCTGGCCGACCGGGATATGCACCATCATGCCGGACACCATGTGATAGAGGTGATGGCAGTGGAAAGGCCAGCTTCCGGGGTTGATCATGTCCACGGCAATGGTGACGCTGCGCATCGGCGGAACCATGACCGTATCGCGGGTGGCGCCTAAAAAGCGTTGTCCGTCTATGGCCACCACCTGGAAATCATGGCCGTGCATATGCATCGGATGGGCCATCATCGACATGTTCATCATGGTGATCTCGATACGTTCGCCGAGACTGGCGGAGATCTTTTCTGCGCCCATCATGCTCCATTGATAGGTCATCATGTTGCCGGCCAGATGCACCATAAAGCTCTTGTCGGCCTGGCGATTGTCGAGCGGTTGGAGGGATCGCAATTGCATTTCGAGGTCAAGGCTGAGGACGGGTCCGGCGATTTCGCCTGCCGCAGAAAGCTTGCCGATTGCAGCGCTTTGGGTGGCCAGGATGATGCCGGTGCGTTCAATGGCGCCTTCCCGAAGCGCCAGAATGGGGAACTGGCCGCCTTCTTGCGGGATGGTGACCAGCAGGTCGATGCGCTGGGCCATCGACAGCGGAAACGCGCTGCCGGTTACCGGCTGGACAGGCCTGCCGTCCACGGCCTGCAGCGAGGCGGAGAGACCGCCGGTGGAAACGGTGAACGCCGTTGACGCGCCGGCATTGATGATCCTCAGGAGGACCTTGCCGCCCTTTTCAACTCGAACGATTTCCGGATCGTCAAGCGTGCGGTCATTGGCGAGATAGGCGTCATAGGAAATATCATTGAGATCCATTTCGCCCTGCATGTCGCCCATCGCAGACATGTCCATGCCTTCCATGCCCATGCTGTGCGTCGCGCCGTGTGTATGGGTCATGCCCTTGCCGCCATTCAGACCATTGAGCAGTTCCTCTGCCGGCGTGAAGGAGAAATCATGCAGCAAGACCACCACTTCCTGATGATCGGCTGACAGATCCTCCTTGCCGTGAACGATCAGGGGTGCAGCCAGCAGGTTCTGTTCCTGCAACGTATGGGCATGCATCCAGAATGTACCGGGCTTTGCGATTGCGAAATCATAGCTGCGGGTTTCAGACGGTCGCAGCATGGGCAGCGGATTGTCGGGCACGCCGTCCTGCTCAAAGGGCGGCGTCAGCCCGTGCCAGTGGATGATGGTGTCTTCCGGCAGGGAATTGGTGAGTTGGACGGCAAAGCGCTCGCCCGGCGCCAGTTCCAGCCCGGAATTGCCGGTCTCGTTGGTCAGGCTGTAGACCTTGGCGGGTTTGCCGTTGATGTCGAGAATCCGGCTGCCGGTCTCAAGCCGGCGGGGCGTAGCCGCCCGGACTTCCAGGTGGTTTTTGGCCAGCGGGGGGAGGGAGAGGAATGCGCCGGCAGCGGCGACGGATGACAGAAATTGTCTGCGTTTCATTTTCAATATCCTGTGTAATCGGTTCAACGAGATACGCCCGAAGGCGGCATCGATTCACTCAATCAACGCAGGGTCGGGGAGGTTCTTTCAGCGGCGTCACCGGCAATCCGGCAAGGCGCGTATCGGCGGGCGGCAAAAATGCGAGACTGTTCAGGTTCATTCTGGTTTCCGAAAGCATGTCTCCTGCAGCAAGACAATGTGCCTGCCAGCAGCAAAGCGCCGCCTTGGCATGGCAAGGGATCTGCTTTTGGTTCTCGCCATTATCGATGAGGGCCAGCATTTTTGCGTGGTCGTGATGGCTCGTGACGGCACCGGCCCGTTCAACCATGGCTGCCGCCGGCATGACAGGCTGCAGGCCTGCCAAGACAACGACAACGATCAACATGCGGACAATCCAGTTCATCACGCGCCTTTTGCCTGGTCCGCAACAGATGGTGCGGCAAAACCGTCAAAACAATGGCGGCCAGAAATGAAACGGCGGGCGGATTGCCGCAGTTCAATCAATGAAAGCGAACTTGTCGACATCAATCATGCCCATGTCGGAAATCTTCAGATGCGGTATGACCGGAAGCGGCAGGAACGCCAATTGCAGGAACGGTTCCTCAAGCGTCGAGCCCAGTGCAAACGCCGCCTGGCGCAGGTCATGCAATGTATGGCGCACGGTCTCAAACGGCTCAAGGCTGATCAGCCCGGCAAGCGGCAGGGCGATCTCGCCGGTCACCTTTCCGTTCTCCACCACGACAAAGCCGCCGTGAATTTCGGACAGCCGCCGCGCCGCTGTGGCCATGTCATCCTCATTGGCGCCGACGACGCAGATATTATGGCTGTCATGGCCGACGGTGGAGGCAATCGCGCCTTTCTTCAGCCCGAAGCCCTGCACAAAGCCGGTGGTATGATTGCCGTTCTTGCCATGCCGCTCGATGACGGTGATCTTGAGGATGTCCCGGTCAAGGTCGATTGCGGTTTCATTGCCCTTGACCGGCAGGCGGTAGCGCCGATGTTCGGTAATGATCTTGCCCGGCAGCACGCCCATGACCGGCGTTTCGGTTTCCCGTGCCGGCACGACGAAATAACCTGCCGTGATGACGGGCGCCCTGACGCTGTCCATGCCCACCGGCTCGACAGTCTGGCGGGTGGCAAACAAGGCGTCATTCACCAGCCTGCCGCCGGCAAAAACCATCTGCGCCTTGCAGTTTTCGAGCGAGTCGATGACAACCAGATCGGCCCGCCAACCGGGCGCCACCAGGCCGCGATCGGCAAGGCGGAAGGCGCGGGCTGCCGAAATCGAGGCGGCGCGGTAGATGGCAAGCGGTTCGGCCCCGGCCTTGATCGCAGTGCGGATCATGTAATCAAGGTGGCCCTGTTCGGCGATATCAAGCGGATTGCGATCATCCGTGCACAGCGCAATGAAAGGCGACAGGCGTTCGGTGATGATCGGCATCAGGGCTTCAAGGTCCTTGGAGACCGAGCCCTCGCGGATCAGGATGTGCATGCCCTTGCGGATTTTTTCCAGCGCCTCGGCGGCGGAGGTGCATTCATGGTCGGTGCGGATGCCGGCTGCGAGATAGCCGTTCAGGTCGAGGCCGGACAGCAGAGGCGCGTGACCGTCGATATGGCCGCCCTGGAAAGCTTCCAGCTTGGCGAGCGCCACCGGGTCCTTGTGGATGACGCCCGGAAAATTCATGAATTCGGCAAGGCCGATGACCTTGGGATGGGATCGGAACGGCAACAGCCGTTCAATCGGCAGATCGGCGCCGGAAGTTTCCAGATGGGTGGCCGGCACGCAGGAAGACAGTTGGACGCGGATGTCCATGATGGTCTGTTCTGCGCAATCGAGGAAATATTGCAGCCCTTCAGTACCCAGCACATTGGCGATCTCATGCGGATCGCAGATCGCCGTGGTCACGCCATAGGGCAGCACGCAGCGGTCGAATTCATGCGGGGTCACCAAGGAGGATTCAATATGCAAATGGGTGTCGATGAAGCCCGGCACGACAATCCGCCCGGTAATGTCGATTTCGCGGAGGCCGGAATATTGCCCGAAAGTCCCCACGATCCTGTCTTCGCAAATGGCGATGTCGGAAGCGGTGAGTTCGCCTGTGACGAGATCAAAGAACTTTCCGCCCTTCAGGACGATGTCGGCCTTCTGCCTGCCTGTTCCCTGGTCTATGAGGCGTTCGAGCTTGTCCATGCGTCATTCCAATTCCGGTTCAGTCGTGTCTTGGCATGATCTTGCCAAGCCTTTGTCCTCAGGCCAATTGAAAAGGATGGCCGAAGCATGCCTTTTTGAACCCGGCCAACAGCTTTTGCAACCGTGCAATTTCGCTCACGGTCCCTTGGGGGCTGTTGGGATTGGCAGTTGGCATGACGGTGGCGCAAGCCCCGCGCAAGTTCTTAGTGTCAAGACCGCAGGGCTGGATGAACCGGCCGTTGACAGGGCAAATGCACGGCCGCCTTCTACCCGCAAACCGGCGGCACGCCATTTATCCTGCTTCACCTGTTCGATTGGAACGGGTGGGGCGGGCTTTGCCGTGTTTGACGCCCGGTGCTTCAGGTTCAGATCAGGTCTTTGTGCATCGTGCGCGGGCAGGCTTTCAGCGCATCATTACCGATGAATTATTTCAAAAACAAAACCCCTGAACATGTCAGGGGCTCTGTTTTCCAGGTCGTGTATCGAAAGTCTGCTTAAGCGGCGCTCTTGTTGAGTTCGCTCTCGACATAGATGGATTCAAGCGTATCGAGAATCTTCAACACCGAGGATGCCGTGGTTGAATAATAGATTGTCTGGGCATCGCGGCGTGTTTTGACGAGCTTTTGGGCACGCAACTTGGAAAGATGCTGCGAGAGGGCTGATTGGCTCAGTCCGACGCGCCCTGCCAGCACGCCAACGGGCATTTCACCCTGTACCAGATTACAAAGAATCAGCAATCTCTTGGGATTCGCCATTGCTGAAAGTAGACCTGCGGCGGCGGTGGCGTGATCTGCGAGTTGTTTGGTTTTCATGGCTAATATTCTTTCATTTTGAGGTGCTTCGCATCATGCGGGGTTTTCAATGATGCGACATGTTGTACTTAGACCCTTCCTAATTAAGATAACAAAAGACAAAGTGTATTGCACTTCCCTAATATTAATGCATGTATTTTAGCATATATGAATATGTGTTTTCAAGCTCTGTACGACTGCTGACCAGGCCAGGAAACTCCAATCTCCGTAATATATCTCCATTTGAAAGATCTAATCCGGCTGAATCCACGTTGGTAATCGCCCAACCCTCATTATTTTCCGAAAAATATTTTTGTGCCAATTGGTCGGCCGCATTTTTTACGACTGTCGAAAAATATGCGATGAGTTCATCACCCGATTTCGCAATTTCTGTGTTGAATGGCGAGTCAATCAGAAGGGAATCGCCCCGCACGGCATAGGCTTTGCCAAATCCACCATTCAGGCTGGCGCTTTCCGGCAGCAATCTGAAAAAACAGAAATCGGCAAAATCAATATAAGTCCGCGCTTTCGGATGGCGGCGCAAGAACCGGTCGCGGATGCGGGCATGATCGGCGCTGTCGCGCAAAACCGGATTGGCGTGGCAAAGCACCGTAATCCGGGGCCAGACCAGCGGGTCGCCTTTTCCGGGCTCGCCGCACAGGATTGAACAGCGGCCATTTGCCAACAGGGCGCCGGTATGGGTCGCAAGCGATGAAACGAGGATGGCCGGCGCGCCGTCATGATCCGTGCCCATCAGGACGCGGCTGACAAAGGGAAAGCCGCTGGCCGGATCGGTGACGGCGAGCGGCGCATGCCTGCTGGCGCGCACCAGAATTCGCGCCTGGCGCAGGGCTTCTTCATCGGTCGGTCTGAGAACAGACGGTTTGTCAGCCATCAAGCCAACCCTCCAGCCATTCCGGCTCCAGCATCAATTGCGGCGATGCCTTGTCAATCCCTCGACAATGTCCTGTGCTGAAATGGTTCCGATCACGGTGCCATTGTCGACCACGCCGATGCTGCCCGGTGTGCGCGACATCGCGTCGAGAATATCGACCAACGGCGCATCGACCTTGGCCGTCGCGGTCACCGCCGATTTGCCCCCGGCTTCGGAAATGCCGGACCGCATCACGTCAGCGGCTGTCAGCATCGTGATCGGGTTCATGTTCTGCACGAAATCGGCGACATATTTGTTGGCCGGATTCTTGACGATATCCTGCGGCGTGCCGCACTGGATGATCCGGCCGCCCTCCATGATCGCAATCCTGTTGCCGATCCGGAAGGCCTCGTCGAGATCATGGCTGACGAAAATGATGGTCTTCTTCAAACGGCGCTGGAATTCCAGAAGCTCATCTTGAAGACGGGTGCGGATCAGCGGATCGAGGGCGGAGAAGGGCTCATCCATCAACAGGATCGGCGCCCCTGTTGCAAAGGCGCGGGCAAGGCCGACGCGCTGTTGCATGCCGCCGGAAAGCTCCTGCACCTTGCGCCCGGACCATTGGCCGAGATTGACAAGTTCAAGCTGCTCGTCGACCCGCTTCGTGCGTTCACGGTCGGCCACGCCGGCCAGTTCAAGTCCGAAGCCGACATTTTCCGCAACCGTGCGCCAGGGCAGCAAAGCAAATTGCTGGAAGACCATCGACACGGTGTTCATGCGCAATTCGCGAAGCTTCTTCGGATCACAGGCATAGGGATCGACTTTGCCGTCCTGGTGGGAAACGCTGACTGAGCCGCGCACAACGGGCGCCAAGCCGTTGACGGCGCGAAGCAGAGTGGATTTGCCGGAACCGGAGAGCCCCATCAGCACCAGGATTTCGCCTTCCGAGATAGTCAGCGACGCATCCGCAACACCCAGCACCAGCCCGGTTTCCTCGGAAATCTCGTCGCGGTTCTTGCCCTGGTCCGCGAGCGTCAATCCGCGTTCCGGCCTGTCGCCGAAAATGATGCTGACATTGTCGAAAATGACGGCCGTCATGCTGCATCTCCTTCGTCCGACGATTTGAACATCCGGTCAAGGACGATGGCGAGAATGACGATGCAGAGCCCGGATTCAAAACCCTTGGCAATGTTGACCGAGTTGAGGGCCCGGAGGACCGGCACGCCGAGGCCCGGTGCACCGACCAGGGCGGCGATCACCACCATAGACAGCGACAGCATGATTGTCTGCGTCAGGCCTGCCATGATCTGCGGCATGGCGGAGGGCAGTTCGACCTTGGTCAGTACCTGGCTTGGCGTCGCGCCAAAGGCCTGGGCCGCTTCAACCAGCGGGGGCGGCGTCGAAATGATGCCAAGTCGCGTCAGCCGGATCGGCGCAGGAATGGCGAAGATCACCGTTGCGATCAGGCCTGGCACCATGCCAAGGCCGAACAGGATCAAGGCGGGGATGAGATAGACAAAGGTCGGGATGGTCTGCATCAGGTCGAGGATCGGCCGCATCACGGCAAAGACCATCGGACGGCGGGCGGCGAGAATGCCGAGCGGCACGCCGACCACCATTGAGACGGCGGTGGAGGCCAGAACCAGCGCCAGCGTATCTGTGGTTTCCTTCCAGTAGCCCTGATTGACGATCAGCAGCAGCCCGAAAAACGTAAACAGCGCCACGCCGATGGATCGGCGCAGATACCAGGACAAAGCCGAAATCAGGACGATCAGGATCAGCGGATAGAGCGGCTCGATCGCGGTGCCCTTGAAGATAGGCGCTTGCAGGAAAAACAGGATGAAATTGATCGACGCCTCAAGCACCGTGGCGAGCAGGTCGAAAAATACTTTCAGGTTGGTCGTCAGCCAATCGACGATCGCTTTTGCCCATGGCCCGATCGGGACCTTGATGTCTGTCAGCCACTGCATGGGTTTCGCCTGTCAAAGGTGAGGGAACAATGCCGGAATTGGCAAAAGGAAAGAGAGCGGCGAATGCCGCTCCCCTAAATCTTCAAAGGCCGAGAGAAGCCTTGACGGCTGCCAAGCCGTCGCCGCCATCGCGGGCGGTGACGCCTGCAAGCCAGGCATCAAGTGCGCCCGGATTGGCCTTCAGCCATTCGGTGCCGGCTGCTTCCGGCTCCATGCCGCCGTCAATGATCTTGGCCATGACTTCGTTTTCCATCGGCAGCGTGAACTTCAGGTTCTTCAGCAAGGCGCCGACATTGGTGCATTCTTCGGTGTAGCCGGCGCGCACATTGGTGTAGACGGTCGCGCCGCCGAAGTTGGGCCCGAAAACGTCATCGCCGCCTGACAGATAAGTCAGCTTGAAATTGGCGTTCATCGGATGCGGTTCCCAACCGAGAAAGACAATCGGCTTGCCTTCCCTTTCTTCCTTGGCAACCTGGGAAAGCATTCCCTGTTCGGAGGATTCGACAACTTCAAAGCCCTTCAGGCCGAATTTGTCTTCATCAACCATGCCCAGGATCAGGCGATTGCCGTCATTGCCAGGCTCGATGCCGTAGATCTTGCCGTCAAGTTCGTCCTTGTGCTTGGCGATGTCGGCATAATCCTTGATGCCGATTTCGGCGCCCTTGGCATTGGTCGCCAGCGTATATTTGGCGCCTTCAAGGTTTTCGCGAACTGTTTCCACCGAACCGTCGTCGCGGAAGGGTGCGATATCGGCTTCCATCGTCGGCATCCAGTTGCCGAGGAAGACATCGATATCCTTGTTCTTGAGCGACTGGTAGGTCACCGGAACAGACAGCACCTTGACGTCGGTTTCGTAGCCGAGACCCTTGAGGATCACAGAGGTGGTGCCGGTTGTCGCGGCAATGTCCGACCAACCGACATCGGCGAAACGCACAGTCCCGCAGCTGTCGGGTTCTGCCGCAAACGATGGGGTTGTCAATGCCAGGAAAGATATGCCGGTAATCAAAGCTTTGGTCAAAATGGATTCTGCATGCATGTTTATCTCCTCGGTTCCCTCTTTTTGGTTGCTATAGCCAATCACCAAAAGGAACTGAATTCAAGCGGATTGACGGCTATTCCTTACTCAATAGCGACGTGATCATGTCGCAACGCCCGAAATGGCGGCTTTGCGCGAGCAGAATTCTGTGGCTTGTCGCTTTTTCAACTGGAAATCATGGGGATGGCTTGGCATCACGCTTGGCAGACCATCCAGGGGAGGCGGCATTTGGCAAAACTCTATTTCAATTATGCGACCATGAATGCGGGCAAGTCCACATTGCTGCTGCAGGCGTCGCACAATTATCGCGAACGCGGCATGAATACGGCCATTCTGATCGCCGATTTCGACCATCGCGCCGGGCGCGGCCGGATTTCCTCGCGAATCGGACTGGAGGCCGACGCCATTCCTTTCGAGCACGGCGATGACCTTTTTGACCTGGCCAGGACTTTGATCGACGAACAGAAGCTTGCCTGCATCTTCGTCGACGAAGCGCAATTCCTGACCCCTGAACAAGTCTGGCAACTCGCCCGCGTCGCAGATCGGCTCGGCGTGCCCGTCATGACCTATGGTTTGAGAACCGATTTTCAGGGCAAGCTGTTTCCAGGCTCAAGCGAATTGCTCGCCATTGCCGACGAATTGCGGGAAGTCCGCACTATCTGCCATTGCGGCCGCAAGGCGACCATGGTCGTCCGGCTGGATCAGGACGGAGCGCTGCTCAAGCAGGGCGCCCAGGTCGCCATTGGCGGCAATGACCGTTATGTCTCCTTTTGCCGGCGTCACTGGGAGGACAAGATGAACGGGGCGGAGGAAAGCTGAAGGCCGGCGCAAAATCCGGCTTTGGCAGGGGCGATGAAAAGTCGCTGCGCTTTTCGGCCTGGTTTGATGTAGAACATTTCATGTGATCTGCCGGACGTGCTTTTGGGAAATCATGCGGGACGCTACTCCGGCTTTGCGAAAACCCTGAAAGGAATGACAATGAACATGAAACTGATCCTGATTGCAGCCAGCCTGGCTTTGCCGGCCAGTTCCGCTTTCGCCGATGGCGACGCCAAACTTGGCGCGACCGTTTTCAAGAAATGCGCCGCCTGCCACACCGCCACCGAAGCCAAGAACAAGGTGGGTCCATCCTTGATGGGCGTTGTCGGCCGACCCGTGGCAAGCATTCAGGGTTTTAAATATTCCGCCGCGATGAAGGCCTTCGGCGCAGACGGCAAGGTTTGGGATGAAGCAACATTGACCACCTATCTCGCCAAACCGCGTGACATCGTCAAGGGCACAAATATGGGATTCGCCGGTTTGAAAAAACCAGATGAGATTGCCAATATCATCGCCTATCTCAAGGATCCGGCCGCCGCAAAATAGGCTGGCCGTCATGCACAGGCGGCACAGCCTGACGGCCGTGCCGCCCATTGGTCTCTGCAGACCTTGCCGATAATTGGAGCAGAATTAATCCTGCCCCTTGCACGTTGATGCATGCGTACAGACATTTCATGCGGTTTGTTGGATTGTCGGTGGTCGATTGGGTTTCCAAATTGGCTAAAATCAGTATGGTTGCAACAAATCGATATTGAAAAAACGCCGCCGCATACGGGCGCGACGAAAGGGAACGGAAATGGCTTCGCTGCAATCATTTGACGCCGAAATTGAAAAGACCAGAAGCATTGTCAACGACATGCGCACCAAGATGGATCAATCCAGCGGAGTGCTGGACCAGTTTGCCAAGGCCGACAAGAAAATCGGCGACATGAATTTTGATATCGAAAACGCCCGTATCCAGGACGTCATCAAGCAGCAAGGCATCATGGAAGGCAACATTGCCGACCTGATCATCGGGCTGGAAGACGCCACCAATGTGTTCGGTTCGGAATTTGAAAGCATGAAGAGCTATTCCGGAATGGAAAAGTTCATCGGGCTGTTTTCACGCAACCGCATGCAGCGGATGCGCACCGACCGGGTGCGCAACATGTCGCTCGGCGGAAATCTGCAGGAGCTTCTGGCCAAATCCGACACCATTGTCGGCATCCTCACCGAGCAGCGCACGGTTCTCAACCAGCGCTACGCATCCTCCGAGGCGAGCTTGATCAATGTGATTGAGCGGCGCAAGTCCACGATGACCAATCTTGAAAACACGCAAAAGCGCATCGAGGAACTCAATCCGCTGTTGATGGATATCGAAAACAGAATCGCGGCTTCCACAGACCAGAAGAGTCGCGCCGATCTGGAAGGCGAGCGCTCAAAGCTTGCCACCGAATACAACATGATGCAGGCCAAGGAGCAGGAATTGCTGGCCGAAAGCCAGACGCTCGAGCGCTACACGTCGATGTTCCAGACATTCGTGGATTCGCTCAACAACCAGATTGCCGCCCAGAACACCCTGATCAACAAGCTGACCATTGATACCGAACAGCGCATCGTCCTTTACAAGGCGCTGGAGGATTCGTTGAAGACTGCGGCCCAGCAGGATGTCGCCCACAAGATCAACACGCTGGGCAGCCAGGTGGATACGGCAGCGGAAGAAACAATGGCGGGCATTGGTTCGGCCTCCCAGCGGCATATTGGCGATCTTCTGGAAATGCATGAGAAGAACATGCTCTCCACCCAGGATATCCAGCGCCGCAAGAAGCTTGCCGATGACGCCTTTGCCCGACGCTTCCAGGCTGTTCTGGAAAAGCACAATGCGGCAAATTATGTGAAGCAATAAAGATGGCTGCATGAGGCGGAGCGGCGTTTTCGTGATGATGACGCCGGTTTTGCCGGTGCCTGACTGAAAAATGCGGGAGTTGACAATGGCAAGAAGAATAGCAGGGGCCGCCGTCGTGCTGCTGCTGATCCTGATCGTGTTGGGTGGAAGTTTCTATACCGTGGATCAGGGTGAGCGCGGCGTCATCCTTCGTAATGGCGCCATTACCGGCACCGCCGATCCCGGCCTCGGCTTCAAGCTCCCGATCATCGACAGCATCGTCAAGATCACCGTTCAAAGCAAGGCGCAGATCTATGATGATGTGCAGGCCTATTCGCGCGACCAGCAGCCGGCGGTCATCAAGATGTCGGTCAATTATCGCCTGCCAGCCGACCAGGTCGGCAAGATCTACTCGGATTACGGCAGCGAGGAGGGGATTGTCAGTCGGCTGATCGATCGCAGGGTCTTCGAGCAGGCCAAGAATGTCTTCGGCCAGTTCAATGCGGTGACCGCCATTCAGGAGCGGGCGCGGCTGAATGCCGAGACCGAAGCTGCGATCAGGGCGTCGGTCAAGGGACCGGTCTTCATTGAAAGCGTGCAGATCGAGAATATCGATTTTTCCGATGCCTATGAACAATCCATCGAAAACCGCATGCTGGCCGAAGTCGAGGTGCAGAAATTGCGCCAGAATGCCGAACGCGAAAAGGTCCAGGCGCAGATCACCGTCACCCAGGCCAATGCCCGCGCCGATGCGGTGCGGGCTGAAGCGGAAGCCAATGCGGCCGCCACCCGCCTTGCCGGTGATGCAGAGGCCGACGCCATTCGCGCCAAGGGCGCAGCCCTGAGAGACAATCCCTCGCTGATTTCACTGACGGCGGCTGAAAAATGGAACGGCCAATTGCCCCAGACCATGGTGCCGGGTTCGGCCATGCCATTCATCGGGGTCAAGTGACATGCCGGCGCCGGGAGCCAAGGGATGAGTGAGGTCGAAAATGCGGCCAAGCAGTATTTTCAGGCTGTAAAGACTGCGCTGAACGGTTTTGGCATCTATCTCGCCAGTCGCGACCGTGAGACTGCGGCGCGCGACTTCAGCGAAACCATGGTCATGCCCTATGTCGAGCGTCTCAAGGCCTCGCTGAACTGTTGGGAAAACCGCATCGGCTTCATCGAGCGGTTCCGGATTTCGCGCGCCGAAAGCGGTTTTCCGATTTTCCAGAATGTGCTTGAGCTGGAAAACGACAAAAAGACGGCGGATGCCCGTCTGGCGTCGCTGCCGGCTGCCGAGCGGATCCGCGCCGAAATGGCCGATTTCATCTTGCGCAACAAGGCCTTTCCGGAAATCCTGCAGGCGCAGATGGCTGAGCGGCTCTATCTCCAGCAGGTCAGCCAGGGCGACATATTTTCCCCCGTCGTTCTGCCGATGACTGCCGCCGTTACGGTCAATCCGAAAACCCGGCGGCCCTCCATCGTTGTCAATTGGGCCGTGTTTGACGGCACCCAGACCTTGCCGATGATCTATGTGGCGCGGATCGAGGATTCGTCCGACCAGATGGTCCGGATGCTGGTCGGCAGTGACGGCAAGCTTAACCCGGATATCGAAATACCGCTGCCGGTGGGCGGTTTTCTCAACCCGGAAATTGCTTCGAAATTCGATGATTTCGTCATCCGCAGTTCGGCCTATTCGCTGACGCCGGTGACAATCGCCACCAATCTGGATCGCGATTTTACCACTTTGCATCCCAAATTGCTGCGCCGCATCGTACTTGGCCCTTTCTATTCGGTGGGCATTACCGAAAACAATTCCCGCATCCAGGAGATCCTGGCCAGGGTGCGCAAGCCGGAAAATGCCTGGCTGCTGACCTGGACGGTGCAGGAGGTTTTTTCAAAGAACGAGCGCGAGGCCAAGAAGAGCTTCTTTTCCTTCACCCCGGCGTCGGAAGAATTCCACATTGACACCAACAATCTGGAGGCCGCCCGCATGGGCGTCAGCGCCTATCAGAAGCATGCGCTGGTTCCGCATGAGGCCTACCAGGCGCTCTATGCCTCCGGCGAGGCGGAAGCGATTTTCGGCGAATACAAGGTTCATGTCATTTCCGGCAACCAGGTCACCAGCGAGGTTTGAATTTCATGTCCCAGAGCGCAGGACTGACAACCATTCATGAAGATGACATTCTCAAGCATCTTGCTGTCGCACAGGGGCTGGTGACGCGACTGGTCATGCTGGAACAAGATGGCGGTTCGACCGGAACGACGATTGCCGGCACCGGCCGCCGCTTCGTCTCGCCGATCTCCACCGGCGGCATTCGCAAGACGCGCGAAGTGGAACTGGCGCGCACCGTGCAATCGGTTCATCCATCCGACCAGATGCTTTCTCCCCAACAGCATGCGGTGCTTTATCGGGCCCGGCGCGCCGCCATGATCGGCCTTGCTGTCGCCGATGTCTATTCGCGCCAGACCAATCTCGAGCAATTGCTGTCGCGCAACGCCGTCTCGCCACTGGCCGGAGATGAAGCCGCCAATTTCAAGAACCTGATGGCCGCCGCATCCTATGTCGCCGCTTTCACTTTCGCCGCCTATCTCTCCTCGACCTTGCCGGGCGAGGGCGAGCCGGTCGATGACACCAGCGAGCCGGACTTTCTGTTTGAAACACCGCAGGACGGCGTCAAGTCGATGGTGGCGGGTTTGGACCGGGCATTGTCCGGTGCGCCCGATGATCTGGGTCTTGTCAGCCGCGCCCGTGCTTTCGCCCGCGAGGCCATAGACGGATTGATCAGCCGCAAGGCGCGCTTTACCGGGCTTGCCAGCTTCGAAAGTGTGCATATCCGCATCGAGCAGGATGATTTCGATCTCAACGGCTTTGATGTCGCGCCCGGTCTCAAGCGCAAGCCGTTGACCATGAGCTTCAAGCGTCCCGACGAGGTGATCGGCAACCACATCGCCAAATACCAGTCGCTGCGGCTTGCCAAGATGCTGATGGCCTATGATTTCGAGCGTCGGCTCAATCCCTTCGTCGAATTGGGCGGCTTCCTGTTTACCTTTATCGGCGACGGCATGCCGGGCACCGGAAAGACCACGCTGATCCAGATGATCGCCGGTCTGCTCAACGATTATTGCGAGGTTGCCGGCTACGGCTTTCATTATGAAAATTTCGGCGTCGACCAGATTTCATCCTATCAGGGCAAATCGGGCCAGAACTGCAAGGATTTCATCAACAATGTCATCAATCCGAAGGTGATCGGCTTCGGCACCATTGATGATATCGACCAGGTGGCGGCGCGGCGCTCGGATGACCGCGCATCGGCCGGCCAGCAGGAAGTCACGGCAGTGCTGATGGAAAGCTTTGGCGGCGCATCAACCGTGGTGCGCGGCAATTGCTCAGTCGGGATGTTTTCCAATTATCCCGAAAATGTCGATGATGCGCTTCGCCAGCGCGCCGGCGCCCGCTGGCTGGTGGACGGACCGCAGACGCGTGACGACTATATCGACATTTTCGCGCTGCTGGTCGGCAAGAACCATTCGATCCCGTTGGGCAATCATGCGCTTTATGCAAACCAGGAAATCAAGAAGGCTGTCAGCCAGTCCTACGCCAAGCATTCGCGGCCGTCGGAAGAGGGGCTTGTCAAGGTTTGGGAACGCCTGGAGCGCGAAGGCGGCAAGCTTGAAACCATAGCCGATGTCGGCACCTATCTCTACATGATCAAGGATGCCGAGCCGCGCTTTACCGGGCGCGCCATCAAGAACATCACTGACGCCATCAAGATGCGGGCCATGGATTTCGAACTGCCCGATGCATGGTTTGAAAAGCCGGAAGCTTTCATGCACAAGCCCTATGATGACAAGAAGGCGATGATTGAATCCTTGCGCGGCCCGATCAGCATCGACATGATCATCCAGGAAATCAACCGCTATGCCGATAGTGAATTCCGCTATACCGACAAGTCCGATGACGTCGCCGTCAACGATATCATCCGGCGGGAGCGGCAGCGCGAAAAGGCCATCGGTGAAATCGAGACGATGAAGAAGGACGGTCGCTGGTAAGCGGACCGGCGTGAGAGGGATGAGCGTCACCGGCATGCAGCGATTGCTTGAAGCAGAATTGATCTATGGCCGGCTCCTGACCATCCGCGAGCCGCATCTGGTCGAGCGTTACAACAAGGCGCTCGCCGGCTTCGGGTTGCGCCGCACGCAGCTGAGCGAATTCGACATAGACATGACCGGCTTTTCGCCGCAGATCGCCGATGAATTGGGCGACCGTGATTATCTCGATCCCAACCGCACCAATCGCCGTTTCATCATCATGACGCCGGAACAGGTGACGCTGCCGGTCGTCCACACCAGCTATTCCAATACCGCCGGGCTGATGCACGAGTTTTTTGACGCCAATGCCAAGGCGATCAATGCCGTCACCATCAAGGATGCGCTCTACGGCGAAATAGAGGACAGTGTCGCCAAGGTCGAACATATCGATGATTTGCTGTCGATCAACGAAGTGGCCTTCAAGGTGTTTTCAGCCGAAGACATTCTGGGCAAGGCCTCGGAATTGCGCTCGCTGGTCGACCGGCTGGTTTCGGTTCCCGATGCCTGGCGCGACAACGACATGCTCAATCACATGGTCGAACTGGCCAAGACCACCGGCGACATCCGGCAGAATTCGCTGGTGCCCGATCAGCTGGTGTTTCGCCACGACGCCTTCTGGGCCAACCATTTCGGCGGCGTCTATGTTTTTCACGAGGGCCGCAATTCAACGGTGATCTGCCGGCCGACAGTTCCGGGTTTCCGCAAGGCCCGGCCTTGGCAGGTCAGTTACATCGACATCAATGATTACGAGCAGATTTTTGCATTCCTGTCCAAGAGCGGACGCGTGCAGCTGCCGCAGGCTTCCTGGGTGCTGGATTCCGGGCTCTACCAGCACCGCGCCGACATGATCCTGATTGGGCTGGCCAACCAGACAGATCCGACGATGGACTTGCGCAACGCCGATTCCGTCTGGCTGCAAACCTGGGCGCATCGCAATGCCGAACGCGTCGCCGAAGACGGAAACTACCCCTTTCTCAATGAAATGATGCGGACATTGTCGACCACCGGCCGGATTTCCATGCCGGGCGTTGCGGCGCGGTTCCGTTTCCTGCTGGTCAGGGCGGAACCTGGCCACCGCGACCAGTGGTTGACCAATCGCCTGCTTTCGCAGCTTGTGCCTTTCGATTTCGTCTCGACCTTCATTTTCGACAAGCAGGGCTTTTATGAAGCTTACGAACATTACTCCGAAATCTTCCGGGAATATGTTGTTTCAACCCTTGAAAGCACCTATCTGGTGGACAAGGAAGCCTTTCGCAGACGGCTCTATGGAATAGGGAAAGAATAAACATGCTGGACCCCATCATCAATTTTTTCGGCCGGGTTTTCCATTCCATCGGGCGGGGAATCGGCATCGTCATTGCATGGCTGCTGTTTCCCTTCATGAGTGCGGGGCGATGGTATGCCGCGCGCGGTTGGCTGATCCGCATCCCGGTCGGTTTGGTTCTGGCTTTCCTTGTCCTTATCTACGGTCATTTTATCTGGACGAGCCAGGTCTGGAACGGATTCAATCCTGATTTTATCAACGCTTACAAGCTCGACAAGCGCACGGTATCGGCCGGCACGGAATTGCCTTCGTCGGAAGCGACCGGGGGCAAGAAATGCCAGCGTTCGGCAATTGTCGATGTCACCGTGGACCTTGTCGACCAGAACATAAACCAGAACACCTGGGTTACCGGCTCGCCGCTCTACAAGGCCGGTTTTTTTGGCATGGACTGGGACAACACGCCATTTCTGGACAACAAGGCCAGCTTCCAGCGCGGCGTCAACCAGACGGTCCGCCGCACAACGGTGGAGCTGGTGGATTCGCTGGCGCGCGTTCGTGGCACATCCGGGATCAACACCAACCTGCAGAAGGCGCGCTCCAACCTGCAATATGACGAAACTGCATGGTATCTGAACCTGTCGCCGCTCGGCTTCAGGTCGCCGGCATCCAGCGTCTATCGCCAGGCTCTGGGCGAACTCAGAGCGTTCAATGACGAGTTGGAACAGTGCACTTCGATTTTTGACACCCGGGCTGACAATCTGCTCGAATTTCTTGACCGGATCGCCAATGATATCGGCGGCACGTCGGAAATCCTGCGCGTGCGCTCGGAGCAATATAACAGCGGCTGGTTTGATACCCGCGCCGATGACCGGTTCTGGTTTGCCTATGGCCAGCTCTATGGCTATTACGCAATTCTTTCCGCGACGCGCGCCGATTTTTCCAACGTCGTTGCAGAAAAAAATCTCGGCACTCTATGGGCAGGCATGCTGGGTCAAGCACGGTCCGCGCTGCGCATCCAGCCCGCGATCATTTCCAACGGTTCGGAAACCAGCTGGATCATGCCGACGCATCTTGCGACTATGGGCTTTTACGTGCTCAGGGTTCGCTCGAACCTGACCGAAGTTCGCGACATCATCGACAGATGACGTGCCAAGCCTGACGCCCGTTCGCATCTGGCTGCCGGCCGATCAGCAACGCTTCAGTATTTCAGGAGATGACGCGGAGGCGCAAAGCCTTGGCGACCAGTTGCGTACGGCTGACGCAATCGAGCTTCTTTAACGCATTGTTCAGATAGGCGTTGACGGTGTGGTCGGACAATTCCATGATCCATCCGATCTCGACGGATGTCTTTCCTGCGGCCGTCCAATTTACGACCTCCAGTTCACGTGCGGTCAGCGCCTTGACGCCGCCGTATGATCGTCCGCGAACCCTGTCATATGCCTGGAAGACATGCATGGTCAGCATGAACAACTCGTTGAGTTGTTCCGGCGACAGTTCCGGCCCGTTACCCTCATACATGATAATGTGGCGCGAACCGTCAGTGGTAGACAACGGAAAAGCTACGCCCATACTAAGGCCGAATTGATCGTGCAGCGCGTAAAATTCCGGGAATTTCCGCCCTAGATTACTGTAACGATGATGCATTTCGTTCATCGTCCATGCCACAGGCAAAATCGTTGAGCGCAATTCTTCAAAAAGAATACAACCCTCAGAACCGCCCACACGGTCATATTCACTAAAAAATTCCGGCGGAAGGCTGCTCTCCAGTATCAGCTTTGAAATTTCCCGGTCAGTCCGCGCCGGCATCACCAAGATCGTTGCAACTGAAAATCCAAACGCATCGCGTATGCGAAACAGGATATTGACAATGGTCTGGGTTTCTTCTGCATCCAGAAGTCCCGACATCATGCTTTTCTGCTTTTCGCAATCGAGTAGCGCTGTCATGTTGTTTCACTACCAGTAAATAATGTTATTTCCATTCTTCTAAATAAAGATCGGGAAAAGATCAATCATTATTATCTATTCGAGTACTAAAAAATGAAAAAAAATCGCATAAGTTATTGAATTATAATGATGAAATAACAAATGAATTTTTGTCTTCAACTTGTAGTGGGCCTCATGCATGTAGTTGTGCTAAAAAATCAACGTATACAACAAGATAACTCGAAGCGCAATGAAATCTATGTGAAATACGCGCGTGATGCATTGCATTGATCCTTCAGGAAATACATGCCGGAAACGCCGAACCTTCATCCGGTTAAACCCGTTTTCGAAGTAAAATCAGGCCGAAATTTCGGCGATGACGGTGAAAATATTCCTGACAGGAAAGTATTCTGGGCGACAACTTGACGATCATCAATCCACAACCGATGCGATTGCAAGGTTGCGGGTCGAAGAGGTGCTTCCCGCACCCTGCTGGAATTTTTGGATGACTATTAGAGATAATAAATATACAGTTGCAATTTTAAGCCAAAGTGGTTTTGTGATGGTTTTCGAATTTTCAAAGGCCGGTTTGAATGCCGGCAAACGCACTTTGCTGATGTTTGCCATGCTGTTGATTTTGCTCGGGCAGGTCACGGATGTCCGGGCCGGCGCGGTTAAAGCGGCCGCCAAGAAAACGGAAAACCCGTTCGATGCGCCGATGCGGTTCTGGATCCTGCGCTCGGGAGACCCAGGATGCGAGCCTCTGTGTGCGGAATGGATCTATGCAATGGGCCAGATCACGCCTGATACAATACCGGCGTTCAAGGCGGTTTTGAAAGAGGCCGGGGACCGGAAGTTGCCGCTGCTGATTTCATCGCCGGGCGGACGTGTCGATATCGCCATGCAAATGGGCCGCTTGGTGCGCAAGCGCAAGATGAATGTCGAAGTGGCGCAGACCCGTTTCCCCGGATGCAGCCCCTCCTATTTGCCTTGTGCAGCGGAAAAGCAGGCAGGTTTTTTTCGCGGCTACGCCTTGACCATAGGCAGTTTCTGCTGGTCGGCCTGTCCGCTGGTTCTGGCTGGAGGTATCCGGCGGGTGACCGGCCCGCTGGCCCATACCGGCGTTCACCAGATCACAACCGTGCGTCGGGAGTATCAGGTGGAATATCGGGAAAAGTACCGGATTGTCAGCGGCAAGAAGAAGGTGGTGGGCCGCAAGGCGGTCAAACGCCGGACGCTCGGCACCAGCACGTCAACCAAATTGTCCAAAGCCATGCGCCGACAATTGTTGGGCTATTTCAGCGAAATGGGCATTGATGCGAAGTTGCTGGACGCCATGATGTCGACGCCGCCGACCGGCATTCGTCGACTGACCATGGATGAACTTTCGAACTTCGGGCTGGCCACGGAGATTTCAATGCCTGAAGTTTTCACCGTGCCGGGCGTGTGCACCCTGCAACCGGCGCCGCAAAACTGCATCCAGCGGAACCTCGGCAGTGCGATGCAGGTCCTGCCCGCGCCCCAACCCGCCACCCGATGATGCGATGCTTGACTGAACGGCAGGAATTGGACGCGCAGGCAGTGTGAAACCCGTAAAAAGGAAAGCCTGCATGCAGGGTGAATTTTCTTTCAGGTTTGGAGTGATCGCATAATCACGCCATGCGACCAAGTGCAGAATTCCGAAGAATGCAGGTTAAATTTCTGTATAAATAAGTATAAATATGTGGAAAAAAATTTTATATACATAAGTATAAACAGAATTTTGGGATGAAAGGAAAATTTTTAATTAGAAATATTTGGATTGCGAAACAAATACGCTCATAGTCAGTTTTTGAAGTGCTTGTTCTGTGTTTTCTCCGATTGTGGAATCTTCCGCATTCGCCTTGAAAAGAAAAATATTTTCACTATAAGAAATATCTCCGCTGCATGGCTTTGGGTCCCCGCAACTGGATCGGGCGCCGCAAGTCGAGGGGGAAATTCACTCGATACTGAATCTGGTTCGGTATCCGCGAATTAAAATGATGCAAATACAGGGGGATGGAAGAAAACCTGAACCAACTGGCAAACGTTGCCCGCAGGTGGTCCGCTTGAAAGATGTCAACCGTCGCCAAAATTTTCGCCATATGTCATGTCAGTGTTGGTGAAAAGGCATGGGGAGCAGGCGGCGCATCCTTTTGATCAGATGACAAGAATATGCCCGGAGAATTGGGATAATATGATAGAAAGCCGGTCGTTGTCGCATTTGGTCTATTCCACGACAGATTCCGACATGGTATCCGACGCGCAATCAGGTCTTATGCCTGCACGCGCCGGGCTGATACGACCGGAATGAACAATCCGACAAATGCCCTGAGGGGTTATAGGGAGACAGATAAAGCCATGGCCGAAGTCAAGTCCGATATTGAAATTGCCCGCGCAGCCCAGAAAAAGAACATCATGGAAATCGGCGCCAAACTGAATATTCCGTCAGAGCATCTTTTGCCCTACGGCCATGACAAAGCCAAGATTTCCGCCGAGTTCATCGCCGCCCAGAAAGGCAAGAAGGACGGCAAGCTGATCCTGGTGACTGCCATCAATCCGACACCTGCCGGTGAAGGCAAGACGACGACGACCGTGGGCTTGGGCGATGGCCTCAACCGCATCGGCAAGAAAGCGGTCGTCTGCATCCGCGAAGCCTCGCTTGGTCCGTGCTTCGGCGTCAAGGGCGGTGCTGCCGGCGGCGGCTATTCCCAGGTCGTGCCGATGGAAGACATGAACCTGCATTTCACCGGCGACTTCCACGCCATCACGTCTGCCCACAATCTTTTGTCGGCGCTGATCGACAACCATATCTATTGGGGCAATGAGCAGGGCATCGACATTCGCCGCGTCGCCTGGCGTCGCGTCATGGACATGAACGACCGCGCGCTTCGCGAAATCGTTTGCTCGCTCGGCGGCGTTGCCAACGGCTATCCGCGGGAAGCCGGCTTTGATATCACTGTCGCCTCCGAAGTCATGGCCATTCTCTGCCTTTCCATTGATCTCAAGGACCTGGAAAAGCGCCTCGGCAACATCATCATCGCCTATCGCCGCGACAAGACCCCGGTCTTTGCCCGCGACATCAAGGCCGACGGCGCCATGACTGTTCTGCTGAAAGACGCCATGCAGCCGAACCTGGTGCAGACACTGGAAAACAACCCTGCCTTCGTTCACGGCGGGCCTTTCGCCAACATCGCCCATGGCTGCAACTCGGTGGTCGCAACCACGACGGCGCTCAAGCTTGCCGATTATGTCGTCACGGAAGCTGGTTTCGGCGCGGATCTGGGCGCAGAGAAGTTCTTCGACATCAAGTGCCGCAAAGCCGGCCTGAAACCTGATGCAGCCGTCATCGTTGCAACAGCACGCGCCATGAAAATGAATGGCGGCGTCAAGAAGGAAGAACTCGGCAAGGAAAACGTTGAAGCGGTCGTCAAGGGCTGCGCCAATCTTGGCCGCCACATCCAGAACGTCAAGAAATTCGGCGTGCCGGTCGTCGTCGGGATCAACCACTTCGTCTCCGATACCGAAGCCGAAATCCAGGCGATCAAGGATTACGTTGCCACCCTCGGCGCGGAAGCCATTTTGTGCAAGCATTGGGCGCATGGCTCGGCCGGCATTGAAGAACTGGCAAACAAGGTTGTGCAATTGGCAGAATCGGGCGCTTCGCAGTTCTCGCCGCTCTATCCTGATGACATGCCGCTGTTTACCAAGATCGAGACCATTGCCAAGAGCATCTATCACGCCGGCGAAGTGATTGCCGACAAGTCGGTCCGCGACCAGTTGCGGATCTGGGAAGAACAGGGCTATGGCCATCTGCCGATCTGCATGGCCAAGACCCAATATTCCTTCTCGACCGATCCAAACCTGCGCGGCGCGCCGACCGGCCACACAGTTCCGGTGCGCGAAGTTCGTCTGTCCGCCGGCGCCGGCTTCATCGTCGTCATCACCGGCGAAGTCATGACCATGCCTGGCCTGCCAAAGGTTCCGTCGTCGGAGAGGATTTTCCTCAACGATCTCGGCCAGATCGAAGGTCTCTTCTGATTCTTTCATGGCATCTGTCGACCAAACACCGCTCGCGCAGAAATGCGCGGGCGGTTTTCGATTCCGGCCGAAGTTCGGGACGGCCAACCCGCGGATGCCGCCGGGCGCAGGCAAAGCGGAATTTTTATTTGCGCTCATGGCAGCAGGCACAGGAGCCATTGAAGCAAACGGGAGCAAGCCCTTGTAGCGACCCGCTTGTGGCTGCTATTTCCCTCTTGCGCTCAGGCCATGCCCACGCTATTGATCGCCTCCATGAGAACACGTTTGAACATGGTTGCCTGGTGGTGGGTGCGCTGAAAGCGGCCTCGACCAGTCATGTCAAAAAACAAGACCACGAAGCCGCCCTTAACGAGGCGGCTTTTTTGATGTTTGGGCCGCATCGCGAGCGGTCCAAAACGGAGCGACTACCATGGGAACGAAAATACTGGACGACGGTGCCGAGCAGTACCAGACACAAGGCGGGGTGGTCGTTACCAGACGGCGGCGCGCGGTGCCCTATGACGACGCGATCTCTTCCTATATCGATTTGCTTGATGAGCGCCGCGGCGCAGTCTTTTCGTCCAACTATGAATATCCCGGCCGCTATACGCGGTGGGACACCGCCATTGTCGATCCGCCAATCGGCATTTCCTGCTTCGGCAAAGCGATGTGGATCGAAGCCTATAATGAACGCGGCGAAGCGCTTCTGAAAATCATTGCCGATCACCTGGCCGGCCTTTCGGAAATCACAATGGGGGAAAGGCTTTCCCGCCGCATCGACCTGACCGTTAATCCCGCAACCCGGATTTATACCGAGGAAGAACGCTCGCGCATGCCGACGGTCTTCAGCGTGCTGAGGGCGATAACGGCTCTGTTTTATTCCCAGGAGGACAGTTCCATCGGGCTTTTCGGGGCCTTCGGTTATGATCTCGCTTTTCAGTTCGACGCCATCGCACTGAAGCTCGAGCGTCCGGCGGACCAGCGCGACATGGTGCTTTTCCTCCCCGATGAAATCCTTGTCGTCGACAATTATTCCGCAAAGGCCTGGATCGACCGCTATGATTTTGCAAAGGACGGCACGACGACGGAAGGAAAGTCGCGCGATATCCCGCCCGACCCATTCCAGCAGACCGACACGATTCCGCCGCGCGGCGACCATCGGCCCGGCGAATATGCGACATTGGTGACCAAGGCCAAGGAAAGCTTCCGTCGCGGCGATCTTTTCGAGGTGGTGCCGGGACAGAAATTCATGGAACGCTGCGACGGCAAGCCGTCGCAAATTTCAAGGAGACTTAAGGCGACCAATCCCTCGCCCTATTCCTTCTACATCAACCTTGGCCAGCAGGAATATCTGATTGGCGCGTCGCCGGAAATGTTTGTCCGCGTATCGGGCCGCCGGATCGAAACCTGCCCGATCTCCGGCACGATCAAGCGCGGCGAGGATGCGATCTCGGATTCCGAACAGATACTGAAGCTGCTCAATTCCAAGAAGGACGAATCAGAACTGACAATGTGCTCCGATGTCGACCGCAACGACAAGAGCCGGGTTTGCGAACCGGGTTCGGTCAAGGTGATCGGCCGCCGCCAGATAGAAATGTATTCGCGGCTGATCCACACTGTGGATCATATTGAAGGCCGCCTGCGCGACGGCATGGATGCATTTGACGGATTTATGTCGCATGCGTGGGCGGTGACGGTGACCGGCGCGCCTAAACTGTGGGCGATGCGCTTCCTTGAAGCCAATGAAAAAAGCCCGCGCCTGTGGTATGGTGGGGCCATCGGCATGGTTGGCTTCAACGGCGATATGAATACCGGGCTGACGCTGCGCACCATCCGCATCAAGGACGGAATAGCCGAAGTCCGGGCAGGCGCGACCCTGCTTTATGATTCCAACCCGGAAGATGAAGAAGCTGAAACCGAACTGAAGGCCTCTGCGATGATTGCTGCAATTCGTGATGCCAAGGCTGGCAATTCCAAGGGCCTGTCCCGTGACGTGGCTTCCGTGGGGGCGGGCGTCAAGATTCTGCTGGTCGATCACGAAGACAGTTTCGTCCATACGCTGGCAAATTATTTCCGACAGACAGGCGCAACCGTGACCACGGTTCGAACCCCGGTGCCTGAAGAAGTGTTTGATGCAGTTGATCCGGATCTGGTCGTGCTGTCGCCCGGTCCGGGTTCCCCGTCTGATTTTGACTGCAAGGCCACCATCAAGAAGGCGAGGGCGCGCAACCTGCCGCTGTTTGGCGTCTGCCTCGGGCTGCAGGCGCTTGCGGAAGCCTATGGCGGCGAACTTCGCCACCTGGCCGTTCCCATGCATGGCAAACCCTCGCGCATTCGCATCCTTGAGCCGGGCATCGTGTTTTCAGGTCTGGGCAAGGAGGTTACCGTCGGCCGCTACCATTCCATCTTCGCCGATCCTTCAACGCTTGCGCGCGAATTCATGATCACCGCTGAAAGCGAAGACGGCACGATCATGGGCATTGAACACACCAAGGAACCGGTGGCTGCCGTGCAGTTTCACCCCGAATCGATCATGACGCTCGGCGGCGACGCCGGCATGCGGATGATCGAGAATGTGGTGGCCCATCTTGCCAGGCGCAGCAAGGTCAAGGCGGCCTGACCGGACGCTTCCGTTCTGGAATCGGGATCGGAAGCGAATGTGGACAGAACTGCCGGGAATGGTTTCATAATGGTCCGCGATGATCTAAGAGGACTTGCGATCAACTGTATCAGGCCAGCGTGAACATGCCTCAATCCAACATCATCGTCAGGCGACTGGCCTTTTGGGGCATCCCGCTGTCGCTCTTCGTCATGGCGCTGAAAATGGCTGCCTGGTACGTGACCGGATCGGTGGCGCTGCTTTCGGACGGGCTGGAATCAACCGTCAATGTGGTCGCCGCCATCGTCGCCTGGGTGGTGATCGGCTACGCTGCCAAGCCCGCCGATGAATCCCATCCCTATGGCCATACCAAGGCTGAATATTTCTCGGCCGTCATCGAAGGCGTGCTGATTGTCGTGGCCGCGCTGATGATCGTGCGCGAGGCCAGCGCCCATCTCGCACATCCGGTGCTGCCGGAAGCGCCGGCGCTCGGCCTCGGCATCAACATCGTGGCAGCCGTGATCAATGCCGGATGGGCCGCCGCACTTTTGCATTACGGCGGGAAATACCGGTCTCCGGCGCTTTCGGCTGACGGGGCGCACATCTTTTCCGATGTCGTCACATCGGTCGGCGTTCTGATCGGTCTTGGTCTGGCGCTAATGACGGGCTATGCGATTCTCGACCCGATCATGGCCATCATTGTTGCATTCAACATCCTTTACCAGGGATGGAAGGTCATATCTTTTTCGGTGGACGGCCTGATGGACCGGGCTGTCGAGCCGGGGGAAGAGGCCTTGATCAAGCAGGCAATCGCCGAAAGCGGCGCAGGGTCGATCGGCGTTCATCACCTGCGCTCGCGCCGCGCCGGCCGCACGACCTTCATCGCCTTTGACCTCGTTGTGCCTTCCCGGATGTCGGTTGGCGATGCGCATGCGATTTGCGACCGGATGGAGCAGGCGATCCGGTCCGTGCATCCCAGCGCCCAGTGCAATATCCATGTGGAGCCTGAAAGCGAAAAGGCCCACGGTATCCGCGTCAAGATGCAGGAAACGTGATCACTGCTTGGACAGGGATGGGCTCTTATCTCCCCGTCTCGGTCGATGATCGAGACCCGGAGCGGCAGGATGTGTCGCCCACTCACGGGTGCGGCTGATTGCCGAGGTTGGAAAACGGCTTCACCGGGATAAGAAAAAGCGGGGAACCGGCCCCGCTTTTTGGATTTGCTGTATTTCCGGTCAGCCCAGGATGAGGGCGCTGCCTGCGACGGCAGTCAGGCCGCCAGCAATCCGGGCAGCCGCAGCATTGCGGCCTGAAAGCCAGGAGCCGGCTGCCATTCCGGCAAGATGCAAGACAATCGTCGATGTCACAAATCCAAGCCCGAAGGACAGTGCCGAAGCGCCGGCCGATTCGGCGGCATGGGCATGGCCATGAAAAATTGCAAAGACGGCGACGATGGCAGCACTTGCAGTCGTCGGCACCTTGACGGCAAAGCTGACCAGAAGCCCAAGGCCGACAACCGAGGCAAGGATGGCCGGTTCAACGAAGGGCAGGGCAAATCCTGCCTGGCCGAGGGCGAAGCCGACGACCATCATGGTCACGAAAGCGGCAGGCACGACCAATCGCGCGCGACCGCCGATCAGGGCGGCCCAAAGACCGACAGCGACCATGGCCAGCATGTGGTCAGCGCCTGAAAATGGATGGGAAAGGCCGGAAAGCATCGAAGCGTGCTCGGCGCTGACATGGGCGAAAGCCGGTGCAACGGAAAGCGACAAGGCGGCGGTAGTCAGAAAAAAGCGTTTGAACATCATTCGTCCCTCAATTTGGTCAACATGGCGTCTGGTTAACAGTCACGCCCATTCAATATGTTTAGCGTTGCTGCAGCCTATGGTCCATACGCTGTTTTGCGTAACGACATTTGCACAGGCGCCGTTGCGATGTCTATTCACCCACGCCGCGCGACTGGCATTTTTGCGACTCCACGGCAGGCTGAGAAGCGCCGGACCGGAATTTTGCACATGATCTCCGGCCTCATCGCACGTCTCGCGCCTTTACGACAGAGTAACCGGTTTGCCGTAATCGGTTTTTGTTGCATTGTTTTTGTGACTGAGTCGCCCTATCTGAAGGCGACACTGAAATTTCTAATCACCTGGAGACATAAATGAGTGACGAGGAAGAAAAAACACCGGAAGTACCATTGGGCAAGGAAGCCGAGACCAATCTTTTCAAATCTCGCTCTATTTTCATTTATGGCAGCATAACCCAGGAACTCGCCCAGAAGGTCTGCACGCAATTGGTCGCCCTTTCGGCCGCCAGTGACGAAGACATCCGGGTTTTCGTGAATTCGCCCGGCGGCCACGTTGAATCGGGTGATTCCATCCATGACATGATCCGCTTCATCAAGCCGAAGGTATGGATCATCGGCACTGGCTGGGTGGCTTCGGCCGGCGCGCTGATCTTTGTCAGCGTTCCCAAGAAACAGCGCGTTTGCCTGCCCAATACCCGTTTCCTGCTGCACCAACCCTCCGGCGGCGCCCGCGGCATGGCGTCCGATATCGAAATCCAGGCCCGCGAAATCATCAAGATGAACGAGCGCCTCAACAAGATCTTCGCTGCGGCCACCGGCCAGACGGTGGAAAAGATCGCCAAGGACACTGACCGCGATTATTGGCTGTCCGCAGATGAAGCCAAGGAATACGGACTGGTTTCCCGGATCATCAACAGTCAGTCTGATCTCTGAGAGATTTGGCATTGAATGAAACAAGCCCCTGCCGGCGAGAATTGGCGGGGGCTTTTTTACGCCGGTATCGTTCGCCACCCGCTGCAAATACATCAGATGAAAACAGGTTTGACATTTTCAATAATGTATTATATAACTAGTTATATAATATTGCATACAAAGAGAATCGCCATGGTAGACGATATTGTTCGCCGCAAAGGCTATCTGACGCTCGGCAGCCGCATGCGGCGCATTGGCGAGAAACTTCAGGCCGAAGTGCAGCAATTGATGGATGAACAGGATATGCCCATTCAGGCCAACCAGTATCCGTTGTTGACCGCGCTTTATGAAAACGGGCCGCTGCCGGTCGGTGATCTGGCGGAGGCTCTGGGCGTCAGCCAGCCCGGTGTCACCCGCAATGTCGGGCAACTCGCAAAACAGGGGATCGTCAGCGTTCAGCGCGGCGCAAAGGACCAGCGAAAGACGGTGGTCGCGCTGACCGACCCGGGTCGGAGCTTGGTCGAGTCCGGGCAAAAGGATGTATGGCCGAAAATCGAAACCTGCCTGGCCGATATTCTCTCCGGTCAAAGCGGCCCGCTGCTTGAACAGCTGGACAGTTTGGAAGACGCGCTCAAGGAGATGTCATTTGCCCATCGCATCGCAAAAACGGATGGGAGCAAAGGCAATGGATAATCATGTTCTCGACAGGCCGGTCTGGAATTCACTGACCAGCACCCATGCCCGGTTTGCACTTGGCGCCAGACAGGCCCGCCGTTTTCAAACCGATATCAGCCCGCTGGCCGGCGTCCGGGACGAAAGTGCGGAAAGCCTGGCGAACCTCGCCGAACTGGTGGCGACTTCAGGGCCCATCGTCGTGGCGCAGGCGGCCCCGGTCATCTGTCCACCCGGCGCCGTTGCCACCCATTCAAGCCTGGGCGTGCAGATGTTGTTTGATGATTTCAGGATGCAGACTGAAACAACCCATCCGATCACGCGACTGGACGAGAAGGATGGTCCGGCGATGCTGGCGCTGGCAACCCTGACAAAGCCGGGACCCTTTGCCGACCGGACCTATCTTCTGGGTGAATTTTGGGGCGTCAAACAGGATGGCCGCCTGATTGCCATGGCCGGCGAACGGTTGAAACAACCCGGTTTCACCGAAGTCAGCGGCGTCTGCACCCATCCCGATTTTCAAGGGCTGGGGCTTGGGCAACAATTATGCGTCACGGTCGTCAACCGGATCATCGAGCGTGGCGAACAGCCCTATCTGCACGTCTACGCCACCAATGCGGTGGCAATAAAGCTCTATGAAAAACTGGGCTTCCGGCAGCGCCAAATCATGAATGTCGCACAAATTGAAGCTGCCTGATAACCCTGATTTCGTACAAAAATGTACGAAATCTGCACATTGCTTGTTATTGCCAACGATGCGGGTAGTTGGCCGGGAGAGTCTGTATGGTCCGGCAGTCCTTTAAGCGGAGCCTGCTCGCCTATTCAGACGCGAACGGGCAATTGCCTGCAGAACATTTCACAGGCGCGCTTCCGGGCGGGCGAAAATTATCAAGCTTTGGAGATATATCAGGCGGGAGACAAATTTGGGCATATCGTACCCATTGTGCACAGACCGGCCTTGCCAATTGCCGCATTTCTTGATGTCGGATATTGATCCCCGATACAGTTTGCCGCCGTGGATCTCGCAATGCTCAAGGAATTTTCACTTCAAAGCCTGTTCATGGGGCTTCTGGTCGCCTTTGTCGGCTTCTCATCGACCTTTGCCGTCGTTCTGCAAGGGCTGAAAGCGGCCGGGGCCAGTGATTATCAGGCGGCTTCTGGGCTGGTGGCCATTTCGGTCGCCATGGGGCTCTGCGGCGTGGTGCTGAGCATCAGGACCCGCATGCCGATCTCGGTTGCCTGGTCAACACCGGGCGCGGCGCTCCTGGTCAGTACGGGCATGGTGGAAGGCGGGTTTGCCGCAGCGGTCGGGGCATTCCTGGTGTCCGGCCTGCTGATTGTCGCCGCCGGATTGTTCCGGCCGTTAAGCCGGGCGGTCGCGCGCATTCCTGCGGCCCTTGCCAATGCCATGCTGGCCGGCGTGCTGGTCAGCCTGTGTTTTGCCCCGGTCAAGGCGATTGCCTTCAATCCCTGGTTGGGGCTGCCTATCGTGCTGGCCTTTTTTGCCGTCGGCGCATTCAAGCGCCTGATGGCGGTGCCGGCAGCGCTTTTGGCATTCGTGCTGGTGATTGCATTCGGGGTTGATGTGCCCGATGGCATCGGCTCCAGCCTTGCGGCCTCCTTGGTCCCGCCTGTCGAATTCGTCATGCCGGCCTTTACCTTTCCAGCGCTGGTCTCCATTGCGCTGCCGCTGTTCATCGTCACCATGGCCTCGCAGAACATTCCCGGAATTACGGTGCTCAGGGTCAATGACTACCATCCCGAACCGGGGCCGCTCTTTGCCGCGACAGGACTCTTTACAGTCCTGAGCGCCCCCTTCGGGGCGCATGCCGTCAATCTGGCGGCCATTACAGCGGCGATGTGCGCCAGCGAAGATGCCCATCCGGACCGCAATCGCCGCTATTGGGCGGCGCTGATGGCGGGGATTTTTTACATCGCTTTCGGCTTGCTGGCCGGAACGGTCACCACTTTCGTTGCCATGGCGCCGCCCGTGCTGATCGAGGCTGTCGCAGGCCTCGCGCTTATCGGCGCTTTTTCAGGCTCGGCCATGTCGGCTTTCAAAGACAGTGAAAGCCGTGAGGCGGCGGCGGTGACCTTCATCGTCACCGCATCCGGCATCAGTTTTGCAGGTGTTTCCGGGGCGTTCTGGGGCCTATTGGCCGGCGGCGCGGTGCTGTGGGCAACGCAAGTGGCCAAAAGCCTGAAGCAAACATGATTTGTCCTTCAATCACGGCGGGCACACGTGAGCCGGCAATGGTTGCAATCAGGCTTGGCTGCAGACCTTGCCTTGTTCCATCCAGTTCATATATGCTCATTGCCTGATATTGCCTCCCATTCCAGTTTCGGAGCCTTGATGAGATCAGGTTTATTGGCGTTTGCCGGATTGTTTTTTACCTGGATTTTTTACGAACGCTTTTGGAAATGGCGGGACTGCATCGATGAGGCATTGTCCAGTTGCATCACGCCGGAAGGCGCCAATCTGACGAGCGGCGGCATTTTTTGGGGAATATTTGCAATCGTGTTTTTCATTCTGGCGCTTTTTGCCTTCATAAGAGGGCGGTCAAAGCTGTAAAGGCCTGTTGGCCCTGCTCATTTTTCTTGCATCGGCAATTTGTCGCGTTTATACAGGTGCCATGACAACGACAGGCGCACATTCTTTAAAAGCTGCCAACCGGGCCTCCATGGCCGGGATCGTTTTGTCACGGGCTCCATACTCGCTTCTTCTTGGTCTTATCCGCGGTTGCCGGGTCAGCTGAGGAGCGCCCGGTGGCCGAAAAGCCGCTGTTGGCCATTGCTCTTCTAAAATCCATCTGAAAATTGAATTTTTGGCAGCCATTGCCAGCATTTGCAGTCGCCAAACGAAACGCATTCGTCTATCAGGCACAAACACGCAAATGCCGCAGAAACGGAACATGCGACCATGATTATCAAGACACATTCACCCAAGGCCGGAATGCCGGACGCGCCGCGCAAATACCAGCCTTATCCGCAGATCAACCTGCCTGATCGCGCCTGGCCCTCAAAGGTGATTTCATCCCCGCCCGTCTGGTGCTCGGTTGATCTGCGCGACGGCAATCAGTCGCTTGTCGACCCGATGGGCCACGACCGCAAGGCCCGGATGTTCCAATTGCTCATCGATATGGGCTTCAAGGAAATCGAGATCGGTTTTCCCTCGGCCTCCCAGACCGATTTTGACTTCGCCCGCTGGTGCATCGAAGAAGGCAATGTGCCCGATGACGTGTCGCTGCAGGTGCTGGTGCAATGCCGTCCGGAATTGATCTCGCGGACCTTCGAGGCGCTGGAAGGCGCCAATCGGCCCATCGTGCATTTTTACAATTCGACTTCGGAACTGCAACGCCGCGTGGTGTTTGGCAAGGATGTGCCCGGCATCAAGGAAATCGCCGTGGATGCCGCCAAGATGATCACCGACATGGCCGCAAAGGCTGGCGGCGATTACCGGTTTGAATATTCGCCGGAAAGCTTTACCGGCACGGAACTGGATGTGGCGCTGGAGATCTGCAATGCGGTGATCGCCGTCATGAAGCCGACGCCCGACAACAAGCTGATCATCAACCTGCCATCAACCGTGGAAATGGCCACGCCGAACATCTATGCCGACCAGATTGAATGGATGTGCCGCAATCTCGACAACCGCGAAAACCTGTTGATCTCGCTGCATCCGCACAATGACCGCGGCACGGCGATTGCTGCCACCGAACTGGGCCTGATGGCCGGCGCCGATCGCGTCGAGGGCACCTTGTTCGGCAATGGCGAGCGCACCGGCAATGTCGACATCGTCGCATTGGCGCTGAACATGTTTACCCAAGGCGTCGATCCGAAACTGGATTGCTCGGATATCGAGCGTATCCGCGACGTCTTTGTCTATTCCAACCAGATGCCGATCCCCGAGCGCCACCCCTATGTCGGCGACCTGGTCTATACGGCGTTTTCCGGTTCCCATCAGGACGCCATCAACAAGGGCATGAAGGCGCGGAAGAAAGCCAATACGGAATTGTGGGAAGTGCCCTATCTGCCGATTGATCCTGCCGATGTCGGCCGCACCTACGAGGCCATCATCCGGATCAATTCGCAATCGGGCAAAGGCGGCATCGCCTATATCATGCAGGAAGACTACGGCATCAACCTGCCGCGCAACCTGCAGATCGAATTCCGCGAAGACATCCAGCGCATCACCGATGAATATGGCAAGGAATTGCCGTCCAAGGCCATTCACGAACGCTTTTTGGAGCTTTATGTCGACCAGCCGAAGGCGCGCCTGAAATTTATCGACCACCATACCTTCGCCGATACCGAGCAAAAAGGCCGACGGGTGCTGGCGGCGGAAATCACCGACAAAGGCAAGACCGTCCGTATCGAAGGCCACGGAACCGGCCCGATTGATGGTTTCGTCAATGCGCTGTCAATCTATCTGGGAATGGAATTTTCGGTCAACGATTATTCCGAGCACTCGCTGCAGCATGGCTCGAACGCCGCCGCCATCGCCTATGTCGAACTCAATCATCCCGGCGGAAAGCTGTTCGGCGTCGGCATCAACACCAATATCGTCGCCGCCTCGCTGGAGGCCATCGTATCGGCGGTCAACCGGGTGCTGGACGGCAAGAAAGCCTGACCGGTGGGCCTTTTCGCCAAAGTGACCGGAACAGACGCGCAAAACCGCGAAGGAGCGCCACTGGTGCTCCTTCATGGTTTCGGGCTGGGTGGATTTGCCTGGGATCCGGTTTTATCGGCACTCCAAAGCATGTGCCCCTTGATCATCTATGATCTGCCGGGCCACGCCAATAGCCTGGACGGTGGAGAACCCGGTGGGGCAGGGCGGATTGCAAAAGCCATTCTCGCCGATCTGGACCGGCGCGGAATTTCGGCTTTTCATCTGGCGGGGCATTCTCTCGGCGGCGCTGCAGCGATCATCATGGCGCTGCGTGTCGCGGACCGGGTTGCCTCACTGAGCCTGATCGCACCGGGAGGCATCGGCCCCCAGATCAATTATCAAGCCATGAAATCCTACGCCTCGGCCGAAACAAACGAGGAAATCCGCCTCGGCCTCAAACCGCTGTTCGGCGCCGACACCGCGCCGCCGGAATCTCTGGTTCAGTCGATGGCCGCAGCAAGAGCCCGACCTGGTGCGCTGGCGCAGCTCCAGACTATCCTCAAAGGCATGCTTGTGGATGACGAAGTGGGAACCTGGCAAGGCACCCTGCCGAAGGAACAGATTGCGTCATTGCCAATGAGTGTGGCAGCGGTATGGGGAGCGGATGACCATATCGTGCCGGTCGACCAAGCTGCATTGCTGCCGGCAAATGTTGCGGTAAGGATTATTGCTGACATCGGCCACATGCCGGTTCAGGAAGCGCCTGACATTGTGATTGAAATGCTTCAGGCCCAGATCGGAAGTTGAAATGCGCCACCAGCGGCGCATTTCGGTGTTACGGCGGATTCAAAGCGCTGATTTGACCCTATCGCGCAACTTGTCGGTTGAGGACACCGCTTCGGGAGCGACAAAGTAGATACCTGTACCTTTTCGCATGGAATAGCCGACGCTAATTCCATCAAGAATTTTTGCCGGAGCGGCAAAATCAAGCGTGCTCATATCAAAGCTTTTGGCGGGATCCGGATCAGGTTTGAAATAGCCTACCATGATCGTCTGGCCCTTCGTATCACGATAAAAAAGGGCTCCCATGGGTTGGCTATTAACAGCCAGAAGACGGGCGCCTTGCAAAGTGTAGCCGTCGGACGACAGGTCCGGAATCCCAACATCAACCGCGGTTATCTCCTTAAGCCACGTCCTGATCATATCCGGCTGGTCGGCAGGAATTTCCACCATATGAGAAGTTTGCGACCCGAAGACCGTCAAATAACCGGCGACTACATCGTCAAGTGTCAGCCCGTTGCTCTCGCCAACGGCGGCAGGCGCAGGCATTTCAAAACTGCGGGTCTTGGTGGCGCCATCCTGTCCTTCATTGCTGACCTGAAGCCCCGAAGTCTCTGATATTGACGTCGGCATCTTGCCGGCATTCTGCATGCCGACATAATAGCCGCTATAGCCGCCGGCCAGAAGCAGGATCGCCGAAGCCGCAATGGCGCGCGGCAGGAACGAGAAGAAGTTGTTGTTGGCCGGGCGAAGACCCGGCTTGCCGGTTTCCGCCTTGGCCGCGGCATCCTTGATGGCGCGCACAAGGTGAAGCGGTACGGGTTCCTTGAGCATGTCGTCAAAAGCTTTTGTGCCGAATTCCGAGCCCAGCGCCAGCTTGTCGACCATCGACCGCGCTTCGTCATCCGTGGCAATCAGTGCTTCGATTTCGCGGCTTTCATCGGCATCCATCTGGCCATCGAGATAGGCCGAAAGGCGGATTTCAAGCGGCAGGTCGCGGAATGAATTTGTTGTCGGGTTTTCCATGGTCATGCCCTCCTTGCCGAAGAGTCTTCGACCATCGCCGCCAGCCTCAGCCGCGCCGTGGACAGTCTGCTCATCACCGTGCCGATCGGAATGTCGAGAATTTCCGCAGCTTCCTTGTAGCTGTGGCCCTCGACATTGACCAGAACGAAGACACTGGACAGTCCTTCCGGCATGGATTGGATCATGCCGTGCAATTGTTTTGCATAGATTGCTTTTTCGGCTGTCGGTTCCACCGACAGCTCATCATGTTCACTCGCATCTACGGTTCCGCCCCCGGTCCGCACCTTGCGTTTTCTGATTTCATCCACCCAAAGGTTTCTAGTCATTGCGTAAACCCAGCCTTCCAGCCTTCCTTCGCCGTTCCAAAGGTGGCTTCTGGTAATTGCCCGTTCACACGCTTCCTGGACCAGATCATCCGCATCGGCCGCGTTGCGTGTCAAGGTCATGGCAAACCGGCGAAGTTTAGGCAGCATATTCACCAGATCGCGGCTAATATCTTTGGCCTTTGCCGAGTTGTTCATGTCTCTCACATCAATTACGTAGCAGGTTGAACTTTTATTCGGATGATTTGCTAATATTCATCGGGCCGTTGGATAACACATTTTCCACCCGGTATATCCCCGTCATCAAAGTGGAAAGCAATTTTTGTTTGCCGCGTCATGATATGAAACATTTTCAGCATGTTGCGCAAGCGCCCGGCAAAAAGAAGGGCCCGGTTTCCCGTGCCCTCCTGTACACCGTGCAGGTTTTCCCCGCAATAGCGTTATATTAGCAGATTTTTTGATCAGTATGTGCGTCCGGTATTCAACGAATCGCGCAATGCCCTGTAGGCCCAGCTATCTTCGCCGCCGCGATCACGAATTTCCACCAGTTGCATCCGCGCGCCCTGCAGGTCGCCCTGGTCAATCAGAGCCTGTCCCATATAGGAGCGCGCCAGGATATAATTGCCGTCAATGGCCAGCGCCTTGCGATAATAGGACATGCCCAGTTCCATGCGTCCGGCCTTGCGGTTGGCAAAGCCGAGATAGTTGAGGATGCGCGGATCGTTCTGGTTGCTGGCGAGTTCGAGGATGTTGATGGCGTTGTCATACTGGCCGGCATAGGCGAGTTCCCGGGCGGCGTCGTAAAGCTGGTTGTCGTTAAAGCCGCTCTTTTCCGGCTCGACGCATTCCTTCTTCACTTCATCCCAGACTTTGCCGTCGGTGCATTCTGTCGAGGTTTCCGTCTTGACCGGCGGTTCGGAGGAATCCGACCCGGCCGCCAAAACCGCCGAGCCTGCGCCCATGGTCAAAGCTGCAGCGAGTGTCAGCGGCAGCGAAATTCTTGTCATCAATGCGAACATGATCGTTCCTCTCAAAAGAACATGGGCGACCGGCAAGCGCGGTCGGTTTTGTTACATAACGGTAATGGCTACGGCTTTTTGATGATGTTGGTTTTCCAAAAAATATCCAATCACGCTATTGTGATTAATCAATCGATTGATTAAAATACCCGTGTTTATGGAGCCATGTCATGGAAAATTATGTTTCTGGAGCCGATGTTACCCGTCGGGCCTTGATTGAAGCCGCATTGAAGCTGTTCGGCGATCGCGGCTATGAAGCCGTATCGACGCGCGAAATCGCCGACCACGCTGCAGCCAATATCGGCTCGATCGCCTATCACTTCGGCGGCAAGCCCGGCCTGCGCAGGGCTGCCGCCGCCCATGTGGTGTCCACCATGACATCGATGGCGGGGCCAGGCCTGCACAAGCCGTTGCCTAAAATGTCGCCCAATGAGGCCATGGGCGCGCTTGAACAATTGACCCATCCCTTCATTCAATTTCTTGTCGGCGGCAGCGAGGGGCGATTGTTCCTGAATTTCATGCTGCGCGAAATCATGCAGCCGGGCGAAATTCTCGATCATGTCTATGCCGAGATGTTCAAGCCGGTTCACACCCGCTTTTGCCAGATTGTCGGCATGGCGACCGGGCTTGATCCGGAATCGGAGGAAATGCGCATCCTGGTATTTTCGATCATCGGCCAGGGCATCTATTTCCATATCGGCAGGCCGATCGTGCTCAAGCGGCTGGAATGGGACGATATCGGGCCGGCACAGGCTGAAAAGATCCGCGCTGTCCTCATCAAGAACCTGCGAACCATCATTCTTGCCAATCGGAGAATTTCATGAGTGATTTCCTGTGCACCTTGCCGGTCATTGCCGGCCTGCTCGGAATATGCGCACCGTCGACGCCGATGGCCACCGGCTATGTCGAAGGCGAATATGTGCTGATCGCCCCGGTGGAGACGGCAAGGATTTCCGATCTTGCCGTGCGTCGCGGCGACCGGGTTTCCGCCGGCCAGACCTTGGCGATGCTGGAAACGGCCGACGCCCTGATTGCGGTGCGTCAGGCGGAAGCCGCGCTTGAGCAGACCCGTTCGCAGCTCGAAAATCTCAAGCTTGGCCGCAGGCCGGAGGAGCTGGCGGTGATCGAGGCGTCGCTGGTGTCGGCCAAGGCGCAAGCCGACGAGGCGCTGAAAGTCTACCAGCGCCAGAAGGATTTGCTGGGCCGCGGCATCGCGCCGCAATCCAGCTACGACCAGGCGGCTTCCACATTATCCCAGACCCAGGCGCTGGTGCAGCAGATTACCGCCAATCTCGAAGTCGCCCGCTTGCCGGCCCGTCCGGGGGAAATTGATGCCGCCGAAGCCACCGTCAAGCAGGCGCGGGCGACGCTGGACAATGCCAACTGGCGGCTTGAAAACCGCAAGCTCTCCGCCCCTTCCACCGGGGTCGTCTACGACATCATCCGCCGGATCGGCGAAGTTGCCGGACCATCCCAACCCGCCGTCTCGCTGCTTCCGGACGGCGCGGTGAAACTGCGCCTTTATGCGGCGGAAAAATATATTTCGTCGATTGCGTTGGGCACGGTTCTTTCAGTGCGTTGCGACGGCTGTCGAGCCGACATGACCGCCAAGGTGACTTATGTGTCCGATAGCCCCGAATTCACGCCGCCGGTCATCTATTCGCTGGAAAACCGCCAGAAGCTTGTCTATCTGGTTGAAGCCCGGCCCGACAGCCAGGCAGAACAACTCAAGCCGGGCCAGATCGTCGATGTCGTGCTCGGGGATGCCGGCAAATGAACGCCATTGAGGTGGAAGGGCTGGTCAAGCGCTTTGGCGACAAGACAGTGGTCGATCATGTCACCATGCACGTCAAGACCGGCGAGATTGTCGGCTTTCTTGGCCCCAACGGCTCCGGCAAGACCACGACCATACGCATCATGTGCGGCCTGCTGACGGCTGACGAAGGATCGGGCAAGGTTCTTGGTTATGATCTCTTGACCGAGCGCGGCGAGATCAAGCGGCAGGTCGGCTATATGACGCAGAAATTTTCCTTCTATGAAGATCTGTCGATCGAGGAAAATCTGATGTTCGTGGCGCGTCTCTACCAACTCAAGCCGCCGGGCAAGCATGTCACCAAAACGCTTGAAGACCTTGGGCTGACCGCCCGTCGCAAACAATTGGCCGGAACGCTGAGCGGCGGCTGGAAGCAGCGCCTGGCGCTGGCTGCCTGCATCATGCACAATCCCAAGCTGCTGCTGCTTGACGAACCGACGGCGGGCGTCGATCCCAAGGCGCGGCGGGAATTCTGGGACGAGATCCATCTTCTTGCGGCGCGCGGGATCACCGTGCTGGTGTCGACCCATTACATGGATGAAGCCGAGCGATGCCACCGGATCAGCTATATTTCCTATGGAAAATTGCTGGCGACCGGCACCGTCGAGGATGTCGTGCGGGATGCGGGCCTGCATACCTTTGTCGTGCGCGGGGCGGGCGTGGCCGATGTCGCCGACCACCTGCGCAGCCTGGCCGGCGTTGACCAGGTGGCCACTTTCGGCACCTCGCTGCATGTTGTCGGCCGTGATCTCGAGGCGCTGCAAGCAGCAATTGCCAGCGTCAAGGACAGGCCCGGAACCTCGGTGGAAAAAGGTCAAACCAGCCTTGAGGATGTCTTCATCCAGTTCATGGCGGATTCGAAAGACAATGTAACATGAACACCATCTTTTCCCCCGGCCGGTTGATGGCATTGTTGATCAAGGAGTTCATCCAGATGCGGCGCGACCGCATCACATTTGCCATGATGCTGGGCGTGCCGCTGATGCAACTGGTGCTGTTCGGTTTTGCCATCAACAGCGATCCAAAGGGCCTGCCTGCCGCTTTGGTGACATCGTCTTCCGATCACTATGTCAGGGCCATGGTGTCGGCGCTGGAAAACACCGGTTACTACCGGTTTGTGTCCGTCGGCACCAGCGAAGCGGAAGCCGAGGCGATGATTGCCAGCGGCGAAGTCTCTTTCATCGTGACCATTCCGTCCGACTTTGCCCGACGGGTCGATCGCAACGATCATCCGCAGATTCTCATCGAGGCGGATGCCACCGATCCGTCAGTTGCTTCCGGCGCCATTTCAACGCTTTCGACAGTCACCGCCCAGGCCTTGTTGCATGAGCAGGGACTGGAAGCCAAGGCTGCGGAAAGCCAGAAAAACGCGCTCGAAGTGGTGGTTCATCGCCGCTACAATCCCGAAGGCGTCACACAATACAACATCGTTCCGGGCCTGCTTGGCGTGATCTTGCAGATGACCATGGTGATGATGACGGCCATGGCGCTGACACGCGAGGTCGAACGCGGCACGATGGAAAACCTCCTGGCGATGCCGGCCAGTCCGCTGGAGGTCATGCTCGGCAAGATCCTGCCCTATCTTGTCGTTGGCGGGGTCCAGGTCCTGGTCGTGCTGGCAGCCGCCAAGCTTTTGTTTCATGTGCCTTTTGTCGGCTCATTCTGGTTGCTTGTCGGCGCCATCCTGGCCTTCGTGCTCTCGCTTGTGCTGCTTGGCTACACCATATCGACGGCGGCAAAATCGCAGATGCAGGCGATGCAGTTGACCTTCTTCTTTTTTCTGCCGTCGCTTCTGCTGTCAGGCTTCATGTTTCCGTTTCGCGGCATGCCCGATTGGGCGCAGGCATTGGGCGAAATCTTTCCGCTCACCCATTTCCTGCGCATCATCCGGGCCGTCATGCTGAAGGGCAGCGACTGGCCGGCCATCTCGTTCGAGGTTTCGATGCTGGGCGTCTTCATTCTGGTCTATGCCGGTCTGGCTTTGCTTCGCTTCAGGCGGACGCTGGATTGACCGCAACCACTCTGGTCAGCGTCGCTTCGCCTGTTAGCGTATCGGTCTGTGCCAATTCAAAAGTCTTGCCGTCGGCGGCCAGTGCGTAGCGTTCACGCAGCAAGTGCCAGGCGCCTTTTTGTCCGGAAATCGAAAACAGGTTGAAACCCGATGGCGGCTTCGTGCCGCCATGGGACTGGCTGGCCGAAGCAATGCCGACCACCGGAACCGGCCCGTCGCGTCCCTCCAGCCAGTAGAGGCTGTTGAGATGGGTATGGCCATGCACAACGAGTTCGGCGCCGCCGCTCTGAACAGCCTTGGCAAAGCGGCCAATGCCGATCATCCGTTTGTAATTGGGGGTGGCGCCGCGGATGGGCGGATGATGGATCATGATCACCCGGAACAGGCCCATCGCCCCTGTTCGTTGCAGCATTTCCGTCAGTCGCCGGCTTTGTCTTGCCCCAAAATAACCGGTCGCCATGAAAGGCGGGCTGGCGGTGGCGGTGGACACGCCGATCAAAGCTATGTTCTGGCGGATCCTGAGATAGGGAAACACCTGCTCGGGCGAGCGCCATTCCGGCTGGTGGTCATCGCCCTGAATCCAGGGATGCCAGGCCCGCATGATTTTCCTCAGTGCTCCGGGCACATAGGCGTCATGGTTTCCCGGCACAACCGAAACGGACTGCGGATCGGCGAAGCCTTGAAGCCATGCCGCAGCGCCTGATATTTCGAGATCGGCGGCGAGATTGACGATATCGCCGGTCAGCGCCAGATGATCGGGCCGGAGGCGATCAATCGCCGCGAGCAGCTCTTCCAGCGTATTGCCAAAAAGGTGCTTGCGCCTGTTGCGTTGCCAGTTCACAAATCCCGTAACCCGCTTTGATGCAAGTTCACTAAGGCGTATCTTGGGCAAGGGACCGATGTGAGGGTCCGATATATGGGCAAGCTTGAACATGGCCTAGACATACCAGCCCCCGCGCAGGGAGCAAGAGGCTTGGATGAGGCTTTGACGCCGCCGGAAATGTCGAGTTGGAGCAGGCGGCTTCTGACGCGCGTTGTCCATACCGTTTTTTTCTTTGTCAAAGGCATGACGATTGGCGTTCGGGCTGCCTGTTTTGATGCCGACGGCCGGATATTTCTTGTCCGCCATTCCTATGTTGCCGGTTGGCACATGCCCGGCGGCGGCGTCGAACGCCACGAAACGGTTTATGCCGCCTTGGCAAAGGAATTGCGCGAAGAAGGCAATCTGGTCATTGATGGCCAGGCTGAATTGCTGCATGTGTTTTTCAACCGGCGCACCTCAAAACGCGACCACGTGGTATTCTTTCGCTGCATGGTCACCCAGACTGCGCCCCGTCCCAAAGATCGGGAAATCGTGGAATCCGGCTTCTTTGCCCTGGATGCGCTGCCCGAGGCAACCACGTCGGCAACCCGGCGACGCCTGGCGGAACTTGCTGGCGAACGGGCGTTTGACGACCTCTGGTAGGTTTAGGCTGGGTTGAAGTTTTTTGACAGCACGGCAATATGCTCAGGCCCGATGCCGCAGCAACCGCCGACTATGCTCGCACCGGCATCGACCCATTTCCTCGCCCATTTGAGATAGTCCGGCGGTCCGAGATCCTTGCGGATATCGTGGATGGCATCATTGGCTTCAGAATCGTCGGCTTCACTTGTAAAGGCATTGGCATAAACACCGATGCCCGGCCCGTTCGGGGCGACAGCGCGGGCTTGCCGGATGGCGCGTTCCATCACTTCGGGCTGGCTGCAATTGAACAGCAAGGCCTCAACACCCAGTTCCAGCGCAAGACGGGTCGCATCCTCGATGCTCTCGCCGGAGCGCAGCGTGGCTGGCGCCGTGCCCGCCAGCACATCTTGCGCATTGGCGTCGTCAAGCGTGAAGGAAATCCACAAGGGGCGCCTGTCATCCTTCAACAGTTCAGCGACCAGCCGCACCTCGGCCAGCGAACTCTGGGTTTCGGCCAACCAGAAATCAACCGAGGGCGACAAGGCTTCAATCAGCACATTCAGAATTGGTAACGCCTGCTCTACAGTGAACAGGTCAGGGCGATATGAGCCGAGAACAGGCGGCAGCGAACCCGCCACCCGCACCGAGAACTGATCACCAACCTTTCGGGCGAGTATGCCGGAAAGGCGCGCCAGCGCCATTCCGTCCTCATCAAAGCGCTTTTGGCCAATGTGAAACGGCACCACGGCATAGGAATTGGTGGCGATCACTTCTGCCCCCGCCCGGGCAAAGGCCTCATGGGCTTTGCTGACGTGGCCTGGCGATTCAATCAGCGCCAGCGCTGACCATTCCGGCTGGCGAAACGGAGCGCCGCTGCGTTGCAGTTCCCGCCCCATGCCGCCGTCCAGAATGGTGATTGCCAAAATATCTACCCTCGCACTGCTTGCAGATCTCGACGATTTTCAACAGGTCCGCCGAGATGCTCCCGTCCATGCGGGCTGGTGAAATCCAGCGCCGGGCCGACGGGAACCAATCCGGAAGGGTTGATCATCTTGTGGCTTTGATAATAGTGATTCTTGATATGCGCAAGATTGACCGTTTCGCTGACCCCGGGGATTGCGTAGAGATCGCGAAGATAGCCGCTCAGGCCAGGGTAATCCGCGATGCGCCGCAGATTGCACTTGAAGTGGCCGACATAGACGGCATCGAAGCGGACAAGCGTGGTAAACAGCCGCCAGTCGGCTTCCGTAATTGTTGCTCCAGTGAGGTAGCGCTGGCCGGAAAGCCTGTTTTCCAGATCATCGAGCGTGTCAAACAAGGCCGCGAAATTTTGCTCATAGGCCGATTGCGTGCCGGCGAAACCGCATTTGTAGACACCATTGTTGACCCGGTCATAAATCACGGCGTTCAACGCATCGATTTCCCTGCGCAGCGCCTCAGGATAAAAATCAAGCCTGTTTCCGGTCAAACCATTGAAGGCGGAATTGAACATGCGGATGATTTCAGATGATTCATTTGAGACAATCGTATTGGTCTTCTTGTCCCAAAGCACAGGAACCGTCACCCGGCCGCTATAGGCTGGGTCGGCGTGGAGATAGATTTGCCACAATGTTTTGGCGTCAAACAGCGGATCGCTGTCCGCGCCGTCGCGATCATGAAATTCCCAGCCGTTTTCCAGCATCAGCGGATCGACGATGGAAAGGCCGATATGCTGTTCCAGCCCTTTCAGCTTGCGGAATATCACGGTCCGGTGCGCCCATGGGCAGGCCAGCGAGACATAGAGGTGGTAGCGGCCGCTTTCCGCCGCAAAGCCTCCGGTTCCGCTGGGGCCAGGAGAACCGTTTGGTGTCACCCAGTTGCGAAACTGTGATTGCTTGCGCTCGAATTGGCCTTTCGTCGCCTTGGTGTCATACCAGATGTCCTGCCAGATACCGTCTACCAACATTCCCATGATCGTTCTCCTTTCCGTCTACTTGGCATCTGGCGATCGCCGATACGAGGCGGCAAATGGTGAACACTGTGTATTTTTTGGTTTGCTTCGGCCGATTTTCCTGCTATCGGCCTTGTTGCAATCCAAATTTTTCAAGGTCAGATACCGGATGAAAAACCTGCGACGACGCTGATGAGCCTTTGACTGCGCCCCTAGCCGGCGCGCCATCCTTGTTGTCACTTTTTCTGGATCGACCGAATTCCATGTCCAAATATGACCTTGTCTACCTCACAGAGGATGCGTCGCATGACGCCGTCATTGAACATATCAATGAAGAGGCCTTCGGCCCCGGCCGCTTCGTGCGCGCCGCAGCGCGTATTCGCGAGCAGGGCCCGCATGACCGCAAGCTCTCCTTTGTCTGTCTCGACCATGGCGAAGTCATCGGTTCGGTGCGCTTGACGCCGGTGCTGGCAGGCCAGGTCCACGGCCATTTGCTGGGTCCATTGGCCGTGCGGCCGTCACACAAGAACATGGGCATTGGCCGCGAATTGGTGCGCATCGCCATTGATGCCGCGCGCAAGCACGGTTCGGAAGGGGTGATCCTGATCGGCGATCCACCCTATTACATGCCGCTGGGGTTCGAAAAAGTCCCGTTAAAAGCGCTGACATTCCCCGGTCCGGTGGATCCGTCGAGGGTGCTGATCGTGCCGATGGCTGAAAATGTTATCGAGCGCCTGACAGGCAATATCGCCTGGTCGCCGGAAAAGCGCGCGCACGGAATTGACCAATTTCCGAGACAGACAGCCAAAGCCTGATTTTGCTTCAGTCAACTGCGGCGAGGCGGCCTTATCGGCCTTCCCGCCACCATGTTGAAGCCACAGCGAGCAACAGCAGGGCAAGCCCCAGCAGACCGGCGAAAAGCGGCCAGGACGATATGCCCTTGAGCACGGTGTCGGATGTCATGCGGATCAGCATCCGGTCGGTATCGGTCGCGCGGATCTGGCCGCGCATTGTCAGGATTTGCGGCAGGTTGACGCTTTTGCCGTCAGCCGAAAGCCGCTTGACGATCCCGCCGGTATTGTCGGCCACAGCCTGCATCTTGTTGGCGGTGGATATGGTTTCGCGGAATTCCGGCGCATCGATCGCACCGGAATGGACAAGGGTTGAAAGCGGACCGTCGGTGATTTCAAACAGGCCGGTTTCACCGGCGTCGAAGCGGCCGCGATAAAGGCCGGGTTCTTCCATCTTCAGCGCCAGATTGCTGAGCCTGCCGGAAGGGCTCTTGACATTGGCCGGCGCCGGCGCGTCGCCAATGGTCTGGCGGGTGACCTCGATCTGGCGGCCGACGGCGCGCGCGGTCAGCGCTTCTTCTTCCAGCCCCGGCTCCTTCATCAGCCAGTGGGCAATGCGCCGGTAAAGATCGACATGCGGTCCGCCGCCCTCAAGGCCGCGCGCCCAGAGCCAGCCCTGGTCTGACAGCAGCATGGCAACCCGACCGTCTCCGGCGCGGTTGAGCACCAGCAGCGGCTTGTCGCCGGCAGCCGTCATCAATGTATTGCCTTCAGTGACGCTGACATCGACGGCGCGGAACCAGCGACCCCATTTTGGCGGCTCGCTGCCTGACCCGTTGAGATCGCGCGTCACGGGATGCTTCTTGCCAAGTTCGGAGAGGCGCGGATAGAAAGCTTGCTCGATCATGTCGCCCAGCGGCGCCGCCGGCAGCACTGAAGCCAGCGGCGTTTCGGCAATGGAATCGTGGCCGGCATGTTCGGGACCGGTCACCAGCAAAAGCGCGCCGCCTTCCTTCACATATTGGGCAATGTTGTCATAATAGAGGATCGGCAGGACGCCGCGATGCTGGTAGCGATCAAAGATGATCAGGTCGAAATCCTTGATCTTGTCGACAAACAATTCCCGCGTCGGAAAGGCGATCAGCGATAATTCATTGATCGGCGTGCCATCCTGTTTTTCAGGTGGGCGCAGAATGGTGAAATGCACCAGATCGACCGAAGCATCCGATTTCAGCAGGTTGCGCCACGCCCGTTCGCCGGCATGCGGTTCGCCGGAGACCAGCAAGACGCGCAAATTCTCGCGAATTCCCTCGATCAGATGGATGATGCGATTGTTGAGCGCGGTCACTTCGCCCTCAATGGGATCCACCGAAAGCTCGATGATATTGTCGCCGCCGCGCGGCACCGCCAGCTTGACGTGCTTTTCCTCGCCAGGCACCGTCGGTATGCGGCCATAGATCTCGCCGTTCATCCGCAGCGTGACGATTGCCGCTGTTCCGGCATTGGTGTCGCCGTCATCAATAACTTTGTAGACCAGTTCCTGTTCCTTGTTGACGATCCCGAAGCGCGGCGCGCGGATGATCTCGATCCTGCGGTCGAATTCATCCTGCTTGCCGGTCAAAAGCGTGTGGATCGGCGCATCGCTGCCTGACATGCGATTGTCGGAAGGGATGTCGTGGACCTGTCCGTCGGTAATAACAATGACGCCGCCGATCCGGCTTGCGGGCACATCCTCAAGGGCGCTGTTCAGCCCGGAAAAGATCCGCGTCGAGGGCGTATCGGTCTGGTCGTCGCGACCGGTGTCGATGACCCGGACCTCTATGCCACGGTAATTGGCAAGACTTTCCTTCAGGGCCGCAACGGTAGCATCGGTCAGCTGTTTGCGGTCGCCGCTATCCTGGCTTTGGCTGCGGTCGGCGGCGATGGCGACGACGGTCGGCAGCGCTTGGCGGTCTTCTTCCAGCAGCAGCGGATTGAACAGCGCAAGGCCCATCAGGCCGAGCGCCAAAGCGCGCAACACCATGCCGCGTTGCCTGCGGAACAGTCCGTAGCCGGCCAGCAGGATGGCCAGCGCAACCAGGCCGGCAAGAAGCGGCAAAGGCAGGAGCGGCTGGAATTCCATGGTCATGATGCGTCGCCCCTCATTGGCCAAGCCGTTCGAGCAGAGCGGGCACGTGGACCTGATCGGCCTTGTAGTTGCCGGTCAGCATGTACATCATGATGTTGACGCCGGCCCGATAGGCATATTCCCGTTGATTGGGATCGGTCGGCACCGTTGGCAGCAGGGGCGTGCCCAACTTGTCTATCGCCCAGGCGCCGGCGAAATCATTGCCGGTTATGATGATCGGCGACACGCCGTCACCCGAACGGGCAGGGCGGTTTTCAGGTTCCGTCTTGGTGGGCTGCGCCTCGATCCAGAGCGGGCTGCCGTTGTAGCGGCCCGGGAAGGATTTCAGCAGGTAGAAGGACTTCGTCAAGACATGATCGGATGGGACCGGTTCGAGCGGCGGAATGTCGATCGAGGCGAGGATCTGCTGCATTCTCTGTGTATTGGCCGTCGTGCCGCCGTCAATTCCGAAACTGGAAAACTGGTCGCGGGTATCAAACAGCACCGTGCCGCCCGAGCGCATATAGGCATCGATGCGGCTGATGGCGGCGCTCGAAGGCATTGGAGCGGTGGCGGAAACCGGCCAGTAAATGATCGGAAAGACGGCCAGTTCATCCTTGGAGATATCAACGCCGACAGGATCGCCCGGTTCAAGCGTTGTGCGGTAAAACAGGAAGTCGCTGAGGCCTGCCATGCCGCGCTCGGAAATTTGGTCGACTTCGCTCTCCCCCGTTATCACAAAGGCAAGGTGGGTCGTATCCAGTCGCGACAACAAGACATTATCGCCGGGCCTGCTGTCGTCTGCCTCGGCGGGCGAAGCGTGCAGCCCGACAAGGACCAGAAGCGCCAGCGCCGCCAGCTGGCTGCCGGGCCGTTTCCATTGCAATTTGCCGCCCAGCCACAGAACGATCAAAGTGTCGGCCAGCAGCAGCAGGAAACCGGCAAGCAGTACGGGCGGTTTCAACGAGGTTGCCTGTTCGCCGATAAAGCCGGACTGGCTGACGGGAAATCCGGAACTATAGGGATATAGAACGAAGAGCTGGTCATCCGGATTGATCAGGTTGAGCGCGGTAAAGCCGTCCTCATTGCCATAAAGGCCGGGCGGGTTGTCTTGCGTCGTGACTGCAGGCTTGTCGATGGATACGCTCAGCGGCTTGGCGCCGTCGGTTTGCGGCGTCAATGTGCCTTGGGCGGTCAGCAGCCGGTAGGGCGGCAGAATGGAGACCGTAGAGCCGACATCGCCGTTGCCCGAAGAGGCCCGCGACAACTGAACCAATCGCCTCAGCATTTCAACGAAATGGCCGGAAATCGGCAGGTTGGACCAGCTGGCCTCGGCGCTGACATGAAACAGAACGATCCGCCCGGCGCCTTGCTTGCGTGCGGTCACCAGCGGTGTTCCGTCAGCCAGGTTGGCCCAGCTTTGGCTGGCCAGTTCCGGCGAGGGTTCCGCCAGGACCTGTCGCTGGACCAGAATGCCGTCCGGTTGTTGGAGCCCGGCAAAGGGGCTGTTTTCAGGATAGGCGGCCAGTGGTTGCGGCGTCGACCATGAAAGTGCGCCGCCCAGCGCGCGTTCACCCTTTCGCAGCCTTACCGGAATCAATGGATCGTCGCTGGCGGCCGTGGCCAGGCGCGGTCCGGCAAAGCGGATCAGCGTGCCGCCCTGGTTGATCCAGTCCGTCAATTGCTTTTCGGTCTCGGTGGGAATGCGGCCGATATCGGCCATGATGATGGCGGACGGTTTTTCCGCAATCAATGCCGGTATGGCGATCGAAAGATCGGTGGAACTGGCATGGCTGAGATTGGCGAATGGCAGCAATGCGCGTTCGATATAATAGAGCGGTGACAGCAGAGGCTGGGATTTGTCGCCGCTTTCGCCCGAAAGCAGGCCGATGCGGCGTCGCTTGAAGCTGTCGTCCAGAAGCCGCACCGCGCCAGCCGTCTGGTCGCTGTCGATTTCGAGCCGGGCAAATTCGTTCCTGAGTTCAAACGGCGACAGGATTTCACCGCTCGCTTCGGTTTGACCCGCCGGAAATGTCACCGTCGATGTGGCGATGATGCGGCCAAGATTGTCGCGCGCGCTGATGCCGATGGTGGATGCCAGATTGGTATCAAGACGCTTGGCGGTCACTTTCATGCTGTCGGTGGAATTGGTTGCATTTGCCAGAACCGCAAGATCCTGGCGGTTGGACCGGATGAATTTGACATCGGCCGGCTTGAGCGCGCCGATGGCCTGCAGCGTATTGTCATTCTGTGTTGCGGCCAGCCCGTCGGTAATGAAAGCCACAGTGCCCGGCCTTTGGCCGTCAAGGCCGGTTGCCAAAGTTTCCATGGTGCGGTCGCGATCGGTCTTGAGCGGACGGGGTTTTGCTGCAGCGAGACGATCCAGCGCCTGGTCGGCCCGCATCGGGGCGGCATCGTTGCGCGTCTCGGCGGTAAAGACCAAGCTGACGGCGATATCGCGTTCCTGGGCCTGGTTGATCAGCGCCTCGGCGGTCGCCACACGGGCCGGCCAGTCCGGCGCCGACGCCCAGCCATTGTCCATGACGATGACCAGCGGTCCGTCTCCGGCCACTTCGCTGGTTTGCGGGTTCAAGAGCGGTCCGGCGAGCGCGATGATGACCAAAGCAGCCAGAATGATCCGCAGCAATGTCAGCCACCACGGGCTGGATGCCGGGCTTTCCTCGCGCTTGATGACGCCGGCGAGAATCTTCAGCGGCGGAAAGATTTCACGTTCCGGGCGCGGCGGGGTGATGCGCAGCAGCCACCAGATCACCGGCAGCGCCAGCAGGGCCAGAAGCAGGAAGGGGGAGGTGAAAGCCAGACCGCTCACTTCTGCCCCCCGTAATTCGAGCGCCCCGGCACGCCGGACAAATAGGTATGCAGCGCTACCAGCGCTTCCGATGCAAGCCGGTCCGTCCCATGGGCAATGAAGTTCCAGCCGAAATGATGCAGCGAACCCGAAAGCGTTTCACGGCGTGCAAGATAGGCGTCCTGGTAATCCTTCTGCAGGATTTCCGCCCGTCCCGCCGTCAGCTTCTCGCCGGATTCCGGATCAATGAATTCGGTTCGTCCGAGATAGGGGAAGGCCTCTTCCGCCGGATCGTATATCTCAACGACATGGCCGCGCAGGCCGCGCCGGGCCAGCGGGCCCAGTTGCTGCATGATGGTGTCGGGCGCATCGAGAAAATCACCAAACAGGATGATGTCGCTTTGGCCCTTGATCATTGAGGTCGAAGGCAGGACGCCTGAAGGATTGGCATGCAGAAGCGCGCGCGCCAGATGTTCGGCGGCGTTTCGGCTGGCCACGGGCTCCATGATGCCGGGACAGCCGATCCGCTCACCCGACCGGGCGATGATTTCGGCCATTGCCAGCATCAGCACCAGCGCCCGGCTTTCCTTGGAAACGGTGCCGAGATTTGATTTGTAGCGCATGGACGGCGACAGGTCAGCCCAGAGCCAGATCGTGTGGGCGGCTTCCCATTCCCGTTCACGGATATAGGTATGGTCGTCGCGGGCCGATCTGCGCCAGTCAATGCCGGCGACGGAATCGCCGCTGAGAAAAGGCCGGAACTGCCAGAAATTTTCGCCAATGCCGCGTTGCCGGCGACCATGCCAGCCGGCAATCACTGTATTGGCGATGCGACGGGCCTCGATCAGGCAATCGGGCAGAAGGCGTGCGCGGTCGCGCGCCCTCGAAAGGGCGGCCTGTGGCGCAGTGGCTTCAGCACTATGGCCGATGGGTGGCAAAATCTGGTGCCTCCGTCAGGCTCGCACGTCTTTGACCAGACGGGCGATGACTTCGTTGACGCTGATGTTTTCGGCGCGGGCGGAGAAATTCAGCGCCATGCGGTGTTTCAGGACCGGAACGGCGAGCGCAAGCACATCGTCGACCGACGGCGCATAGCGGCCGTCATAAAGCGCGCGGGCGCGCACTGCCAGCATCAGGGCTTGTCCGGCGCGCGGGCCCGGGCCCCAGGCTACGGTCTTGTCGCTGAGATCGCTGCCATTGCCGGGGCGCGCTGACCGCACCAGATCCAGAATGGCGGCCACGACGGTTTCGCTGACGGGCATGCGCCGGACCAGCGCCTGGATTTCCATCAGGCGTTTGGCGTCGATGACGGCTTCAGCGGTGGCTTCCGCCAATCCGGTCGTTTCAAGCAGGATGCGCCGTTCTGCAGCGCCATCCGGATAGGGAACGTCGACTTCCATCAGGAAGCGGTCAAGCTGGGCTTCCGGCAGCGGATAGGTGCCTTCCTGCTCCAGCGGGTTCTGGGTGGCAAGAACGTGGAATGGCTGGGGCAGGTCGTAGCGCTTGCCGGTAATGGTGACGTGATATTCCTGCATGGCCTGCAGCAAGGCTGACTGGGTGCGCGGGCTGGCGCGGTTGATTTCATCGGCCATCAGCAGTTCGGTGAAGACCGGGCCCTTGATGAAGCGGAAGGACCGCTTGCCATCATCGCCCTGATCCATCACTTCCGAGCCCAGAATATCAGAGGGCATCAGGTCCGGCGTGAACTGGATACGGTTGGTGGAAAGCCCCAGCACGGTGGCAAGCGTCGCCACGAGCTTGGTCTTGGCCAGTCCCGGAACGCCGACCAGCAGCGCGTGGCCGCCTGCCATGATCGACAATATGGTCTGTTCGACCACATTTTCCTGTCCGAAAATCACTTTGCCGACTTCAGCCTTGATCCGGGCAATGTCGGCCAAAGCGTGCTCGGCATCGGCAATCACCGCTTTTTCGTCAACACTGCCTTCGCTGCTGTTCATCATACCCATCAAGCTTCTCCAGTGTTTATTCCTCAAAAAGCCGCGAATCGCCACCCAAGGCATTTACGCAACCGTTTGCCGCTTTATTATCAGATGGACGGCTGACAAGCGCCTGTCAAATCTTTATGCCGCACAATAATGTGAAGCATATGCAATTCACTTAGGCACAAACCGGGTCGGAACAATGGCAGCGGACAGAATTGATTCCACCACAGATGCGTCAGCGCTGGCCGCCCTGATTGGACGGGCGCAGGCTGACCGCAATGCAGGCAAAGACGGGTTGCCGCCGGTGGACCGATGGAATCCACCCTATTGCGGTGACATCGACATGGAGATCCGCGCGGACGGAACCTGGTTCTATATGGGTACGCCGATAGGCCGCCAGCCGCTGGTCAGGCTGTTTTCAACCGTGTTGCGAAAGGACGATGACGGCAAGACATACCTCGTCACGCCGGTGGAAAAAGTCGGTATCCGGGTCGTGGACGCGCCGTTTGTAGCCGTCGAGATGACGGTGGAAGGCGAGGGCGCAGGCCAGAAGCTGACTTTCCGGACCAATGTCGGCGATATCGTCGAGGCAGGCCCAGAGCATGGCCTGCGTTTTGTCATCCACGGTGAAAACAGCCAGCTCAAGCCCTATATCCATGTCCGCGGACGATTGGAGGCCCTGGTTTCAAGGGCAGTCATGTATGATCTGGTTGAATGCGGCGAAGTGCTGGAAATGAATGGACAGGACATGTTTGCTGTTCGCTCCGGCGGCGAGATCTTTCCGGTGATGCCGGCGCGTGAACTGGAAGTCCTTTCACGATGAATGCGAAGTTTTCCGCTGGCGAATTCCGGCGTCGCGTCATGCACGATGTTGCCAGCCCGGAAATCCATGCCTTGCGCCAGCATGTCGACTATCGCCTCAATCCGGACCTGCATGAGCATATCAGTGCCATGGATCTCAAGGACGCCGCCGTTCTGGTTCCCGTCGTGGATGACGGCGAGGATGCCAAGGTGATCTTCACTCAGCGGACATCGACCATGCGCAATCATTCAGGCCAGGTCGCTTTTCCGGGCGGCAAGCGCGATCCGGGAGATCCCTCGTCGGAAGTGGCGGCCATGCGTGAAGCGGAAGAGGAAATCGGGCTTGACCGGTCCTTCGTCGATATTATCGGCAGGCTGCCGGATTACCCGACGCCGAGCGGCTTCCTGATCACGCCGGTGCTTTCCGTCGTCAGCCGCGGATTTGCGATCCGACTCAATCCCGACGAAGTGGATGCAGTCTTTGAGGTGCCTTTGTCGTTTCTCATGAACCCCGACAATCACCAGCGCGAAAGTCGTGTATGGGACAATATCGAACGGCATTATTATGTCATGCCGTATCGGGACAGGAAAATTTGGGGCATTACGGCGGGAATCGTCCGCACGCTCTATGAAAGGCTTTATGCATGACCTCGGTCAAAGGGCAGCCATGGTTTGAAACACCGCAATTGCAAAAGGTATTGACCCTGCTGAACAGGGAAGGCGGCGAGGCCAGGCTGGTGGGCGGCGCCCTTCGCAATGCGCTGATGGGCCTGCCGGTCAGTGATTTTGATATTGCCACGACCCATAAGCCGGAAGAGGTCATCAAGCTGGCAACGGCAGCATCGGTCAAGGTTGTTCCGACCGGTCTGGCCCACGGTACAGTGACGCTGGTGGTCGACGGCATGCCGTTTGAAGTCACGACGCTCAGGATTGACGTCAAGACCGATGGCCGGCGCGCTGAAGTCGCCTATACCGACAACTGGAAAGCTGATGCGGAACGGCGCGATTTCACCATCAACGCGCTCTACGCCGATATTGACGGCGCGGTGCATGATGATGTCGGCGGACTGGCGGATATTGAGACCCGGACGCTCCGGTTCATCGGCAGCGCTGCCGACCGGATTGCCGAGGACTATCTTCGCGTCTTGCGGTTTTTCAGGTTCTTTGCCCATTACGGCAATGGACGACCGGATGCGGAAGGACTGAAGGCTTGCGCAGCCGCGCGCGACAAATTGAAGACGCTCTCGGCGGAAAGGGTGTGGTCGGAACTGAAGAAACTGCTTGGCGCCAAAGATCCCGGCCGCGCCATGTTGTGGATGCGAACCACCGGCGTTCTGCCGGAGATTCTGCCCGAAAGCGCGAAATGGGGCATTGACGCGATTGGCGGGCTGATTGAAGCGGAGCAGCAATTCGGCTGGCAGATTGATCCGTTGCTGCGACTGGCGGCGATCGTGCCGCCGGATGCCGATCGTCTGGCAGTCATGAGCCAGAGGCTGCGGCTTTCACGCCAGGATGCCGCGTTCCTTGCCGCCTTCGCCAAAGCGCCCGTCATTGCGGATGACCTTCCAACCCCGTCGTTGCTGCGCCTGCTCTATCGGCACGGCTTGAGCGGCATCATGGCCCGACTCAAGTTGATGATCGCCAGTGAATTGCAATCCGGCTGCAAGGGTTCGGATCGAAAGGCAAGGCTGCGGCGACTGACGAGCCTGCTTGCAACTTCAGCCGCGTGGAAAAAGCCGGTTTTCCCGGTCAAGGGTTCCGATCTCATGGAAGCGGGTTTGCCCGCGGGCCCCGCGCTCGGCGTCAAGCTCGGTGAGTTGGAAACCAAATGGGTCGATGCCGATTTCAGCCTTGGCAAGGAAGAACTGGTGGCTATGGCGCTTTTGTCCACGCCGTAGCGGTCTGTTCATTGCGCTGACGCACCGCCATTCTATCGCTTGCCGATCTCAATGGCGGCTTGCGTTGAATGGATCCGGGTCCGGCATGGCCCAACTATCGAAACATGCGGAAGACTGAAGACGCTCGGCCGCTTTCGACTGCGCGCTTTCCACAAGCCCGTCGCGGCTTTTTACAATGGATGAAAGGCGCTCGAAATAAGCGATCCGGTCAAGCAGATTGCCTTGGTTGCCAATGGTCTCGGGAGCGGATCGCCCGGTTGCTGCCGGTATGCTGTTCCTGCCAGTCATGGTCTTTATCCTCCGATAAACCACGAAGCTTTGTTTTTAGCATGATTCGTCCATTCGAAGTAATGAATACTTCGTAACGTTGCTCCTGCAGTTAATAGCCGATTTCAGTATCTTGGCGATTCCGGGCCTGTTTATCCACAATTGTTCCACAACTAATCAGTTCCGGAAAACAATGGTTGGAAAAGAAACAGGCCGCGCAGGTTTTGCTTTCTGTCAACTAGCTTCTGGCGGATTTGTTGCTTCTTGACAAAACGTCGCAGTAAGTCATTATTAGTCAACAAATTTCACTGTGCGGAAAGTGCAGTGCAGCAGATTCGCTGCAAAAGCGAACAAATGCCGGGGGCAATTAAAATGACGGGGGTAACAGAATGAACGACATCAATGAACGCATGGAAGCCATGTATCGCTCCGATGTTCGCGGCGCGATGCTTTTCGTCCTCTTTCTCTGGATTGCGGTGCTTTTCGTCCTTTTCATGGTCTGGCCGCATATCTCAAACAACGGCATCAAGACCATTGTCGCGCTGTCGGCGGGCGCTGTCCTGATCTTCAATACTGCGTCCATCACGGCGATGCTGACGCATTACAAAAGTGACAAGGACTTCATCTACCGACTCGACATTGAAAATCTCGACAAAGCCAAGAAACGCAAATCCTGAGGGGGGAAAGCAGATGGCACGTTACACGCCACCAGAGCAAAGCCGGATCGGACAGATCGTCGACATTGCTTTCATCGTCATCGCCATTTTCGTGGCGCTTTGGTTGCCGCTCAAACTCGGCCTCGCCGGGGCGGCCAAGGAAATCCATAAAATCGAGGCGCCGACCTGGGAAAATCTCAAGCAGAACGCCACGATGTCGTCGATCTGGGAAAAGCTCGGATACACGCCGGAAACCGCCCACGACATTATCCAGAACCGGTATGATTTCACCATCGACTGGACGACTTTGCTCGTCATGACGGCTGTCATTGTCGCCTATTTCGTCTTCCTGTTCCGGGCTTCCGAACGGGAATACCGTGATGTCATCCGTGAACGGTTTGACGAGAAGTAACAACCAGTCGGGAGGGTAATTTCATGTGGGTTTATCTATCTTATGCGTGCTGGGCAGGCTCGGCCGTTCTGGTTGCTTGGATGCTTCTTGACTGGTTCAAGACGGATACGAGCTATCCCGAAGAAGTCTTGACGTCGTCCCGGGAGGGCGAAATCGAGGCCATCAGCGAAAAGCACAAGCTTTGATCCGGGGGGATTTTCATGTCTACTGAAATAATGACAACTATTCACGGCGATCGTGTCGCCCTTTTGCGGGTCCTCGGACCGGCCCATGTCTGGGCGCTTGGGGTCGGCATCGTTCTCGTCGGTGAATTTACCGGCTGGAACTTTTCAGCCGACAAGGGTGGCACTCTGGCGGCCCTGATCGTCTGCTGGCTGGTCGGCCTGCTCTATACATCGGTCGCGATGATTGATTCCGAAGTCACCTCGACCGTGGCTGCCGCAGGCGGCCAATATGCACAGGCCAAGCACATCGTCGGGCCGCTGATGGCATTCAACGTCGCACTTTATCTTGTGTTCGCCTATACAATGCTGGAGGTATCGGACTCGATCCTTGTGGGTGACCTTATCGTCACCACGGCAGGCATCGAGGGTTTGACGCGACATGGCTTCGTGGTTTTCACCATCTGCCTGTTGGCCTGGCTGAATTACCGCGGCGTGTTGATGACGCTCAATGTCAATTTCGTCATAACCGCGCTGGCCTATCTTTCCATCCTGATCCTGTTCTTCTCGGTTCAGCCCTGGAGCCAGGGGGTCGTCCTGAAATTCGGTGAACTGGTCACGCCTGAAAACGAGTTGCCCTATGGCTGGATCGGGGTTATCGCCTCCTTCCAGTTCGGCATCTGGTACTATCTGGGGATTGAGGGTACGACCCAGGCGGCTGAAGAAGTTCGTTCGCCGCCGCGCTCGCTTCCGTATGGAACCATGGCCGGCATGATCACGCTGCTGATCGGGGCTGCCTTGACCTGGTATGTCTGCGCCAGCCTGATGCCTTGGGAATATCTCGGCTTCACATTCTTCCCGCTTTATGACGCAGCCCGCGTGACCGGCAGCGGCACATTGGAATTCCTGATGTTCTGGGGCACGGTTCTGGCTGCGGTTGCTTCGGCGAACGGTTGTATCAACGATGCAGCGCGCGCCTGGTTCTCGCTTGGTCGCGACCGTTACCTTCCCAACTGGTTTTCGGCGGTGCATCCGACTTATCGCACACCTTACCGCTCGATCCTGTTCCTGCTGCCGATCGCATTGGCTTTCGCCTTCATCGCCGATCTCAACCAGGCCATCACCTTCTCGATCCTGTCGGGTGTGCTGCAATATACCTTCATGAGCATCAATATCGCGATGTTCCGGAAGAAATGGCCGTTGGGTTCGATCCGGCGTGGCTATACCCACCCCTTCCATCCGCTTCCGGCCGTCGTCTTGTTCATCCTCTGCGTGGTCACCTTCTTTGCCATCTTCCTCGGATTTGGCAGCCAGTTGATCGCCATGGTGGCTTTCTACTTCGTCGTCTCGCTCTGGTTCCACTTCTTCCGCTATAAATATGTCAAGCGGGCCGACCAGTTCTCGATGCCTTGGCCCAAGCCGCAAGGTTATTGACCAGTACAATTGCCGGGGCTTGTCGCCCCGGCAGTTTTGGAGTCTGAAATGAGCCCGGTCCTGACCACCATACTGATATCGGTTGCCGCTGCGGGCCTTGCCTGGCGGCTGGTCCGTTCCACGCAGAAGTCCAGGCGTGACCAGGTCCATTTGCAGGAAATGCTGGCGGCCAATATCCGTCTGATCGTGGCTGATGCGCAACTGGTGCCGAATCCAGCCGCAGGCGTCCTGACCTTTGTTGGTCACTGGCAGGGTATGCGGGTGCAGGTTCAGACCATCATGGATACTTTGGCGGTTCGCAAACTGCCCTCATGGTGGATCTCGGTGACGGTTGCCGAACCTGTCAAAGTCAACGGCATTGTCAACATCCTGATGCGGCCGGCAATGACGGCGTCCTTCTCAAATTTTCATTTGCGCCCGGTAGCCATCAGGACGCCGGAAGATTTTCCCGACCATGCCGCCATCAGGATGGATCGACCGGAAACCGTCTTTCCTGAAGAGGCCATTCGTGCAAATGTCGATATGATGAGTGACCGACGGGCAAAGGAGTTGTTGATCAGTCCCGATGGCCTTCGCCTTGTCTGGTTGATGGCCGAAGGTGATCGCGCCCGTTACGGCGTGTTCCGCCAGGCGGATTTCGGGGGCAGGGTTCCGGCGCCGGCCTTTATCGGATCGCTGATTGAAAAAGCCTCCCGCTTTCGCGACGGCATCAATGCTTCCAGGGAGATTGCCGCGTGAACCAGCCTGACACCCCGCCGCCGAAAAAGCCGGTCAATCCTCATCTGGTCTTGTTGATGTCGCTGATACCCGGCGCCGGCCATGTTGCCGTCGGCATGGCAATGCGCGGCTTGCAGTTCCTGTTCTTCATGATCATCCTTGGCTGGGTCAGTCACAAGATCATGCCGCTGGAATCAAGTTTCTTCGGCCGCAATATCGGCGGCATCCTGATCTACGGCCTGTCGGTGATCGACGCCTACAAGATCGCCAGGATCAAGGCAGAGGTCTGGCGACACGCTTCCAAATAGGTCCAGGCCGTTACGGCCATCGCACCACCGGCGGCAGCGAGGACAGGATGGAATCGACATTGCCGCCCGTTTTCAGCCCGAAGATTGTGCCGCGGTCATAAAGCAGGTTGAACTCCACATAGCGCCCCCGGCGGATCAATTGCTCGTCCCGGTCATGCTCGTTCCATGACTTGTTGAAATTGGTTTGCACCAGTTTCGGATAGACCATGGAAAAGGCCCGGCCGACATCCCGGGTGAAAGCAAAGTCAGCTTCCCATCCGCCTTTTGCCTCTTCGCTTTTCTGCCAGTCAAAGAAAATCCCGCCGACGCCGCGCGGCTCATTGCGGTGCTTGAGAAAGAAATACTCGTCGCACCAGGCCTTGAATTTGGGGTAATCGGCGACTTCATGACGCGAGCAGGCGATCTGCATGGCGCGGTGAAAAAGAACGGCGTCCGGGTCGCTCTGATTGCGCCGCGCCTCAAGCAACGGCGTCAGGTCCGCGCCGCCGCCGAACCAATGGGTTGTCGTTACCACCATCCGGGTGTTCATGTGGACTGCGGGAACATGCGGGTTGACCGGATGGGCGATCAGCGAAATGCCGGAAGCCCAGAAGGTGGGATCTTCTTCGGCGCCTGGAATCTGGGAGCGGAATTCCGGCGAAAATTCGCCATGGACCGTCGATGTGTGAACGCCGACTTTTTCAAAGACGCGCCCTTCCATCATCGACATGGTGCCGCCACCGCCTTCTCCATTGTCGCGTTGCCATGTTTTGGCTTCAAACCGGCCGGGCGGCAGATCCGAAAGCGGACCTGTCAATGCATCTTCAAGGGATTCAAACGACCGGCAGATCGCGTCACGCAGCGATTCGAACCATTGGCGCGCAGCCGCCTTCTTTTCCTCTATGTCATCCGGCAAGCCTTGCGGCAGGTCAGGTCTTTCCATGCTTTTCATCCGTTGGGCTGCTGGACGTTGTTGCGTCGGTACAATTGTTTGGCCGAATCTATAGCAGTTTGGAGCGCCGGGGGAACCGGTTCGGACCGCAGAAACGCACCAAAGAGCCGATGATCGACAGGAAATTGCACTTTCAGGCGCAGGTCTGGCGCAGCGCCTCGCCCAGGATCATCGCCACCGACATGGCAAGATTGAGCGAGCGCTGCCCTTCGACCATCTTGATGGTCACGCGTTGGTCTGCCGCTTGATGAACCAGATCGGGCACGCCGGCGCTCTCGCGACCAAAAAGCAGGATGTCAGTGCCGTGATAGGCCAGGTCCGCATAAGGAGCGGAGGCCTTGGTGGAGGCCAGCACCAGACGACGGCCGCTGCCAGTTCGAAACGCATCGAAGGCTGCCCAATTGACATGGCGGACGAGGTTGACGCTCGTCAGATAATCCATCCCGGCGCGCTTGAGGTTTCTGTCCGATACATCAAAACCCGCCGGTTCGATGATGTCGACCGCCACGCCCAGACAGGCGGCAAGCCGCAGGATAGTCCCGGTATTGCCGGCTATGTCGGGTTGATAAAGGGCGATGCGGAGATCGGGCATGGCGGGCTTTCGTGGCTTTGGCCGGACTGCGGCATTCTGTGGTCAAATGGCAACATCGAGCCCAATCAAGACAATTGGTCGCAGGAATGGCAAATTCCATCTGTTCAACCGTCGGAAATCGAGGTATTGAGAATCATCTTCAACACCGAAAACAGGGAGGCTTCAATGCATTTGTCTGAGATTTTGCGCTCCCCTCGGGGTTTTTAAAGCCAATTTAGGCTTGGATGGCCATCGGCCAGGACGCAAATCCAAAAATCGCAATATTTCCAAGTGACCATCACCTTGTCTTGGACCTGAGTCCGGTCCGTTCGGTGGTTGTCGCATTCTCTTCACTATCGCGGCGCAGCCGTGCTTGTCCATTCGGGAACAATTTCATGTTTGCCTGGTTTGAAAATCGCGTAAATCCATATCCGGCGGAAACGCCGACGGTTCCGCCCAGCGGGCTTTTTGCCTTCTGCTGGCATTATTCAAGGCCGGTGGCAGTCTGGCTTGTGCTTCTCTCCGTGCTCACGGCGATGATCGGCATCGGCGAAGTGCTGCTTTTCCGCATTCTCGGCTCAATCGTCGATTGGCTGTCAAGCGCCAACCGGGCGACCTTCCTGCAGGATGAAGGTACCACATTGGTGGGCATGGGCCTGTTCGTGCTGGTCGCCATGCCGCTGGTCGTCTTCATCCAGTCATTGATCATTCATCAGGTGCTGCTCGGCAATTATCCGATGATCGGCCGTTGGCAGATGCATCGCTACCTGCTGCGCCAATCCATGAACTTCTTTGCCAATGAATTTGCCGGCCGGGTGGCAACCAAGGTCATGCAGACTTCGCTGGCCGTTCGTGAAACCATGATGAAGCTGCTCGATGTCTTTGTCTATGTGGTCAGTTATTTCATCTCGATGCTGGTCGTGGTCGGAATAGCCGATTGGCGGTTGATGTTGCCGCTGGTCCTGTGGATCTGCATCTATATCGGCATCATCGTCTATTTCGTGCCGAAGCTCAGGAAAATCTCCTCGGAGCAGGCCGATACGCGTTCAATGATGGCGGGACGGATTACCGACAGCTACACCAACATCGCCACCGTCAAGCTGTTTTCACATGCCGGGCGCGAAGAGGTCTATGCAAAAAAGGCCATGGATGAATTCCTGCAGACGGTGCATGGGCAGATGCGCCTGGTGACCCAATTCCAAACGCTGGTTTATACCAACAACTGCCTGGCCCTGTTCATCATATGCGGCCTGTCCATTTCCTTCTGGATGAATGGCGCAGTCCCTTTGGGCGCCATTGCAATCGCCATTGCGCTGACCATGCGCCTGAACGGCATGTCGCAATGGATCATGTGGGAAGTCTCCGCATTGTTTGAAAATATCGGCGTCGTCTATGACGGCATGCAGATGCTGACCAAGGTGCACGACATTGTCGATACGCCGGAATCCGTGGCCTTGTCGACGCGCAAGGGTCAGATCGAATTCGACCAGATCCGCTTCCACTACGGCAAGGACAAGGGCGTCATCGAGAATATTTCGCTGAAAATCAATCCCGGCGAGAAGGTCGGACTGGTCGGTCGATCAGGCGCAGGCAAGACGACCTTGATGAATGTGCTGTTGCGCTTTTACGATCTGGAAGCCGGCCAGATCCGGATTGACGGCCAGGATATCGCAAAGGTCACGCAGGACAGCCTGCGCGCCCATATCGGAGTGGTCACGCAGGATACGTCGCTCCTGCATCGCTCGGTGCGCGACAACATCGCCTATGGTCGGCCTGATGCCAGCGACGCCGAGATCATCGAGGCGGCAAAGCGCGCCAATGCCTGGGATTTCATTGAAACGCTTGTCGATCCGCAGGGCCGGATGGGCCTTGAAGCCCATGTCGGCGAAAGGGGAGTCAAGCTGTCCGGCGGCCAGCGCCAGCGGGTGGCCATTGCCCGGGTGTTTTTGAAGGATGCGCCGATCCTCATACTTGATGAGGCCACCAGCGCGCTTGACAGCGAAGTGGAAGCCGCCATCCAGGAAAACCTGTTCAGGCTGATGGAAGGAAAGACGGTGATCGCCATCGCCCACCGGCTTTCGACATTGACCGAGATGGACCGGTTGGTGGTGCTCGACAAGGGTGTCATCCGCGAAGAGGGAACGCATGCAGAGTTGGCAAAGATGGGCGGCATCTACTCGGATTTGTGGACCCGCCAATCCGGCGGTTTCATAGCCGATGATCCGGAAATCGAAGCTGCGGCGCAGTAGCCGGAAGGCCGGCATTGCCGGCCTTCGAGCGGCTGTATCAACAAGCGGGCCGGCGGCGGTGCAGTGACAAAGGGGGGCAGACCCCTGAATTGACTGGCACACCCTCTGTCGGCTGTCGCTGTGACCTCTTTTGTTTGAAGGCGCGGCCGCAGTCTGCTTTCATCCCGTTCGCCGCCGCCATCAGCCATGGTGGGTTTTGCACGTTCTGATCTATCCGAAGATGAAGGCGTCACTCGACAATGGCTGGCCGGCATCAAGGCCATCGATGGTGATGGAAAAAGCACCTCCGACGGAAATCACGGCTGAAGACCCTGAATAGCTCAGATGATTTACGCTGAGATCGCCAAAGTCGGTAATGTCGCCGACATTCGACAGGTCAATGACATCACCTGCATCGGCTGAAAAATCGACGATACGATCATGGCCGCTGTTGTGTTGGAAAATGAACAGGTCGGCGCCCGCGCCGCCATACAATGTATCGTCGCCGAGGCCGCCATTGATGACGTCGTCTCCGCCCAGGCCACGGATCACATTGTCGGCATTGTTTCCGGCAAGGATGTTGTTATTGGCATTTCCGGTCGCATTTTTGGCGTTGAGCCCTGAAAGGGCAAGGTTTTCGACATTGGTCAGGAATTTGAGCGAATACGACACACTGGAGATCACATCGTCGGTCCCATGGCCGGCTTTTTCGATGACCATGTCATGAATATTGTCGACCGTGTAGATGTCGCCGCCCCGGCCGCCGAACATGATGTCGCCGCCCCGGCCGCCATTGATCATGTCGTTACCAGCGCGCCCATAGAGAAACTGGCTGCCTGCCGTGCCGGAAAGATTGTCATCAACCGCAGAACCGCTGATATCGTGGCGGTGGCCCAGCAGTTCCTTGGCATTGATGCTGAAATTGCCGTTTTTGGCGTCAAAGACGATCCATTCAATATTGTGGATGGCGGCCGAGGTCTTGCCATTCTCCAGGAGCAGGTGGCCTTTTCTTTCGCTGATGGTGAAATCGGCATTGGCGTGCAAGAAGACCAATGTGTCTTCTCCGCGCCCGCCATTGACGACATTGGCGCTTTTGCCGGTAATGATGACATCGTCGCCTCTGCCTCCGGCTATGACATCGTCCTTGTTGCCGGCCTCGATATAATCGTCCCCGCCGCGGCCGTTGATATCATTGATCCGGTTAAGTTTGCCGATCAGGCTGTCATCACCATTGGTGCCGTCGAGGTGAAAAATGGAAGCGCCGCCGCCGGTATTGTTGTTGTTATTGTTGTTGCTGCCGCCGGTTCCGGTCACGAAATCGTGGAAGACCTGGGCCGCAGCGCGCCATTTCCCATTGGGCTGAAGCAGGCCGAAATCGCCGTCATAGCTGTCATAGAGATTGAAAATGGTGACGGCCTTGAGGAAGTCCCAATCCTTGATCAGTTCCAGTGCGCTTTGAAGGTAGTTCGCCTGGGCTTGCTGGCCGGGAACATAGTTCCACGAAGCATGGCTGGGAAGCCGCCAACCCATTTCGGTCAACCAGATATCACCGGATTTGCCATAGGATTTCAGCAGGTCGTGGATTGTCTCGATGCCATATTCGAAAGACCAGCGTTCATTGAGCGTGTTGCTTTGATAACCTAGTTCGGGGTGGATGGTGGGATCTTCGTTCGGCCTGCCGGGGGTAGGGCTGTTGGGCTCGAATGGCCTGGTATAGGGGTGAACCGAAAGCGCGTCGAACTTGGCGCCCTTTTGCAGCATCCATTCCGCATATTCAAAATCGGTTCCGGCAAGTGAACCGCCAAGCACAGTGACATTGCCATCCACCGCTTTCAATGCGTCATAGGCCGCGTTCAACAATTTGACATATTCGCCGGCCGCCGCCTTGTTGACGGAGATATCGGTACCGTCTGCGGCGCTGCCCGGGTTGCGATAGGCCCCGCCGGGCCAGAATGCCTTGACATTGGGTTCGTTCCAGATCTCCCATGCGGCCACATATTTGGATACGCCGGCATCGATGAATGCCTGGTGGAGATAGGCCGCCGCCTCGCCGAATTGCTTGGCGCTTGATGGATAGGTCCAGACATCGGAGCTGTTTGTGGATTTTGCCCAATCAGGCGTCTGGGCGAATTCGTAAATGACCTGGATGCCCTTTTGGCCGGCATATTTGATCAGCTGGACGGTTTCGTCGACATACCATTGCGCCCATTTGTCGTCGCCGTTTTCCTCCAGCATTCTCCAGTCGCCGGGAAGGCGGATGACCTGGGCGCCCAGTTCCGCAGTCTGATCAATCCAGTCCTTGAAATAAGCCATCCGGCCGTTGCCGGACGGGACATTGCCAAAACTGGTTTCAAACAGGGTCATGATGCCGTAAAGGGTGTCTTTAGCCATGGTCAGCTTCCTGAAAATCGTTTTCTGAAATAAACATTCAATATAAGTTATATAAGATATGAATAGACAGCCGATATGCGTGTAACAGTATGATATGGTTTGGTTTATTTGATTTTATGACGACCGCCCGGCACCCGGCTGGCAGGTATTGAGCGGTGTGGTCGACCCCGGGTCGGCTAGCGACCCAGGGTCAACCGGTGCCTCCTGTCATGCGGTCCGTTCAACGCATGACACGGCAGGCATCAACCGAAGATGAAGTCATCGGCAATAGCCAATCTGGAGTCGGCAGTGCCGGTTTCCAAAATGATTGCGCCGTCACGCGAAGCCGAAAGGTCACCGCGAGACTCGATTGCCGTCGCAGCGGATATTTCGGCGTCGGAAACGCCACTGCCAAGGCCGGCTTCATAGACCAGCGTGGTGTCGATCTCAGGCGCTACAGCGATAAACACCAACTCATCATTGATGCGTTCATCTTCGCCATAGGTCTCGCCAATCATGATGTAGCCGCCGGACCTGGTTTCGGTTGTCGAACCATTGGCGTCAAGGATCGAGCCGCCGCTTGCCCGCGTATCGACATCGGCACTTGCCGTCAGCGTGGTGGACGGATCAGCCTGTGCTTCAAAAACGCTTGGCCCGGCAATGACTTCCGAGGTGGTATCGCGCTGTTGGCCGTAATCAAAAACCAGCGTCGTATCGGCATCCGGTACGGCTACGATGACTGGGCCGCTGTCGCGAAGGACGGCGGACCCTTCGCTTGTGTCGGAAGGAGGCTCGGCCGTTTCAACTTTGATTTCGGTGTCCGCTTCCGGCGATGCTTCTTCCATATGGAATTCGGAGCCGCCTTCGGCTTCAGACATTTCGAACTCGTCGCTGGTGCCGGTGGTGTCGGTTTCCATCGAGAAATCCGAAGCGCTCTCTTCCACCGAAACCTGCCAGTCGCTGCTGGTGCTGGCGCTGGTTCCGATCAGGCTGCTGGAATCTTGCTGGGTGCCGACTGAACCGATCAGCGATATGCCGTCAAGCGAAGTCGTCGTTGACGTGGAAACCAGCGAGCCATTCAGTTCTTCGGAATTACCCGCTTCCACAGACTGCGTGACGTTGATTGTGCTGGTTGTTGTATCATTTGATGCTTCAATCACAAAAGTATCAGGCATTATAACATCCTCTAATAAAATATAATTTGGGTTAAATATTGCAAACGCAAGAAACCGAAAACAATAAATAGATAAAGTATATGACTGATAGAAGTTTCACTTTTTAACTACTGATTGTAGAAAATATGCTTAGAGTTTATAAAATTACATAATTTCCATAAATCTATAATATGCAAATGGTGACAACTCGCACTCGCAAAAACAAGGTTGCTGTCCCGACGCATATGTGACGCTAAAAAATGGATATATACTTAAATAGATTTATCGGTCCGGCAATTATTTGATAAACCGATCTACAAATCGAGTCAATCAAAAATATTAACAATATCTAATAATCAATTTGCTAATGTACTACTGGAGATGAATGAGGGGATGCTTTAAACAAGAAAATACAAACTAAATCATGTATAAGTATAAAAAACAATCGTTAATTGCATAAATGTCAGAATGACCTGATCCGCACCGTGCAAGAACGTAATGCGTCGCCGAATAATAAAAACAATAAATTATGATGAAAATTCAAAACTTCGTGCGCCATTAATATTCACAGAAGTGAAGTCGGGCGTGATCCAGTAGAAATCCATGCCTTGGCGATGATATATAATTTCAGGTTGGTAATGGAATACGGCTTTGCAACCAAAATCAGGTTTTCAACTCGTCTTCTATATGAACTTTGATAATATCTTCGAAGGAGGCATCGGCTTCGAAGCCAAGCGACTTGGCCCTCTGGGTATCAAAATCCCGCGCCCAACCGGCGACGATCCGGATAACCAATTCATCCGGTACGCGTCGAATCAGGCTCACCGCTTTGTCGCCAGCCACTTTCCTGAGCGCCTCGATCTGCTCGCCGACCGTGCAGGAGACACCAGGCATCGACAGGTTGCGCCGCGCGCCCAGGAGGCCGCTATCGATGCTGGCCGCGCGCATCAGGAACCCTGTGGCCGAACGGGGCGAAGCGTGCCAGTGGCGGACGTCGTCGCTGACGGGCAAAATCGCCTCCTGGCCGTTCAGCGGTTCGCGGATGATGCCGGAAAAGAAGCTTGAGGCCGCCTTGTTCGGTTTGCCGGGTCGCACGCAGATGGTCGGCAGCCGAATACCTACGCCATCGACAAAGCCGCGCCGGGAATAATCCGACAGCAGCAATTCGCTGATGGCCTTTTGCGTCCCATAGCTGGTGAGGGGAGTCTGGAAGAATTCGTCGCCGATCTTGTCGGGGAAAGGTGCGCCGAAGACTGCGATCGAAGAGGTGAAAACCAGCCGCGGACAATAGCCGTCCGCCATGTGGGCCGCCCGTATCGCCTCAAGCAGGTAGCGCATCCCGTCAAGGTTGATGCGGTAGCCAAGTTCAAAATCGGTTTCCGCTTCGGCTGAAACGATGGCCGCAAGATGAAATATCACGTCGGGCCGCGAGGCGATCAATGTTTCGGCAGCACCCGGCGTGGACATGTCCTGGGCCATTGATTCCACTTCGCCGGAAAAGCCGTCGGGCGCCTGCGGTGCGACAATATCCGCCAAAGTCAGCTTTGAGACATCGCCGCCGCCCGGCGCGCCCTCGCTCGCCAGGCGCGCCAGCAATTTGCGTCCGACCATGCCGGCAGCCCCGATGATTGCGATATGCATGAAAATTCTCCCGGCGTGCGATTGTTCGCGGCCACTTGAAACAGGGGCTAGCAGCGATCTCGATCTTTGTGAGGCAGAATTAATGGCAGGATTGACCTTCGGGTCAAGGTGCAAATCCGGTTTTCATCGGCACATAGTCTGCGGGTCATCGCAATGCTGTTGCGCTTTGGCTCAAAATTCTTATGTAGGTTTCATGATCATCACCCGCATCCTTGCCCTGTTTGAAAACTGGATCGATCCCTTTTCCCGCCGCGAAGGCTTTGCGCCGCCGAAGGGGGTTGTCGCTTTTGTCTGGTTTTATGTGCGCCAGGCCAAATGGCCATTTTTTGCCATGCTGGTTTTGGGCGGCGCCGTGGCGGTGCTGGAAGCGGGGCTGTTTTATTTCGTCGGTCGCCTGGTGGACATGCTGGATGGCGTCGCGCCCGGCACTGGCTGGACCGGTCTGCTCGCCGCCCATGGACGCGAACTGGCCTTCATGGCGATTGTCATCGTCCTGTTCCGCTTCCTGGCCGTCGCCTTTTCCGCCCTGGTTGAAGAACAAACCATCGTGCCGGGCTTTTTCAATATGGTGCGGTGGCAGGCCCATGCGCATATTTCCCGCCAGTCGCTGACGTTTTTCCAGAATGATTTTTCCGGCAGGATCGTCACCAAGGTCTGGTCGGCGGGCCAGGCGACCGGCGACCTGATGGTGACATTGCTCCAGGTGGCCTGGTTCATGATCATTTATACGCTGACCACGCTTTCGCTGGTCACCAGCCTCGATTATCGTCTCGGTCTTGTGGTAGTTATCTGGTTGGCGGCTTTCGGCGGACTGGCCCGCTTTTTCGTGCCGCGCATTCGCAAACATGCCCGCGAAACCGCCGAAGCGGCCTCGATGCTCAATGGGCGGCTGACCGATTCCTATGCCAATGTGCAGACCCTCAAGCTGTTCGGCCGCGAGATCGACAATGACCGCTATATTCGCGACGGCTTTGAAAAGTTCCAGGCGACCATCCTGCCTTTCACCCGGCATCTGACGGGCGTCCGCGCCAGTCTGGCGCTGCTGTCGGGCCTGATGATTGCCGTGGTTGCGGCCCTGACGGTGGAACTGTGGTTGAATGCGGAAATTACCGCAGGCGCCGTAGCCTTTACACTGGGTCTCGTGCTCCGGATGAATATGCTTCTCGGCCGCATGATGACCCAGTTCAACGGCATGATGCGCAATATCGGCACGATCCAGAATTCCGCCGAAATGCTGGCTCAACCCATCGGCCTTGCCGATCGGGCCGGCGCGCCGGACCTCGTGGTGCGCGAACCGTCGATCCGCTTTGATGATGTATCCTTTCACTACGGTAAGGGCGGCGGGTTGATCGACCATCTGTCGCTGTCCATTGCGCCGGGCGAAAAGGTCGGCCTGGTGGGACGGTCCGGCGCCGGCAAGTCGACGCTGGTCAATCTGCTGCTGCGCTTTTACGATCTTGAAGGCGGCCGAATTGAAGTCGGCGGCCAGGATATCAGCATGGTTCGCCAGGAAAGCCTGCGCAACGCCATCGGCATGGTGACACAGGATACCGCTCTGCTGCATCGCTCGATCCGCGACAATATCCTGTTCGGGCGTCCCGAAGCCAGCCAGATGGAACTCGTCCGCGCGGCGGAAGAGGCTGAAGCCCATGAATTCATCATGGGCCTTGAGGACCAGCGGGGCCGCCGCGGCTATGACGCCCATGTCGGCGAGCGCGGCGTCAAATTGTCAGGCGGGCAACGCCAGCGCATCGCCATTGCCCGGATGCTGCTCAAAAACGCTCCGATCCTCGTTCTGGATGAAGCCACCTCGGCGCTCGACAGCGAAGTCGAAGCGGTCATCCAGCAAAATCTCGGCAAGCTGATGGACGGCAAGACCGTCATTGCCATCGCCCATCGCTTGTCCACCATTGCTGCACTGGATCGGCTGGTGGTGATAGACAAGGGCGAGATCATCGAGCAGGGCAGCCATGCCGTCTTGCTGGAAAAGGGCGGTCTTTATGCCGACCTGTGGGCCCGGCAATCCGGCGGTTTCATCGCAGCGGACGCCGCTTGACGCATCCGGGCTGCACGACACCGCAGCTCTACGATAACGACATGCATTATCAATGAGATAAGCGCGTCGGGTGAATCTGTTTCTCTGCGGTGCGCGCAAATGGCGACTAAACAATGAACTGTGGTCAACGTTTCGCCCGCGCTTGACAGGATGGCCCCGAGGCTAAAAAGTTTTGCCATTGCTGCGCTTCGTTTTTGATTCCGTATTGTCAGGCTTCAGCCGGGCAATCGGGCGAATTTTACCGAACCGACTTTGAATAATTGATGTTGCGGATTTTCAGGCCGCTCTCGACCGGCCTTGAGATGCTTGACTCCCCCGGGGTAACCGATGTTTTGGCCTTTTTCCAAAAGTAAGACGCCGGAAATCCCGCTTCGTCCCGCCCGCAAGGCGGATTACGGCATCCTCAACGATCTCTATGATGCTGCATTTGCAGCGGTTTCGACCTTCGATGATTATATTGATTGCCATCCTGTCAATATGGAAATTCGCGACGCGCTTTGCCTGCCGCTGCCCAAGGATGTGCTGATCCGCGCTTTCCGTATCGAATTGTCATTCGAGGAGAGATCCGGCATTCGCCATTTCCTCATAGAGCTCGGCTTGCAACTGGCCTATTTCCGTCCGGATATCGGCGCCCGGACCCTTTCGCCCTTTCCCCAGGCGGCACGGGATCGATTTCGTCTTGGCGATGACTGCGCGCCTGAAGTTCTGGTAACCGACTATCTGCCGGATTATTGCCGCTTTCGCCTTCACTATGATCTGGCGCTGGAGGAAATGGGCCAGCTCGGCACTTTGTTCGACCAATCCATCGCAGTCGCTAAAAGACGAAAGAAAGCGGCTGTTTAACCCTTGGAACCGGACCTATCGGCTTAACGACAATTCCGCCTTCAAGCCGAAATGGTTGGAGCCGTAATGATCCGGCAACCTGTCAATCGCCTTGATTTGAAGCGGCGCGCGGACGAACAGGTGGTCGATGGCAATTCCGAACTGGATGGCCTCCACCGGCCAGGTGGCCGGCTCGGGCGTCAGGTTGCGCATTCCGGTTCGCCGCAGCATTTTCTGGACATCGGGAGCCAGCAGCGAAACGTTGAAATCCCCCGCCAGGACCAACGGCCCCTCGCTCGCGGTGATGTAGTCACCTATCCGCTTGAGTTCGATGGCATGGGCCGCATCAAAATAGGGCTTGGATAAATGCGCGGTCATCAGCGTAACCGTCTGCTCACCGATCTGGATCGTGGCCCGCATGAAGCGGTCACGGTAGAGCGGACTCGCGGTCAAGACGTCCGAAGTGACAAACGGGTGCTTTGACCACAGGGAGAGATCGCAGGTGACCGTACCGGCCCCGCAACCGGTTCTGTAAGGGTAGGCGGCCTTGATCTGCGGAATGAAGGGTCCGATCGGCGCGGATTCCTGCAAAAACACCACATCGGCGCCGGATGCCACGATCATGTCTGCGATTTTTGCGCCATTGGTGTTGTTGTCACCCAAAATATTGAAGCTGATGACAGTAAGGTCGGCACGACCGTTGGCTGCCTCGCCCTGGCTGAACTCGCCCAGCATCTTCCAGGAATCAACCGTCGCAAAACCGGCAGCTGCGATCAGCAGGAGCGAATAGATGCCGGGCCGGATCAAAAAGATCAGAATTCCCGCGGCAACCAGTGCTGCGCCAGCCTGAACCTGAATGGAATAGGCAATATAAAAATACCAGCTGTCGAACGCATAGCGGCTTAACAACACTGCCAGCGCCAGCGTGACCAGCGTCGACAGGACAATTGCAATCGTTTTTCTCATTTTACAACCGACTTTGCGGCTCCAGAAACATGTTTAGAACCGCCTAACATAGGCGTAGGCGCTTGGCAACGCACCAAAATTTCGTTGAGCCGGTCAACTGGGTCGGTTCCGCCTGCAGTTCCCCTTCAGGCTGTCGCCCGGGGGGCGCTTTTTATGAAGATGCGCTCTCCAGCATGGCTTGCTGAAGAGGTCTGTTTGGTGGCGTCCATGCCACTAGCTGGCGCTGTTTGCACCGATCACGCTGATTGGACACAGATTTCCCGCGACATTGTGCCCTGATCCCCTTGCCAACACTGGACATAATTTGCGATCAAGCTTAGAACGCGCCGGAAACGAGGGGAAATCGTGGCAGCATTGTGTACAGTGATTCCCTTCTGGATGGGACAATTCGCATATCTTTGCGCAGAGGAAGGATAGGCCGTGAGCGAGCACGACATGACAACCGGAGCATCAGGCGAGCCCACTCGCCGCGATTTTCTTTATCTGACCACCGGCATGGCGGCAGCTGTAGGGGCGGCCGCAGTCGCGTGGCCTTTCATCGACCAGATGCGCCCCGATGCCTCGACTTTGGCCATGGCCTCCATTGAAGTGGATGTCACAGCGCTTGAGCCCGGAATGTCGCTGACAGTCAAATGGCGCGGCAAGCCGGTTTTCATTCGCAACCGCACCGACAAGGAAGTCGAGGAAGCCAAGGCTGTTCCTTTGGCCGATCTCAAGGATCAATTGGCGCGCAACGCCAATCTTCCAGCTGATGCGACAGCAACGGATGCTGACCGCACAGCCAGCGCCGGCAAGGAAAACTGGATCGTCATGGTCGGTGTCTGCACCCATCTGGGCTGCGTGCCCATTGGTCAGGCCGGTGATTTTGGCGGGTGGTTCTGCCCCTGCCACGGTTCGCACTACGACACAGCGGGCCGCGTACGGAAAGGCCCTGCACCGATGAATCTTCCGATTCCGGTCGTCACGTTCGTTTCCGACACAGTCATCAAGATCGGTTAAGGGGGCCCACTGATCATGAGCGTTGAACATCACTCAACCTATGAACCGACCACAGGCATTGGAAAATGGGTTGATACCCGTCTTCCGCTGCCGCGTTTGGTCTATGACAGCTTTGTCGCCTATCCGGTGCCGCGCAACCTCAACTATGCCTATACATTCGGCGCCATGCTGTCGGTCATGCTGATCGTGCAGATCCTGACAGGCATCGTGCTGGCAATGCATTATTCGGCTGAAGCAAGCATCGCTTTCGACTCTGTCGAAAAGATCATGCGCGACGTCAACCACGGTTGGCTGCTGCGTTACATGCATGCAAACGGCGCCTCCTTCTTCTTCATTGCGGTCTATCTGCACATTGCCCGCGGCCTTTACTACGGTTCCTACAAGGCGCCGCGTGAAGTGTTGTGGATCCTTGGCGTGGTCATCTACCTGCTGATGATGGCAACCGGGTTCATGGGCTACGTTCTGCCCTGGGGCCAGATGTCCTTCTGGGGTGCGACGGTCATCACCGGCTTCTTCTCGGCCTTCCCATGGGTGGGCGAGTGGATACAAACCTTCCTGCTGGGTGGTTTCGCCGTCGACAATGCAACGCTCAACCGCTTCTTCTCGCTGCATTACCTGCTGCCCTTCATGATCGCAGGCGTTGTTATCCTGCATGTCTGGGCACTGCATGTGACCGGCCAGACCAACCCGACCGGCGTGGAAGTCAAGACCAAGACCGATACCGTCGCCTTCACGCCCTATGCGACGATGAAGGATGCGCTCGGCGTAACGATCTTCCTTCTGATCTTTGCCTGGTTTATTTTCTACAGCCCGAACTATCTCGGCCATCCGGACAATTACACCCCGGCCGATCCGTTGGTGACCCCGTCCCATATCGTTCCTGAATGGTACTACCTGCCGTTCTACGCGATGCTGCGCGGCATCACTTTCAATATCGGACCAATCGACTCCAAGCTTGGCGGCGTGTTGGTGATGTTCGGTTCGATCATCATCTTGTTCTTCGTGCCGTGGCTTGATACATCCAAGGTGCGTTCGGCGGTCTATCGTCCGTGGTACAAGCTGTTTTTCTGGCTCTTCGTGGCAGATTGCATTTTGCTGGGGTGGCTCGGTTCACGCCAGCCGAGCGATCTCTATGCGCTGATGAGCCAGTTGGGCACGCTTTATTACTTCGCCTTCTTCATCATCATCATGCCGGTTCTTGGCCTCATAGAAACTCCAAAACGCATTCCGAATTCCATTACGGAAGCGGTTTTGGAAGCCAAGAAGTAAAGAGCGACTGGAAGGAATGAAACAATGAAAAAGCTTGTTCAAGGCGTTCTGTCGCTCGCTTTCGTTGCCACACTTGGCCTGGGAATGGCATATGCCGCCGAAGAGCCAGCCGGTGCGGTTGCTGCCGCCGAAGAAAGCACGCCGCATTATCCGCTGCATCATCCGCACCATCTCAGCTGGAGTTTTGCCGGCGTGTTCGGCAAATATGACAAGGCCCAGCTGCAGCGCGGACTGAAGGTCTACAAGGAAGTCTGCTCTGCATGCCATTCAATGAGTCTGGTCCCGTTCCGGACGCTTGAGGCCCTCGGTTATGATGAAGGTCAGGTCAAGGCGTTCGCTGCCGATTACGAGGTGGAGGACGGACCCAATCCGGACGGTGAGATGTTTACCCGCAAGGCCGTGCCTTCGGATTATTTCCCATCGCCTTTCCCCAACAAGGAAGCCGCGCAGGCGGCCAATGGCGGCGCGGCACCCCCGGATTTCTCGTTGCTGGCCAAGGCGCGCGGTGTTGAACGCGGCTTCCCGCAGTTCATCTTCGACATGTTCTGGCCCTACCAGGAAGGCGGACCGGATTATATCTATTCGCTGATCACAGGCTATCAGGATGCGCCGGCCGGCGTGGAAGTGGCGGAGGGGACTCACTATAATCCCTATTTCGTCGGCGGCTTGGCGCTGAAAATGGCGCCGCCGATTTCCGATGACCAGGTCACTTATGACGATGGTTCGCCGCAGAAGGTCGAGCAATATGCACAGGACGTCGCTGCTTTCATGATGTGGGCTGCAGAGCCGCATCTGGAAGAGCGCAAGCGCATGGGCTTCATGGTCATGCTGTTCCTGCTCGGCTTGACCGCGCTGGTCTATCTCACCAAGAAATCGATTTACGCCAACAAGGATCATTGATCCCCAAGGCCACCGGAATTCAGGAAGGCGGCCATTGTGCCGCCTTTTTCATGCGCGGTCGAAATTGCCATTGGCAGGCCCGGTCGTATTCTTCTAATCTCGCTCCAATCAAAACGGGAACAGTCATGAACACGATGCAGGAAACGCTCATCGCCGCCATACGCAATATTCCGGATTATCCCAAGCCCGGCATCATGTTTCGGGATATCACGACCCTGCTCGGCGATCCACGCGCATTCCGGCGGGCCATTGATGAACTGGTTCATCCCTTCGCCGGCAACAAGATCGACAAGGTGGCGGGCATGGAAGCGCGCGGCTTCATTCTTGGCGGCGCTGTGGCGCACCAGTTGTCGGCAGGCTTCGTGCCTATCCGCAAGAAGGGGAAGCTGCCGCATGCCACTGTGCGCATTGCCTATAGCCTGGAATACGGCATCGACGAGATGGAGATGCATCAGGATGCGGTATTGCCCGGCCAGAAGGTGGTGCTGATTGACGATCTCATCGCCACCGGCGGCACGGCGGAAGGCGCAGTCAAGCTGCTGCGCCAGATCGGCGCTGAAGTCGTGGCGGCCTGTTTCGTGATTGACCTGCCGGATCTGGGCGGTCGCAAAAAGCTTGAAGACCTCGGCGTCAACGTCCGCACACTGGTGGAATTTTCCGGTCACTGAAACCGAAATGCATAAGGGCTGGATCCGTTTGTCAACTCTAACCGGGACCAAAAGTCCATGACAAAGAATGCTTTGATTTTCTGGGGCGGATGGGAAGGCCATACGCCCGAACGCAGCGCAAAGGTCGTCGGCGACATGTTGACGGGCCACGGCTTTGACGTGACCCCTCATCGGGGTGCCGCTATCCTGGCAACGGCTGATCTTGGCGCCTTTGACCTGATCGTGCCGATGGTCACCATGTCGACCATCGAAAAAGAGGAAGTGGCGGCATTGACCGGTGCGGTTGCGGCCGGCGCCGGCCTTGCCGGCTTTCACGGCACGATGGGCGACAGCTTCCGCAATTCGGTCGAATACCAGTTCATGGTCGGCGGGCAGTGGGTCGCCCATCCGGGCAATATCATTGATTATTGTGTCCACATTACGCGTCCGGATGATCCGGTCATGGCCGGAATAGCCGACTTTGATTATCATTCCGAGCAATATTACATGCATGTCGACCCAAGCAACGAGGTGCTGGCGACAACGACTTTTTCCGGCCAACATCTCGATTTCATCGCAGGCGTCGTCATGCCCGTCGTCTGGAAGCGCCGCCACGGCAAGGGCAGGGTGTTCTATTCAGCGCTCGGCCACACCGCCGACGAATTCGCCGTGCGGGAAATGGCGATGATCTTTGAACGCGGCGCACTTTGGGCGGCGCGGTAGCCCTACAGCGTCGGGTTGGCAGTAAATTATATGGG
>JBGSIT010000101.1:0-71600 GCA_041742335.1 Rhizobiaceae bacterium
ATGGTGTTGCAGTGGCCGACCGAGGGGGCCGAATCGAGTGCCGCCTCGAGGAATTCCTCGCGGGTGATCTCGCCCGCGGCAAGCTTGCGGCGCGACCGCCAGATCACGGTGCCGGAGCCGACGAGGTCGCCGTCATGCCAGCCGTCGAGCATTGGACCGCCGGAGAAGACGATGGCCGGCAGGTCGACGGTGGAGGCCGCCATCAGCGCCGACGGCGTGGTCTTGTCGCAGCCGGTCGTCAGCACAACGCCGTCCAGCGGATAGCCGAACAGGATTTCCACCAGCCCCAGATAGGCGAGATTGCGATCAAGTGCGGCCGTCGGCCGCTTGCAATTTTCAAACATCGGATGGGTCGGAAATTCGATCGGAATGCCGCCGGCGTCGCGGATGCCGTCGCGCACACGGCTGACCAGCTCGACATGGACCCGGTTGCAAGGGGTCAGGTCGCTGCCGCTTTGGGCAATGCCGATGATCGGCCGGCCCGAGCGCAGTTCTTCCGGCGTGATGCCGTAATTCATGAAACGCTCGAGATAAAGCGCGGTCATGTCGACATGGTCGGGATTGTCAAACCAGTCCTGCGAGCGCAGCCTGCGGGTTGTCTTGTCGGTCTTTGCGTCGCTCACGGCGTTTCTCCTCATCTTCGGGCTTGAATTACCACCTAAATTGCCACGACGCCATGACAACCCGAAGCTTTTCTAGGGCATGTCCGGCGTAACGGGCGGGTTTTCGATCTTCATCTTCAAGCTGCGCTCGCGGAAAAAGATGAACAGGCCCGATGCGATGATCAGGGCTGCGCCCACCAGCATTCCGGCGCGCGGCAGGTCGCCGAAGAACATCCAGCCGAACACGATGCCCCACAACAGCAATGTATATTGCAAGGGCGCCACTGTTGCGGCGTCGGCCAGCTTGAGCGACCTGTTGACCAGCATATGGGCAAGCATGGCCACGACGCCCAATGTTGCCAGTAGCAGCAGGTCGCTTCCAGATTCCATCGGCGTCCAGGCGAAAGGCGCGGTGGCCGCGCCGGCCAGCAAGGCGCCGATTGTTTGCCAGAAGACCAGCGATGTATCCGGTGTTTGCCTCAGCTTGCGTCCGAGAATCATGATCAGCGCAAACGCCATGGTGCCGAAAATCGAAACCAGTGTTGCCGGGCTGAGTGCGGCAGCCGATGGTTCAAGGGTGATGATGACGCCGATAAATCCGGCAAAGATGGCCAGCCAGCGACGCCAGCCGACACGCTCGCCCAGCAGCAAGGGCGACATCGCCGCCACATAGATGGGTGCCGCCAGCCAGTAGGTCATCACATCGGCCAGCGGCAGTGACTGGACAGCGAAGTAAAAGCAGAAGACCTCTGCCGTCGACAGGGCGACCCGCAGGGCCTGCTGGCCGCGATTGGTCACTTTCAACGGCGACGGCATCCGCCGGACCGCCATGATCGGAATCAGGACGACCAGTGCCGCAATGCTTCTGATCAGGATCAATTGGCCAATGGAATAGGTCGACAGCAGCCATTTTCCCATGGCGTCATTGAGTGAAAACATCAGCATGCCGCCGAGCATGATGATAATTCCGGCGCCGGTTGGAGATATGCCTGCAACGGTGCGACGGATGGCTGTGAGCATGAAAATCAACCATGAATCGAGTGATAAATGTTTTCGGCGAATGCCAAGGGGTCGATTTTCTCTATTCCAGCCATCAGGTCGCGGCAAGGGCGGTTGGCCGCCCTTTCAGGTCCGGACGCGGCTTTTTTGGTGTTTTTTCATCCGATTGAGGCCGTCGAAAGCAGCCAAAGTCCGAAAACGGTGTAATAGACCATGCCGAATGCCAGGACGGCCTGGCTGAGAAAGGCCGACCGGTTGGTCTCGAAATGACGGATTGCCATGGCATGGGCCAGCATGATGCCGGAAATGTGCCCGATGACGATGATCGCCGTCTGAACCATCCAGATCAGGCTGACATCATCAAGATTGGCCAGGAAGGACGTTGTCACCACCAGGCCGGACGTTCCGAACAGATCAGCGCCGGTTGAAAGCGGGTCCGAGAGCGCGGCCAGAAAATATTGGCCATTGACCAGAAGCGACGTCAAATAATGGGCCGCGTGAAAGGCGATCGAGATCGGGATCAGCGAATAGATGAAGATCCCGGCGAGCTTTATGATCCTCGGCGCAGAACGGATGCCGGCAAAGGCGCATCCGGCAAACATCGCCGCCATGAAAAGGATCGTCAGCAAGCCAATGGCCAAAAGCAGGCCAATGCTGTTGGCGGCGCTGACCTGGCTGCGGCCTTCAAATTCGAGCGGATTGACACCGATCAGCGAAAACCAGGTGAAGGTCTTTGAAAAACCGTCAAAGCTCACAGCCGCCAAAGTGAGGATGACGAACAGGATGCCGCCCGGCGGAAGCGGCTTGGCAGTCACGCATCGGCTGCCCGGAAAGGCAAGTTTGAGCATGAACCGACGCGGATGGGCATGGCTCCGGGTCATTACGAGTGGCGACATCATGCCGACCATCCGGTAAAAAACCGAAAACAATTCACCATACATGGTCCAACGGGCCTGGCCGAAAAGGATCATCGCCAGGAAATTCATCAGCCAGTAGAAGGCGACGACGATGGCAAGCTGCGGCGGGTTGTCGGGTGCGAGCGAAACCAGTTCATACCAGGCAAAACCGAAAAACAGCACCAAGGCAGGCAGATAGCCCAGACGCTTAGGCAGGCGCAGGATGGGCGTCCTGCCGATACCGGGCCTCCCGAACCTGCGCATCAGGGCCAAGGGCCCGGACCACGGATTGAGCCAGCGCCAAAGATTGCCGAAAACCGCCACGCACAGCGTGAAGGCAACCCAGAACAGTGTCCAGATGCTCAGCGGCAGGAGATTTTCCAAAGGGTCATGGGTCCCCGCCAACCCGGCGAAAACAAGAAAGGCGAGCACCAAAAAACTGAAGCTGCTCAGGAGTGTCCCTGGCGGCGACGGCAGGGAAAAGAGCGCCAGGCGCGCCGTGGAAAGGCGCTTGATCATGGCAACCGGAGCCAGGCCCAAGAGCAGGAAGGAGGCTGCCACCGCAATCGCCGAACCGGCGGCGTAGTAACCTGTCGGCAGCAGCATGACCAGGCCGCGCTCGCTGCCGTGGGCAAATGCGTGCTGAACGCTTGCAGCCGTTACCAATGCGGCCGGCAAAGCGGGGCCGATGCGCCGAACCATGCCTTTCGGCGCAGGTCGCTGTCTTGGTCCGTCATCAAGGCGACCCGGTTCCATCTCGGTCTCTGGCAAAGGCATCGAAATCATCCGTTTCTTGTCGGCGCGAAATAGACCATGTCTCCGGCTGGCTGTCCATCATGGGGTTGTACGGAATGACGGCTCGCGCGGGATCACTGCAATCTGCATTGCGCAAGGCGGCTTGGCCTTGAGTTTGCAGTTCTTTTGTGGTCAGTTTGACGGCGAACGATCCGCAATAAACAATCTCTAGATCAGCCGGCGTTCTTCCATGAAAGGGGAGCTTCATGTCCAAATCCATTATTCTTCCGAAAAAGGGCATTACCCGCAGGACGGCCTTGCAGGGTCTGGGCGTCGCCGCGGGCGCCGGACTGGCCTCGCAACTGGCGCCCGGCTATGTGCGCTATGCCCAGGCGCAGACCTCCGAGCCGATCAAGCTCGGCCTGCAATTGCACCGTACAGGCATCGGGGCCTCCTATGGCCGCTGGTATGAGCGTGTCTCCAATGCGGCTGTGGCGGAAATCAACGCCAATGGCGGCATCAATGGCCGCCAGGTCGAAATCATCGTCGAAGATGACGGCACGGACCCGAAACGCGGCGCGGAAGTCGTCGAAAAATTCGCCACCCAGCACAAGGTCGACGTGACTTTCGGCACCTTGTTTTCCCATGTGGTGATTGGCTCGGCGCCGCGCGCCGGTGAGTTGAAAATGCCCTATGTTGTCGTCTCCGAAGGCCATCACGTCGCCTCAGGTTCGCTCAACCGCTATGTCTTCCAGCCCGGCATCACCGATGTCCGCTCGCAGGTCATCGCCATGGCGCCATGGATATCGCAGAATCTCGGCAAGAAAGTCACGATGATTTTCCCGGATTTCGCATTCGGTCACGATCACCGCGATTATTTTTCGGAAGCCATCAAGGCCCAGGGCGGCGAAGTCACGCAGCTGATCGCCATTCCGCCGACGGAATCAAGCTTCACCCGCTACCTGCCGCAGATCCCGTCCGATACTGAAGTGCTCTACCACGTCATGGTCGGGCCGGCAGTGCTGACCTTCGTCAAGGAACTGGGCCAGTTCTTCGGCTCCAACAAGCCGAACATCTTTGGCTTCATCGACAGCCTGGAAGCGGTGGATCTGGCCACCCCGCAGCTTGAATTCCTCGAAGGATCCTATTTCTGGGAAGGCAATCCGCGTTATGCGCAGGCCAACCAGACCGAGTTCGACAAATTCTTTCGCGAGAAGGTCGGCGTCGACCAGAATGGCGCGAGCATTGGCGACCCGAAGGACATCTCGACCTATTCGCACATGTTCGGCTGCTGGGAAAGCCTCTATGTGATCAAGCAGGCAATGGAGATGAGCGGTTATTCCGGCCAGACGCCAGAGGACAAGAAGGGCTTTGTCGAGGCGATGGAATCCCTGACGACCTTTGCCGCGAGCAACGAGCATCCGCAGGGCGACAAGATCTTCAACGGCAAGAACCACCAAGTCTATGGCCACCAATATATCACCAAGGTCAATGGCGGCCGGCTCGACCTGGTTCACACCACGTCGATTGAAGACGGTATTTATGAAGTGACCGGCGACTATACCAAGATGTCGCTCTGACTTGAATGGACGCGGCGAGGCGCGGGAGGGTTTCCCCGCCTCGCCTCGCCGATCCACTTGCCCTGCCCCGGCCGGCCTCGCGCAGTCATCCTGATGCCGGCACTGCCCATATTTCAGGACTCTGCCTTTGGATTTCGGACCCTTTCTGTTTCTCGCCACGCTCGAAGGCCTGCTGCAGGCGTCAATTCTTGCCCTGACCGCGCTTGGCCTGTCGCTGGTGTTCGGGGTGATGCGCACCGTCAATGTCGCCCATGGCGAATTTTTCATGCTGGGGGCGGTGACGGCATGGTTTGCGACGTCCTTCCTGCCGGCCGACCCCGTTATAGGCTTTTTGCTGGCGCTGATCATCAGCCCGCTGTTTACCGCAGCGATTGCCTGGGCGAGCGAAAGGCTTTTCCTTAGCCGGCTGAATAACAATGCGGAGGCGACCATCGTCGCCACGATCGGCATGCTCTATGTGCTCCAGCAAGGCGTATTGCTGACCTTTGGACCGGATGCGAGACCGGTCACCGGACCTTTCTATTTCCGCGTCCAGTTTCCGTGGTTCGGCTATTCCGGCTATAATCTCTTCGTCATTGTCGCGGTTGCCTTCATCCTTCTCGGCGTCTGGTTTGTCCTGTCCAAGACCCGGATCGGGCTGATCATGCGCGCCACCCAATATGACCAGGAAATGGCGCAGGCCTTCGGCATTCCCGTCAAGGCCGTCTATGCCGCAGTGTTTGCGGCAGGTGCGGGCCTCGCCGCACTGGCGGCAGTCCTGATCGTGCCCATTCGCCAGGCCCATTACCTGATGGGCCAGGATGCGCTGCTGCTGTCTTTCATTGTCGTCATCATCGGCGGATTGGGCAGCCTGTCGGGCACAGTGGTCGCAGCCCTGCTGATCGGCCTGGGCGACGGCATCATCTCGGTCTTCTTCTCGCCGACCCTTGCCAAAATGATTTCAACCCTGCTGGTCGCCATGGTGCTGATCTTCAAGCCTGAAGGTTTGTTCGGAGCCAAGGCGCGATGAACCCGAAGCCCGCCTCACGCTCGATCATCTTGCTGGTTGCAGCCATCGCCTTGCTGTTCGGCCTGCAATTCGTGCTGCCGGAATATCATCATCTGGCCATGACCCGGATCATGGTTCTGGCGGTTTTTGCCATGGGCTACAATCTGCCTTTCGGCTATACCGGACTTCTCAGCCTGGGCCATGCCTTGTTCTTCGCAGCGGGGCTCTATGGCGCCGGCCTGTCGGCTTACTATCTCGGCCTCAACGCCGCTGAAGCCTTTCTCGCGGGCCTGGGGGCGGGGCTGGTTGCTTCCGTGATCATCGGCCTGGTGGCGCTGAGGACGACGGGCGTCGCCTTCATGATCGTGACCATGATGTTTTCGCAGGTCGCCTATCTGGCAAGCCTCTATTTCACCTCCGTAACGCGCGGCGACGAAGGCCTGGTGCTGCCGCAGTCAAGCCGCGTCTTCACCTTTTTCGGCCTGGCGGTCGACCTGACCAATCCGGTCCAGCGCTACAATATGGCGCTGGCGCTGCTGGTCATTGTCATGATCGTGTCCTTCGTGCTGGTGCGCGGGCCGTTGGGCCGCGTTCTGATCGCCATTCGCGAAAACGAACCGCGCACTTTGATGCTGGGTTATGACACCTACCGGGTGAAATTGCTGGCCATGTCGTTGTCGGGCACCATCTCTGCCAGCGCGGGCGCCGCCTACGGCCTGCTGTTTGCCTATATCGGGTCTACCTTCGCCTCGACGCAATATTCCATCGAGGCGTTGCTGTTCACGCTGCTTGGCGGGGCCGGCACGCTGCTGGGCCCGCTGGTGGGTACGGCGGCGATGTTCTACATGATTGATTTTGCCAGCGGCTATACCTCCGCCTATCTGCTGTTCATCGGCCTGGCGCTGATCTTTCTGGTGCTCTATTTCCCCAAAGGCATTTTGGGAACGATCCGGGAAAGGTGGGCCTCATGGATGGCATGACGCTGCTTTCCACGCGCGGATTGAGCCGCAACTTCGGCGGGCTGAAGGCGGTGGACAATGTCGACTTCGAACTCAAGAAGGGCGAAATCCACGCCATTATCGGACCCAACGGCGCCGGCAAGACAACCTTTGTCTCGCTTCTTTCGGGCCGGTTGTCGCCGACATCCGGTTCCATCATATTCCAGACCCGCGACATTACCGCCGACCCGGCCCACAAGCGGGTTCGCGAAGGCATTGCCTATACGTTCCAGATCACCAGCATCTACCCCGACCGCAGCGTCTTCGAGAATGTGGCGCTTGCCGCGCAAAGCGCGCTGTCGCGCAAGAAGGGCATCTTCGGCAGGATCAGCGAGCGCAAGGTGGCGCTCAAGACCCTTTCGGCGCTTGAACGGGCGGGATTGAGCGACCGGGCCTCGATGCGGGCGGGAAACCTTGCCTATGGCCATCAGCGCGTGCTCGAAATTGCCATGGGCATTGCGCTGGAACCGAGCCTGCTCATTCTCGACGAACCGACGCAGGGTTTGTCGGATGGCGAGATTGAAGGCTTTTCCGATCTTGTCCGCGACCTTGCCAAATCCGCGACCATTCTTTTGATCGAGCACAACATGCCGGTGGTGATGGACCTTGCCGACCGCATCACGGTGCTGGTGCAGGGCGAAGTGCTCGCCAGCGGCAACCCTGCGGATATCCGCGCCAATGCAGCCGTCCAGGCTGCCTATCTCGGATCCTGACGCCATGCTCGACATCAACGGATTGACAGTCAAATACGCAGAAAGTGCCGCGGTGCGCGAGCTCAGCCTGTCGGTGGCCGCCGGTGAAGTCGTCTGCCTGTTCGGCCGCAACGGCGCGGGAAAGACAACCACGCTGAAGGCGATCATGGGCCAGCTGCCAGCAGATTCCGGCTCCATCCTTTTCAATGGAATCGAATTGACCGGAATGGCCGCCCATGAGGTTCCCAAATGCGGGATCGGATATGTGCCACAAGGCCGACGGCTTTTTGCCGAACTGACCGTGCGGGAAAACCTTGAAATCGGCCTGATGACGCGCAAGACGCCGAAAAGCGCGCTGGAGGCGATTTTCAAGTTGTTTCCCCGGCTCAAGGAGCGGCTGGGCCAGATTTCCGGCACGCTGTCGGGCGGCGAGCAACAGATGCTGGCCATGGCCCGGGCGCTGGCGCTGGAACCCTCGCTGATTTTGCTGGACGAGCCGACGGAAGGCCTGATGCCGTCAATGATCGCCACCATTCGCGATGTCATCCTGCAACTCAAGAACGACGGCAAGGCCATCTTGCTGGTCGAGCAGCGCGTCGATGCGGTCCTGCCGGTAGCCGACCGGATTTGCATTGTTGAAAACGGCCGCGTTCAGGCCGTTTCCGGTGTCGAGGCCATCCGCGAGGATCCGGCCCTGTTGAGACGTTACGCCGGTATCGGATAGCGGATGCGCAGCAAGATCTGACAACTTGACAGACTGCAAAACTGCCCCAATAATCATTCGTATACAAATGAAAAGGGACGTTGAGAATGCGCTACTTTTCGCCGCCGGGACCGCAGGAAGCGCTAAAGGCCATGGCCGATGGCGAATTCAAGGTTCTGGCAGGAGGCACAGACCTCTATCCGGCGCTCCGCGATCGCCCCGTGACGGCGAACATTCTCGATATTTCCGGCATTGCCGACTTCAAATCCATAGAGCTTGAGCAGGCGTTCTGGCGGATCGGCGCCGCCGTCACCTGGAGCGACCTGATCCATTTTCGGCTGCCTTCCTTGTTTGACGGCCTGAAACAGGCAGCCCGCGAAATCGGTTCGGTGCAAATCCAGAATACTGCCACGCTGGTCGGCAATCTCTGCAATGCCTCACCTGCCGCCGATGGCGTGCCGGCGCTGCTGGCCCTTGACGCAAAAGTGGAAATCTCGTCCGTATCAAACCGCAGGCAGATGCCATTGGCTGATTTCATAACCGGTGTCCGCAAGACGGCTTTGCAGAAAGGCGAGATGGTCACCGCCCTCATGATACCGGACGACGGCGGACTGTCGATCTTCGAAAAGCTCGGCTCCCGTCGCTATCTGGTGATATCCATCGTCAGCGCGTCCGCATGGATCAAGCCGGCTTCCGATGGCACCGCCATTGCCAGCGCCCGGATCGCCATTGGCTCCTGCTCTCCGGTGGCGCTGCGGCTTGCAGGTCTTGAAAAAGCGCTGACCGGCGCTTCCCTTTTTGGCGACGATATTTCCAAGATCGTGCGGCCCGACCATTTCAAGGCGCTCGCGCCGCTGGCCGATATACGCGGCGATGCCGAATATCGCCGCCAATCGGCGCTGGTGTTGACGCGGCGCTTGCTTGCGCGGTTGGCCTTGCAGGCAAGGGGAGCTGCAGCATGAATGCGACGGGTCCCACGATTGCCGGTTCCGGCACTGCGGAGTTGCAATTCACGCTGAATGGCAAGCAACAGAGACTGACGCTGGACCCGTCGCGGCGGCTGGCCGATATATTGCGAAGCGAGCTGGATTGCCTGGATGTCAAGATCGGCTGCAATGCCGGTGATTGCGGAGCCTGCACCGTGCTGCTGGACGGCAAGGCCGTTTGCGCTTGCATTACCGCCTGCGGGCGCATTGACGGCGGGGTGCTGGAAACCGCGCATGGGCTGACGCGACGCGACCCCGACGGCATCAAGCTGGCAGCCGCTTTCCACCGTCACGGCGCGGCTCAATGCGGCATCTGCACGCCTGGCATGATTGCCACGGCGACCGCGCTGCTGCGCCCAAGAACCGAGCTGACAGAAACTGCGGTCGCAGACGGCCTGGGCGGCGTGCTGTGTCGTTGCACGGGCTACCGCAAGATCATCGACGCCGTTCTCGATGCGCAGGACGGTTCAGCCTGGCCCACGCATAATGACCACAAACCCGCCGGTCATGCTGGCGAGGCAATTCAACGGCTGGACGGCTTTGCAAAGGTCATGGGCGGCGAAATGTTTGGCGACGACGTGGCGCCGCAAAACAGCCTTGTCGTCAAGGTGATCCGTTCGCCCTTTGCTCATGCAGGGTTCAGTTTCGGAGATCTCGCCGCCTATCGCAAAAAGCATCCGGGCATTGCGCTGATCCTGACTTCCGCCGACATTCCCGGCAAGAACTGCTTCGGCGTGATTGCACCCTTTGCCGACCAGCCGGTCTTTGCCGAAGATTTTGTCCGCTTCCGGGGGGAGGCTGTGGCGGCTGTTGTGGGCGATGCAGCCACAATTGCTGGTCTCGACACGGATGATTTTCCGGTGAACTGGCAGGAGCGCCCGGCCTTGGCGGGAATGCCTGCTGCGCTTCAGGCGGGTGCGGTTCAAATCCAGCCGGGCCGGGCGGGAAATGTGATGTGCGAGGGCTTTGTCGCCCGCGGCCAGTTGGAAGATGGCTATGCCGGTTCGGATGTGATTGTCGAGGCCGAATTTTCGACCGGCTTCATTGAACATGCCTATATAGAGCCGGAGGCAGGCTATGCCCGCAAGGTTGGAAACCGGCTGGAAATATATGCCTCGACCCAATCGCCCTATATGGATCGCGACAGCATGGCGGCGATCATGGGGCTGAAACCGGAGCAGATCCGCATCGTGCCGACGGCCTGCGGCGGCGGCTTCGGTTCCAAGCTTGACCTTTCAATGCAGCCCTTTGTCGGGCTGGCGGCCTGGATTTTGCAAAAGCCTGTGCGCATCGCCTATAGCCGCACGGAATCGATGCAGTCCACCACCAAGCGTCATCCGAGCGCCATTTCAATCAAGATGGGCGCCAGCAAAGACGGTCGGATCAAGGTGCTTGATTTTTGCGGTGATTTTGACACCGGCGCCTATGCTTCCTGGGGTCCAACTGTGGCCAATCGCGTGCCGGTGCATGCGTCGGGGCCCTATTACATCGCCAATTACCGGGCGCGCAGCCGCGCCATCCACACCCATTGCCCGCCGTCGGGCGCCTTTCGCGGCTTCGGCGTGCCGCAATCGGCCGTTGCCCAGGAGTCGGTTCTTGACGATGTGGCCGAAAAGCTTGGCATCGACCGTCTGGAAATCCGCCGCATCAATGCGCTCAAGAACCACCAGCCCACCGTGACCGGCCAGATCTTCACCAAGGGCGTCGGCATCAAACAATGCCTGGATGCCCTGATTTCCCCCTGGGAGCGGGCCCTGACCGAGGCCAAAAGGCTGAACGCCGAAGCAATTGCAGCCGGTTCGCCGATCCGCCGCGGCGTCGGGGTGGCTTCCGCCTGGTATGGCTGCGGCAATACTTCGCTGCCCAATCCATCAACCATCCGCGCCGGTATTCGCGAGGATGGCAAGGTGGTGTTGCATCAGGGCGCTGTCGATATCGGGCAGGGTTCCAATACCGTCATTGCGCAAATCTTTGCCACCGCCATGGGCATCAGGGTAACCGATCTGCAAATCATCGGCGCCGATACCGATCTCAGCCCCGACGCCGGCAAGACCTCCGCCTCGCGCCAGACTTACGTGACGGGCAATGCGGCCCGGCTGACGGGTGAAAACCTCCGCCGCCAGATCCTGCGGCTCGGAAATGTCTCCGAGCGCGCCGTGATCCAGTTTGAAGACGGTGCCATTCACCTGCTTGATCATGGCCTGGAACGACGGATCATCCTGGCCGATGAACTGCCCGTCAATCGCCATGGCTACGTCCTTGAAGCGGAGGAAACCTACGATCCGCCCACCCGCCCGCTGGATGCCAATGGCCAGGGCGATCCCTATGCGGTTTACGGCTATGCCGCCCATATGGTTGAACTCGATGTCGATACGGCGCTGGGGACCGTCAAGCTGCTCCGGTTTCATGCCGCCCATGATGTCGGCAAGGCGATCAATCCGATGTTGATCGAAGGCCAGGTCGAAGGCGGGATAGCCCAGGGCATCGGGCTTGCTTTGATGGAGGAATATCTGCCGGGCCGGACGGAAAATCTCCACGATTACCTGATCCCGACCTTCGGCGACGTGCCGGAAATCCGCACGCTGATCATTCAGGTCGAGGACGGACACGGACCCTATGGCGCCAAGGGATTGGGGGAGCATGTCCTCATTCCCACCGCACCTGCCGTTCTCAATGCAATCAAGCATGCGACCGGCATCCGCATTCGCCATCTGCCGGCGACGCCGTCCAAAATCATGGCTGCCCTACGGCAGGGAGGGCCGGATGAGTGACGCCTTGATCGAAGAGAGCGGCCCCGACAAGATCCGCTGCGACGCCTGCCCGGTCATGTGCTATATCCGCGAGGGCCAGGCGGGAGCCTGCGACCGCTATGCCAATTCCGAAGGCGTGCTTGTCAGGGTCGATCCGCATGTATTGTTGACGCGACGGATTGTCGAAGGCGGCCCGGTGGTGGCGTTTTCCCAGTCCGAAGACGAATGGGACGGCACGATCGTCGCGGAGGAAAACACCTTCGTCACCGCCGTTGGTGCAGGGACCACCTACCCCGATTACAAGCCCGCGCCCTTTATCGTTTCATCGAAGGTCAAGGGCGTCGACATGGTGACGGTCGTCACCGAAGGGATATTTTCATACTGCGGTATCAAGGTGAAGGTTGATACCGACCGATTCCTCGGGCCGGAAACCTCCATCGTCCGGGTTGACGGAGAACCCGTCGGACACGTGACGTCAGGCGAATATGGCTCGCAGATGCTGTCGCTCGGAGGGGTGCATCACCTGACCGGCGGATCAAAGAAGGAAGGCCGGGTCACCTGCGAAACCCTGCTTGATCTTTCCAATGGCAAGGCCGTCGAATTACAGATCGATGACGGCGTCGGCATCGTGGTCCAGGCCGGTTGCCAGCCCATCATCAATGGCGAGGTTGAAGAGCGGATGCGGGTCGGTTGCGGATCGGCGACCATCGGCATGTTTGCCAAGCAATGGCACGGCAAGGTCGATGAAGTCGTGGTTGTCGACGATCATATTACCGGGGTTCTGTCCGAACATCAGGCCGGCAAGCTTTTGGGCATGGAGGCGACCGGAATCAAGATGAAAGGCCGGCGTTCGACACCGGGTCGCTATTTCCGCGTCGCCGAACCGGGAACCGGTTGGGGCGGCACCAATATTTCCGATCCGCTGTCGATTCTCGGCCCTTTCAACCCTAAGGTGGCCCGTCCCGGCATGACCTTGCTGATGGTATCGACCACTGGCGAGCATTCAGGCTTCTATCAGCTTGACGCGTCCCTGAACCCGGTGGAAACGAACATGCCGGCGCAATTGACGGCATCGGTTGATCTGATCAAGGAAAATTGCGAGCCGGCGCTTTGTTCGGTGCTGTTCATTGGCGGCGCAGGCGGGTCGCTGCGTTCCGGCGTCACTGAAAATCCGGTGCGGCTGACGCGCTCGGTCAAGGATACACTGACCAATGTCACCTGCGGCGGCGCGCCGGTCTATATCTGGCCCGGCGGCGGAATCACCTTCATGGTCGATGTCACGCGCTTGCCTGCCAACTCCTTCGGTTATGTGCCGACCCCTGCTTTGGTCGCCCCCATCGAGTTTACGCTGCGACTTGAAGACTACCAGGCGCTCGGCGGCCACATGGCGGAAGTCCGCCCCCTTTCAAGCCTTGCCGGCAGCCGGTCGCAACCCGACAAGGCAGGCAATCCATGGCCGGTGCGCATGGATGGCCCGTGGCGCGGCGGTTCATCATGAAGGGCGCGGCTTGCACGCAGGGCGGGCTGCGAAACGCTCTTGATGCGGCGCTGGAAGCGTGCGCGTTGCAGATCATCGATCTCGACCGGCCACCGCGTTTCGGGCTGCTGGAAGACGGCAAGCGCCTGCACCTGCAGGATGGACCGATAGACCTTGTGATTGATGCGGATGGATCGCCTGCCGCCATTGCAGCGGCTTACGCTGCCGCCATCAGCCGGTTTGCCGGCCTGCTTGATGAACTCTGCGCGGAATTGACCGAGTTGCGCAGCCCCGCTTGTGCGGACCGGACCGGATTGACGGGCAAGGTGGCGCTTCGCATGCATCGATCCGTAGCCGGGTACAGCGACACCAGTTTCATAACGCCGATGGCCGCTGTCGCAGGCAGCGTTGCCGACGAAATTCTTCATGCCATGCTGTTTGCGGGCAGGCGTAAGGGCGGATTATCTCGCGCAATGGTCAACAATGGCGGCGATATCGCTTTTTGGCTGGAGCAAGGTCAGAGCTATGGACTTGGTCTGGTTGACCGGCCTGAATCCGCGCGGATCTTCGCCAAGGCGCATATTGGTGCAGAGGATCGGATCGGCGGCATCGCCACATCAGGCTTTGGCGGCCGCAGTTTCACGCTGGGGATTGCCGACGCGGTGACGGTGCTGGCGACCTGCGCCGCCGATGCCGATGCGGCGGCCACGATCATTGCCAATGCGGTAGACCTTCCGGGCCATCTGGCCATTGTTCGCAAGCCGGCTCATGAAATCCAGCCTGACAATGATCTGGGGGCGCTTGCGGTGACCCGCAATGTCGGGGAATTGACAGTTTCGGAAATCAAAAGCGCATTGCAGGCGGGTGCGAGAATGGCGGAGCGCCACATGAACAAAGCCGGAATTGCAGCCGTCTGCCTGCATCTGCGCGGGCATACAATCACTTGCGGGTGGCAATCCCTGCTCGCCACATCGGGGGAATACCGGAATGCATGATGTTGTTGTCAGGAAGACCCTGGTCATCGTCGAGGAAATTCACCATGAGGGCGGGCCCGTGGCTGAGGTGCCGCTGAAGCGGGGCGCCGCCGTTGCTGTTATCCGCAATCCCTTTGCCGGTCGATATGTCGAGGACATCGCGCCCTTCATGAAGGATCTCGAGCCTTTGGGCGTCAGCCTTGCCACAGCATTGGTCGATGCGCTGGGCGGCGATGCCGCAAAGATCGAGGGCTACGGAAAGGGCGCGATTGTGGGCGCGGCCGGCGAGATTGAACATGGCGCGCTGTGGCATGTTCCCGGCGGCTATGCGATGCGCGCGGTATTGGGCGATGCCAAATCCATCGTGCCTTCGACCAAGAAAGTGGGCGGTCCGGGAACCCGGATCGACATTCCGGTCACCCATATCAACGCCTCTTATGTCCGCAGCCATTTCGACGCTTTTGAAGTGGGCGTCAGCGATGCGCCGCGCGCCGATGAAATCGCCGTCATTCTGGTCATGACGACCGGACCGCGCATTCATGCCCGCATGGGCGGTTTGGCAGCAGACCAGATCAAGGGAGAGGATGGACTGAGATGAAAGCCAAGATCCGCAAGATCGTCACTGTCGTGGATGAAATCCGCACCGAAATGGGCAAGGTGATCGATCCGCCCACCCGCCGGGCCGCCGCCATTGCGGTGATTGAAAACCCGTTTGCCGGACAATATGTCGAAGATCTGTCGCTGCTGATGGAAATCGGCGAGGAACTGGGCGCACTTTTGTCAGCCAAAGCGGTTGGCGCACTCGGCATTGCCGGTGAAAATGCCGAAAGCTACGGCAAGGCAGCACTGGTGGGGGAGAATGGCGAGTTGGAACATGCGGCGGCCATTCTGCACCCGAAGATGGGCGCCCCGGTTCGCAAGACGCTTGGCAAGGGCGCGGCCCTGATTCCATCTTCGAAAAAACGCGGCGGCATGGGGGCCGAACTGGATATCCCGCTTGGTCACAAGGACGCCGCCTTTGTCCGCAGTCATTTCGACGGCATGCAGGTCCAGGTCAGCGATGCGCCGCGGGCAGGTGAAATCATGGTGGCGATTGCCGTGACCGACAGCGGCAGGCCCCTGCCGCGTGTCGGCGGATTGGGCGTTTCGGAAATCAAGGGCGAAGACGGCCTGCGCTGAAGGAGTGCCATGAACAGCACCGTGGAGACTGGCGACGGCACGATTGTTGCGGATTATCTGCTCGACGAACAGGTGGGCTTCCTGCTCCGCCAGGCGATCCAGCGCCATGTCGCAATCTTCGAGAGCAAGTTCGGTGCCGATCTGACGCCGACACAATGGGCGGTGCTCGCCAAGCTTGATGAAATCGGCGCGACATCGCAAAACCGGCTCGGCCGCGCAACGGCAATGGATGTCGCCACCATCAAGGGTGTCGTTGACCGCCTGGCCGATCGCGGCTTCGTCATGACTGCGCCCGATCCCGGCGACGCCCGGCGGCGGGTGGTATCGCTGACCGGGCAAGGGGCAGAGGAGACCTCCAGCCGCTTCGAGGCGGCCCGCGCCGTTTCCGAGATGACGCTTGCGCCGCTTTCTGTTGCCGAACGCAGGACCTTCCTGAAAATATTGTCCAAGCTGGTATAGCCGATCGGACTATTCAGCCAAAGACGACTTCCGGAATACGTGTCGCCGGCGGCGTGTTGCGGCTGCGGCCGGTCCGAACAATGCCGTCGATCACCGTCATGCCAATGCCGGGCAAATCGCCCAACTGGATGGAATGAAGGAAATCCTTGCCGGCTGAATGCTGGGCCTTGTCCATGAACACAAAATCAGCGGCGCGACCAATCTCGATCAGGCCGCAATCCAGCGCCCGCTGGCGGGCAGTATTGCCGGTGGCAAAGCAGAAGGCGATCTCGGCTGGCACATCTCCGAGCGATGACAGCATCGAGACCATGCGGATGATGCCGAGCGGCTGGACGCCCGAGCCTGCCGGCCCGTCGGTCCCCAGGATCAAACGTTCCAACTCTCCCATGTCCTGCGCCGTGCGCAGCGTATAAAGTGCGGCTCGCTCATTGCCGTTATGGACAAGCTCAAGCCCGCGCTTGCAGCCCTCGCAGATGCAACGGATTTCACTGTCCGGCAAAGCGGTATGGCCGCCATTGATGTGGCCGACGACATCGGTATCGGCTTCCAGCACCACATCGGCGCCGATCAGGCCTGAGCCGGGGATTGAAGGCCCGCCGGTATGGATGGTCGACTGGATGCCGTATTTGCGCGCCCAGGCCACCATTTCCCGCGCACTCGCCCCGTCCTTGACGCCGCCCAGCCCGACTTCGCCAAGCAACTTGACCCCGGCTGACGCCAGTTCGCGGAAATCGGCCTCCGTCATTCCAGGCTCGATGACCGGCGCGCCGGCATGCAGTTTGACGCCATTGACGCGGAAGTTTGAAAACTGCCTTTGGGCGGAAATGGCCATGGCCTTCAATCCGACAATATCGCGCGGGCGGCCCGGCGTATGCACTTCGCCGGCCGAAATCATTGTCGTGACGCCGCCATTGAGCGTTGAGTCAATCCAGCCGGTCTGGTTTTGCCGCGGCGTCCAGTCGCCGGCGACCGGATGGACATGGCTGTCGATGAGGCCGGGAGCGACAACCGTTCCATGCGCGTCGATGATGGTCGTTGCGCCTTCGCTGTCGAGATCCTTGTCATGGCCGAAAGCAGTGATGCGGCCATTGTCACAAATGATCGTATCGGCATCGAGGATCGGATTTTCCATGGCGCCGGACAATAACAGGCCGATATTGCGGATGACCAGCTTCGCCGGACCCGATTGCTGTGTGTTTGCATCCTGCGCCATTGGCCGTCTCCCTTGCTTCCTGCCATTGCCTGCCGTCAGACAGGTGTAACCATGCCCGCCGCGTCCTGCAAGGCTTTCAGGCGCTGCGCCGTGCAGCAAGCGTGGAAACCGGGGTGCTGCCGGCGACAAAAAGCTCGACCGAATTTTCCGCGAGCATCCGGCAGATGTCATCCGGCGGCGTTGCGTCGGTGACCATCCGGTCAAAGACCGACGGGTCCTCCATGATGATTGGAGCAGAGCGCCCGAATTTGTGGCTGTCGGCAACAATCGTGCTTGTTTCGGCATGGCGGCGGGCATTCCGCGACAATTCCGCCTCTTCAAGATCATGCAGCATGAAGCCGGAGCGTGAATCAACAGCGCCGACCGACAGGATGGCGTGCTGCAGATTGAACCGATCAAGAAAGGCATGCGCTTCAGCGCCGAAAGTGCCGCCGTCATGGGAGCGCAATTCGCCGCCGGCCAGAAAGACCCGGTTGGCATTGCGGGTAGCGAGGCTGTGGGCCACTGAAATCGAATTGGTGACGATGAAGAGATTGTGATGGCGTTGCAGCGCGACTGCGATATAGGCCGTGGTTGAGCCGATATCGAGAAACAGGCGGTCACCATCGGAAATCATCGAGGCCACGGTCGCGGCGATCTTGCGCTTGGCCTCCGGATTGGTATTCATCCGGTAATGCAGCGGCTGTTCGTCCTCGATGTTTTTCAAATGCACGCCGCCATGCACCTTGGTGACCAGGCCGTTTTGCTGCAAGGTCTTGAGATTGCGCCGGATGGTTTCTTCCGAAACGCTCAGTCTTTCTGCAAGGAACTGGATGCGGCTTGAACCTCCGGAAAGCCGCAACTCTTCCAGAATCTCATGTTCACGTTGGCTGACATGCGGCTCTTCGCGGTCTGATCCCGCCATGCTATATTGCTCCCGGCTTTTGAGTGCGAGATACTATCCTGCACAGGCATATTCAACAAAAACCCACAATCGTGGCGTTTTTTGTGGCAATCCCTTGACAGAGGACCCGATCTGCAGGATTTTGCTTCACAAATGCAGCCAAAACCAGCCCGTCATTATTTATCCATTGTCATGATGAACGGATTATTTGTCACGCCAAAAATGTCCTGGAGCGGGATTTGAATGTCGGATGACGGAATAAACGACAGGATTGCCGGTCTCGGCATATTCAACGGGTCGATCAATATCTCGCCGCTGAGCGGCGGCATTACCAATCGCAATTACCTGGTAAGCGACGCATCGCGACGTTATGTGGTGCGGTTGGGCAGCGACATTCCCGTCCATCATATCAGCCGCGCCAATGAATTGGCTTCCAGCCGCGCCGCCCATGCGGCCGGCCTGTCTCCGGCCGTCATATTCAGCGCGCCCGGCATGCTGGTGCTGGATTATATAGAATCGGCGGCGCTGAGCGCCGAAGACGTGGCCAAGCCTGAAAATCTGGAGCGGATCCTGCCGCTGATCCGTGACTGTCACATCAAGATCCCCCGGTATTTTCGCGGGCCGGCAATGATCTTCTGGGTGTTCCATGTCATCCGCGATTACGCCGCGAGTCTTCTGGAAGGCCAAAGCCGGCATGCCGCATTGCTGCCGGGCCTTTTGGAAAGGTCCGCTGTCCTGGAAGCCGCCGCCGGCCCCTTTGACATTGTCTTTGGCCACAATGATCTTTTGCCGGCTAATTTTCTTGATGACGGCAAGCGGCTGTGGCTGATCGACTGGGATTATGCCGGCTTCAATTCGCCGCTTTTCGATCTCGGCGGCTTGGCTTCGAACAATGGACTCTCCGACATCCAGGAGCGCGCCATGCTGGAGGCCTATTTTGACAGGCCGGTCGATGACGGATTGTGGCGGCGCTACCAGGCCATGAAATGTGCTTCCCTGCAGCGCGAAATGATGTGGAGCATGATTTCGGAAATCCATTCCAGCATCGATTTCGATTATTCCAACTATACGGCCGAAAACCGGGAACGGTTCGAGCGCGCCTATGACAACTTTTCCCGATTGTGAGGCCCTGAAATGAAAGAACTGCCAGGCTCAGCGAAGGCCGTCATCATTGGCGGCGGCATTATCGGTTGTTCGACCGCCTATCATCTGGGCAAGCTCGGCTGGAAAGACACCGTGCTGCTGGAGCGAAAGAAGCTGACCTCCGGCACGACCTTTCATGCCGCCGGTCTCGTCGGCCAGCTGCGCACCAGCGCCAACATCACCCAGTTGCTCGGCTATTCCGTCGATCTCTACAAAAGGCTGGAATCGGAAACCGGGCTGGGTACGGGATGGAAAATGAACGGCGGATTGCGCACAGCCTGCAATCAGGAACGCTGGACCGAGGTCAAGCGCCAGGCAACCACTGCCCATTCCTTCGGCCTTGAGATGCATTTGCTGAGCCCCAAGGAGGCACAGGATCTCTGGCCTTTGATGACCATCGACGATCTGGTGGGCGCCGCTTTCCTGCCCACAGACGGGCAGGCCAATCCTTCCGACATCACCCAGGCTTTGGCGCGCGGCGCACGTCAGGCCGGTGTACAGATTTTTGAAGATACGCCGGTCATCGACATCGAATTTGACAAGGGAAAAATCCGGGCCGTGATTACCGACCGCGGACGGATCGAATGCGAAAAGGTGATTGTCTGCGCCGGCCAGTGGACCCGCGCCTTTGCCGCGCGCTTCGGCGTCAATGTGCCCCTGGTTTCCGTCCAGCACCAATATATGATTACCGAGCCTTTCGGCGTTCCCTCCGACCTGCCGACTTTGCGCGATCCTGACCGGCTGACCTACTACAAGGAAGAAGTGGGCGGTCTGGTGATGGGCGGCTATGAGCCCAATCCGGTCGCTTGGGCCGAAGACGGCATCCCCGACGGCTTTCACTACACCTTGCTGGATTCCGATTTCGACCATTTCGAGCCGATCATGGAATTGTCGCTCGGCCGCGTGCCGGCGCTTGAAACAGCCGGCATCAAGCAATTGATCAACGGGCCGGAAAGCTTTACGCCGGATGGAAATTTCATCCTTGGCGAAGCGCCTGAATTGAGCAATTTCTACATCGGTGCAGGCTTCAACGCCTTCGGCATTGCGTCCGGCGGCGGGGCCGGCATGGCTTTGGCTGAATGGGTCCACAAGGGCGAACCGCCCTATGATCTCTGGCCCGTCGACATCCGCCGTTTCGGCAGGCCGCATTTCGATACCGACTGGATCCGCACCCGCACCCACGAGGCCTATGGCAAGCACTACACCATGGCCTGGCCGCATGAGGAAAATCTCTCCGGTCGGCCCTGCCGCAAGTCGCCGCTTTACGACAGGCTCAAGGCGCAGGGCGCCTGTTTTGGCGAAAAGCTGGGATGGGAGCGACCCAACTGGTTTGCGGATTCCAAAGCCGGCGAAGAGCCGGTGGATCACTACAGCTTCGGTCGCCAGAACTGGTTTGCTGCCGTTGGCCGCGAGCACAAGGCCGTGCGTGAAAAAGCGGTGATCTTCGACCAGACTTCCTTTGCCAAATTCGCCCTGAAGGGCCGCGATGCGGAAGCCGCGCTCAGCCATATTGCCGCCAATGACGTGGCCAAGGCGCCCGGCAGCCTGGTCTATACCCAGATGCTCAACGACAAGGGCGGCATCGAATGCGACCTGACCTGCGCGCGGATCTCTGAGGATGAATATTACATCGTCACCGGCACAGGCTTTGCCACCCATGATTTCGACTGGATCGCCAGGAACATTCCCGATGGCCTGCATGCCGAATTGGTCGATGTCACTTCATCCTATTCGGTGCTTTCACTGATGGGACCCAATGCGCGCAAGGTTCTGGAACGCGTGACAAGGGCCCCGCTTTCCAATGCCGATTTCCCCTTTGGCAAAGTCAGGACCATCGGCATTGCCGGCTGTCCGGTTCGCGCCTTGCGCGTCACTTATGTCGGCGAACTCGGCTATGAACTGCATCTGCCGGTCGAATATGCGACTGCGGTCTATGACGCGCTGATGCAGGCGGGCGGCGATTTCGGCCTTGCCAATGCCGGCTACCGGGCGATTGAGAGCTGCCGGCTGGAGAAGGGATACCGGGCCTGGGGGTCCGACATCGGCCCCGACCATACGCCGATGGAAGCCGGACTGGGCTGGGCTGTCAAGATGAAATCCGGCAAGCCTTTCAAGGGCCGCAATGCCATTGCCGCCCAGGTTGAACATGGCGTCAAGAAGATGCTGGCCTGCTTCACCGTCGATGACCCCGATGTGGTTCTGCTGGGACGCGAAACCATTTATCGCAATGGCAAGCGCGCAGGCTGGCTGACTTCGGGCGGCTTCGGCTACACGATCGGCAAGTCGATCGGCTATGGTTACGTCCGCAACCCCGAAGGCGTGACGGAAGACTATGTCCTTTCAGGCCTCTATGAACTTGAAGTGGCGACCGAGCGAATTGCTTGCCACGTCCACATGCAGCCGCTTTATGATCCCACCATGGCGCGCATCAAGGCTTGAAACGATCCATTCACCGGTGGCGGCGGGCTGATCAATTTTCGAACTTTTGTGTGGTGATGCCGCTTTTAGCCTCCCGCTTCATCGCCAGTTGAACTACAAGGCTGATGTCGTTCACAGCGCATCATACAGGCAGCTTTGGCTCGTGGGAGGTTGAAATGGAAAAGACAGTGATCGTTGGCGGGAGCCACGCAGCCATAGGTCTTGCGGCAAGATTGCGGACGCTCGATCCGGAGGCAGAGATCACCATCATCAGTTCCGACCCGGAAATTCCCTATCACCGCCCGCCGCTTTCCAAAGCCTATATGTCGGGAAAATCAACGCTCGACCAGATCCTGTTAAGGCCGGAAAGCTGGTTTGAGGACAACCGGATCATCCTGAAGCGCGGCGAATTCGCCGCCGCCATCGACCGGCGCGGCAAGACTGTCAGCCTGTCGGGCGGAGAGGCGATTTCCTATGATCACCTCGTGCTGGCCACCGGTGCGCGCCCTCGCCGATTGCCCGAGGAAATCGGCGGACACTTGCCCAATGTCTACACCATGCGCGATCTGGCTGACGCCAATCTCCTGATGAAGGAGATGAAGGAAGGTCGCAGGCTGGTGGTGATCGGCGGCGGTTATATCGGCCTTGAAGCGGCTTCGGAAGCGCGCAAGAAGGGTGTCGAGGTCACGGTTCTGGAGGCCGCCGAACGCATCCTCAGGCGCGTTGCCGCCGCGCAGACCGCAGACGACATCCGCGCGCTTCATCAGGCGCATGGCGTCACCATCATTGAAAACGTCAAGATCTCGCGGATAACGCAGGACGATGGATTGGCCAATGGCGTGGCCGTCGAGGGCGGCGAAGTCATTCCGGCCGATTTCATCCTGACCGGGATCGGCGTGTTTCCCGATACGGCGCTGGCTGCCAATGCCGGCCTTCTGGTCGATAACGGCATTGTCGTCGATGAATATCTGCGCACCGAAGATCCGGCGATATTTGCGGCCGGCGACTGCGCGGCATTTCCCTACAAGGACAACCGGATCAGGCTTGAAAGCGTGCAGAACGCCAATGACCAGGGCGCGCTGGTCGCCGCCAATATTGCCGGCCAGAACCTCGCTTACAGGCCGGTTCCCTGGTTCTGGTCGGATCAATATGATCTGAAACTGCAAATCGCGGGCCTGAATACAGGCTATGATGCCGTGCTCACCCGGGCAGGACCGCGCGAAGGCGCACATTCGCATTTCTATTTCCGCGGCGATGAACTCTTGGCAGCCGACTGCCTCAATGATGCGGCAACCTATATGCTGACCCGCAAAATTCTGGAGTCCGGCAAGAACCTGACCAAGGCCCAGGTCGCAAACCCTGATTTCGTACTGAAATCGGCGCTGACCTGACCGGCAAATTCAAAGAGGGCAGAGGCATGAATGAAGCAGAGTTTCGAGCGTGGTCGGCAAAAGCGGCCGACTGGGGCGTTTCCTATCGCGCCAGCCTGCGCGACTTGCCCGTTCGCGCCCAGACCAGACCCGGCGACATTGCCGCCCGGATTGCCGATCATCCGCCCGAGACCGGCGAGTCGATGGACGGCATCTTCGCCGATTTCCAGGACATTATCGTTCCGGGCATGACGCATTGGCAGCATCCCCGTTTCTTCGCCTATTTTCCGGCCAATGCGGCGCCTGCCTCGGTGGTGGCGGAATATCTGGTCACTGCCATGGCGGCCCAGTGCATGCTGTGGCAGACATCGCCGGCCGCAACCGAACTTGAGACCAAGGTGATGGACTGGATGCGCCAGTCATTGGGTCTGCCGGCCGATTTCACCGGCGTCATCCAGGATTCGGCTTCCACCGCCACCCTTGCGGCCGTCCTCGTCATGCGCGAAAAAGCCTTGTCCTTCAAGGGCAACACAGAAGGCCTGGCCGGCCAGAAGACACTGCGTATCTATGCCTCCGGCGAAGTCCATACTTCGATTGATCGAGCAATATGGATATCCGGTATCGGCGCTGACAATCTCGTCCGCATTCCCGTCTCGGGACCCGGGCGTGGCATGGATATCACAAAACTGGCCGAGGCCATCAAGGCGGACCGGGCCAAAGGCTATCTGCCGGCCGGGGTCATTGCCTGCACCGGCGGCACCAGCGTCGGGGCCTGCGACGATATCGGCAAGGTCATCGACATCGCCCACGCCGAAGGCCTGATGGTGCATGTCGATGCCGCTTGGGCGGGGTCCGCGATGATCTGCCCTGAATTCAGGCATCTTTGGGCCGGTGTTGAGCGGGCGGATTCCATCGTCTTCAATCCGCACAAATGGCTGGGCGCGCAATTTGACTGCTCGATCCAGTTCGTCCGCAATCCCGATGACCTGGTCGCCACTTTGGCCATCAAACCGGAATATCTGAAGACCCACGGGCGTGACGGGGTGATCAATTATTCGGAGTGGTCGGTGCCGCTGGGCCGCAGGTTCAGGGCGCTGAAATTGTGGTTCCTGCTTCGCCATCACGGGCTGGAAGGCCTGCGCACAATCATCCGCAACCATGTCGCATGGTCGGCCAAGGTCGCCGATGCGTTGCGGCGCGAGCCCGATTTTGAAATCGTCACCGAGCCTGTCCTGTCGCTGTTCTCATTCCGCCAGCGCGGTGGGGGCGATCCTGATGCGCGCGCAATCGCTTTGGTCAACGCCGTCAATGATGACGGCACCATCTATCTGACCCAGACCAAGGTTGACGGACAGACGGCGATCCGCTTCCAGGCCGGTTCTTTCGACATGGCCGAAGAAGATGCCGACATGGCAATCAAGACGATCCTCAGGATTGCCCGCAGCCTGGCCTGATAACGCAAATGTTAAAATCACAACATTTTCCTTGACCGCGCCTGCCGATGCCCGGATGATGGCGGGCATTAGCGGATCAGGGATTTCAAAAATGGCCGGACGCAAGAGCGAGAGACTGGACATATTGGCGCGGGCGCTGGCTGAAAAAGGCGTTCTGCATCTGCGTGACGCCGCACAGATGCTCGGCGTGTCGGAGATGACCATCCGCCGCGATGTCGGTGCGGCGCCGGGGCGTTTTGGTTTTTTCGGCGGCCATCTGATGCTGTCGGGCGGCGAAGGTCCCTATGAATTGGCTACGGCCGCCGACAGCCATGCCAACGACAAGCGCATTGCCTGTCAGCATGCGCTGCGCCTGGTCCGGCCCGATGAGACCATCTTCATCGATTGCGGCTCCACGATGATGAACCTGGCGGAACTGCTGCCTGCCGGCATGCCGCTGACGGTTGTCTGCTATGCGCTCAACATCGCCGACCGCCTCAGCAAGAATCCTTCCATCCGCTTGATTTTGCTGGGGGGCCTCTATCATCCGGCATCCGCTTCTTTCTCAGGACAGCAAGGGCTGGACCTGTTGGGCCAGATCGGCCTCAACGCCGCCTTCATTTCGGCCGCCGGGCTTGACGAAGCGCGTGGGGCGACCTGCGCGCATTTTCACGAAGCCGTCGTCAAGCAGAAGGCGATGGCGCTGGCGCAGACATCCTATCTGGTGCTGGATTCCTCGAAAATCGGCAAGGTCAAGCCGGCCTTCATCAACCCGGCATCCGCTTTCGAAGCGATCATCACCGAAACGGGCGGCACTGAATTGGGGCATAAAACCGAGGCCGCAACTTCGGTAGATTGAGCATTGACCAATGTTCGAAATGATGAGACAATAATAACAACAAATGTGAATAATATAACAAACACGGCGGAGGGCCTGTTACTGGCCAATCCGAACGGGAGGTTTCCTTGGAAATGCCGGCCAACACCAATCCGGGCCATCAAGCCAACCATGGCTGGCCCCGCAATCCGGGCATGGAGCTTGACCTCGGCTGGGTCAACGAACAGCGCGTCAATCTTTCTGCAGGCGAACGGCGGGTAGCGTCGCTTCCCGGCAGGCGAACGGTCAAGAAGGACGCCCAGGCCGGATGGCTGCTCAAGGCGGTGACCTGCATCGATCTGACCACCTTGAACGGCGATGATACCGCCGGTCGCGTCAAGCGGCTTTGCGCCAAGGCCGCCCACCCGATCCGCCAGGACCTGCTTGAGGCTCTTGGCATGGGAGACCGATCCATCACCACCGGAGCCATTTGCGTCTATCACCGGTTTGTCGCCACGGCAGTAGAAGCGCTTGACGGCACCGGCATCCCGGTCGCCGCCGTCTCGACCGGCTTTCCGGCCGGCCTTGCGCCCCATGAAACCAAACTGCGCGAGATTTCCGCCTCTGTCGCCGACGGCGCCCGCGAGATCGATATCGTCATTACCCGCGAGCACGTCCTGACCGGCAACTGGCAGGCGCTTTACCAGGAAATGCAGGAATATCGCGCCGCCTGCGGTGACGCCCATGTCAAGGCGATCCTTGCCACCGGCGATCTGAAGACCCTGCGCAATGTCGCCCGCGCCTCGCTTGTCTGCATGATGGCGGGCGCTGATTTCATCAAGACTTCCACCGGCAAGGAAGGCGTCAATGCCACGCTGCTGGTGACCCTTGTCATGCTCAGGATGATCCGCGCCTACCACGACCGTACCGGGATAAGGGTCGGCTACAAGCCGGCCGGGGGCATTTCGACGGCCAAGGACATTCTCAACTACCAGTTTCTCATGAAGGACGAATTGGGCCGCGAATGGCTTGAGCCCGACCTCTTCCGTATTGGCGCATCTAGCCTGCTTGCCGATATCGAGCGCCAGCTTGAGCACCACATCACCGGCGCCTATTCCGCTTTCAACAGACACCCGATCGGATAAGACCATGTCAGTCGCAAAATTCTTCGACGAAATGTCCTACGGACCCGCCCCGGAATCAGACAATGAAGCCCGGACCTGGCTGAAGCGCCATGAGTCCCGTTTCGGCCATTTCATCAATGGCGCATTCGCCCCTGCCGCCTCCGGCAAGTCGGTGGATACGTTTGAACCGGCCACCGGCACGCTGCTGGCCAAGGTTGCCGCAGGCAACAAGGCCGATGTCGATGCCGCCGTCGCCGCCGCCCGCAAGGCGCAGGTTCCCTGGTCAAAGCTGCCCGGCCATGCCCGCGCCCGCCATCTTTATGCGCTTGCCCGGATGATCCAGCGTCACGGCCGCCTGATTGCGGTGATCGAGGCGCTCGACAATGGCAAGCCGATCCGCGAGACGCGCGATATCGACATTCCGCTAGCCGCCCGGCACTTCTATTATCATGCCGGCTGGGCGCAATTGCAGGAAAGCGAATTTGCCGACCAGAAGCCGGTCGGCGTCGTCGGCCAGATCATTCCCTGGAACTTCCCCTTCCTGATGCTGGCCTGGAAAGTTGCGCCGGCTCTGGCGCTGGGCAATACGGTGGTCCTTAAACCGGCTGAATTCACACCCCTGACCGCGCTGCTGTTTGCTGAACTTGCCGCCGCCGCGGGCCTTCCCGCCGGTGTTCTCAACATCGTTACCGGCGAAGGCGAGACCGGCGCGCTGATCGTCGATCATCCCGATGTCGACAAGATCGCCTTTACCGGCTCCACCGAAGTCGGCCGCATCATCCGTGAAAAGACAGCAGGCAGCGGCAAGTCGCTGACTTTGGAACTGGGCGGCAAGTCGCCCTTCATCGTCTTTGACGATGCCGATCTCGACGGCGCGGTTGAAGGCGTGGTCGATGCCATCTGGTTCAATCAGGGCCAGGTCTGCTGCGCGGGATCGAGAATCCTGGTGCAGGAAGTCGTGGCTCCAGATTTCTACAAGCGCCTGATCCGCCGCATGGCGAGCCTCAGGGTCGGCAATCCGCTCGACAAATGCATCGACATGGGCGCCATCGTCGCGCCGGTGCAGGTCGAGCGCATCCGCGCCATGGTGGCCCAGGGCGTGGCCGATGGCGCCGAATTGCACCAGGCGCCGATCGATCTGCCGACCGGCGGCTGTTATGTGCTGCCCTCGCTTCTGACCAATGTTCCCGTGACGTCCATTGTCGCCCATGAGGAGATATTCGGGCCGGTGGCTGTTGCTTCCACGTTCCGGACGCCGGACGAAGCCATCCAGCTTGCCAATCATTCCCGCTACGGCCTTGCGGCCAGCGTCTGGAGCGAGACGATCGGGCTTGCGCTCTATGTCGGTGCGAAAGTTGCCTCGGGCGTCGTCTGGGTCAACGGCACCAACATGTTTGACGCCGCCGCAGGCTTTGGCGGCAAGAAGGAAAGCGGCTTTGGCCGCGAAGGCGGCAAGGAAGGCTGTTATGAATATCTCAAGCCCAAGGCCTGGAGCCAGCTGAAACTCCGCAACGCCATTGCGACCCCTGCGCTGCGCCAGGTCGCCGGTGATTTTTCCATGCCGGAGATCGACCGGACCGCCAAATTGTTTGTCGGCGGCAAACAGGCCCGGCCGGACGGCAATTATTCCCGTCCGGTGGTCTCGCCCAAGGGCAAGATCGTCGGTGAAGCGGGCGAAGGCAATCGCAAGGATATCCGCAATGCGGTTGCTGCTGCGCGCGCGGCCTCAGGCTGGTCCAGTGCGACAGCCCACAACCGGGCCCAGATCCTTTTCTACATTGCCGAAAATCTCTCTGCGCGCACGGAAGACTTTGCCAACCGGATCTCGGCGATGACCGGCGTCAGCCTGGCCGCAGGCCGGCAGGAAGTCGAGCACTCCATCCAGCGCCTGTTCAGCTATGCCGCCTGGGCCGATAAATATGAAGGCGTTGTGCACGCGCCGCCGCTACGTGGGGTGGCGCTGGCAATGCCGGAACCGCAAGGCGTGGTCGGCGTTGTCTGCCCGCCGGAAGCACCGCTGCTGGGGCTTGTTTCGCTGATTGCGCCGCTGCTTGCCACAGGCAATCGTGTGGTCGCGGTGCCCAGCGAAATCTGGCCGCTGGCTGCGACCGATTTCTATTCGGTTCTGGAAACCTCAGATGTTCCCGCAGGCGTGGTCAATATCGTCACTGGTTCGTCGATGGAACTGGCCAAGACGCTGGCCGCCCACAATGATGTCGAAGCCTTGTGGGCCTTCGGCTCACCGGAACTCTCCACCATGGTGGAAAAGCTTTCCGCCGGCAATCTCAAGCGCACCTTCGTGGATTACGGCAGGGCGATCAACTGGTCCAATCCGGTTGAAGCGGAAGGGGCCAACTTCCTGCGTCGGGCCACCGATGTGAAAAACATCTGGATACCCTATGGCGAATAGTCCTGTTCGGCTGCCTGCCAGAGCATTTCCAGGAAAAGTGTGACGCGGTTTTCCGTCCGTGAATGCGTAAAACAAAGGGTTAGAGTTTCATTTCAGGCTGTAGGGCAGAATGTTGCGGATATTGTGCGCAATCTCGATATGACCCTTGAGTGGAGGGACTGCCCGGCTCGGGCAGTCCGACCGTTCGCAGATCCGGCAGGAAATCCCGATCGGATCATAGGAAGACTGGTTGCCGAGATCCATGTCGTCGGCATAGACGAAATTGTCCGCATAGGAAATTTCGCAGCCCAAAGCCAAGGCGTAGTGTTGGCGAAGCCCGCGAAAGCCGCGCTCGCCCTTGGTAATCATGATTGACAGGCACAGATAGCGCACGCCATCCGGCGTCTCGGCCAGTTGACGGTTGATTTCCCCGCCTTGCTCGAAAGCGCGATGAACGTTCCAGAGCGGGCAGGCGGCGCCGTAGCGCGCAAATTGCAGCTTGGCGGCGCTGTGGCGTTTGGTGATATTGCCGGCCCTGTCGACCTTGGCAAAAAAGATCGGCACGCCTTTCTCGCCTTTTCTTTGCAATGTGCTGAGACGGTGGCAGACCTGTTCCAGGCTGGCCCCGAAACGGACGCTGAGCAGATCGATGTCATGGCGCAATTCGCGGGCGGCTTCGGCAAATATCCTGTAGGGCAGCATCAGCGCGCCGGCGAAATAATTGTGCAATCCGATCTTGCAGATCTCGCGGGCTTCGGGTGTGCGGAAAGATGTTGATTGCACGGTGCGCTCGACCAGGTCGCCAATGCTCATCTGGGCAATTTGCAGCGCGATCTGAAAACTCTGGGTGGCGGGGGAAAGATCGGGACTCAGGGCAAGGATCCGCGCCTTGGCGTCAAAGTGGCGGATGATGCCTTCATTGCGGGCCCCGCGAACTATCCGGATGCCGAATTGCTTTTCAGCGTAAGCTGTCAGGATTGCAGCCGGGTCGCCGTCGCCAATACCCAGTCGGGCGGCCAGCGCCTCGGCCTCCATGTCGACCTCATGGACATAATTGTCAACGAAATGAAAGAAATCCCGGACTTCCTCATAGGGCGTCGACCCGGACATTTCCGTTGTCCGGCCGAGCGTATCGTCCATGCTTGCCAATTGCTCGCTCTTGTGGCGATAGGCCTGATGGCCGGCAATCAGCGAATGGGCGATTTCCGGCGCATTCTGCGCGACCAGCTTGATTTCATATTGGCTGGGTGAAAAAGCCGAAAAGATCGGGTCCGTCAGGGCTTCGGTCAGCGCCGAAAGCAGACGGCTGCTTTCGCTGGTGTCGATTTCGGAAAGATCGAGCTTGAATTTTTCCGCCAGCGTCAGAAGCACCGATGCCGAAACCGGTCGTTGGTTGTTTTCGATCTGGTTGAGGTAGCTGACGGATATGCCGATGCGATCGGCAAATTGCGCCTGCGTCGCCTTGTGGGTCAGACGCAGGTCCCGGATGTTCTTGCCGATATACAGTTTGCCAGTGGCCATTTTGCAAATTCGCAATTTTCAATATCTATATTTGTAAACACAACATGTTTGCACGTTCAAGTGTTTTGTTTGGTCCGTGAAAGCGCTAGAACCCTGAACAATAAAGTTTGTGTTGGGGGGAGACTGAATGCTCGATATTCTCGATCAGTTGGAGGAGCGTCGGCAGGCGGCCCGGATGGGCGGCGGCGAAAAGCGCATCGAGGCCCAACATGCCAAGGGCAAGCTGACGGCGCGCGAACGCATTGACGTTCTGCTCGATGAAGGCTCGTTTGAAGAATACGACATGTATGTCAGCCATCGCTGCACCGATTTCGGCATGGAAAACCAGAAAGTGCCCGGCGACGGCGTGGTCACGGGCTGGGGAACCATCAACGGTCGGCTCGCCTATGTCTTTTCGCAGGATTTCACCGTGCTGGGCGGGTCGCTGTCGGAAACCCATGCCCAGAAGATCTGCAAGATCATGGACATGGCCGTCAAGAACGGCGCGCCGGTGATCGGCATCAACGATTCAGGCGGCGCGCGCATCCAGGAAGGGGTCGCCTCTTTGGCAGGCTATGCGGAAGTGTTTCGCCGCAATGCCGAGGCATCCGGCGTCATTCCGCAAATCTCGTTGATCATGGGGCCTTGCGCCGGCGGCGCGGTCTATTCACCGGCCATGACCGATTTCATTTTTATGGTGCGCGGTTCGTCCTACATGTTCGTGACCGGGCCGGACGTGGTCAAGACGGTGACCAACGAGATCGTCACGGCGGAGGATCTCGGCGGCGCCAAGACCCACACGACCAAATCCTCTGTCGCCGACGGCGCCTTTGACAATGACATCGAAGCGCTGTTGAAAATCCGCGACCTGTTTGATTTCCTGCCGCTCAACAATCGCCAGGCGCCGCCCGAGCGTCCCTTCTTTGATGATCCCGCCCGGCTTGAAAAGCGGCTTGATACACTGGTGCCCGACAGCGCCGCCAAGCCCTACGACATGCGCGAACTCATCTCTGCCATTGCCGACGAGGGTGATTTTTATGAAATCCAGAAGGATTTCGCCGGCAATATCCTGACCGGCTATATCCGCATCGAAGGCTCGACGGTCGGCGTGGTCGCCAACCAGCCCATGGTGCTGGCCGGTTGCCTCGACATTGATTCCTCACGCAAGGCCGCCAAATTCGTCCGCTTCTGCGATGCCTTCAATATTCCGCTGCTGACCCTTGTCGATGTGCCGGGCTTCCTGCCGGGCACCGCGCAGGAATATAACGGCGTCATCAAGCACGGCGCAAAATTGCTGTTTGCCTATAGCCAGGCGACCGTGCCGATGGTCACCCTGATTACCCGCAAGGCCTATGGCGGCGCCTATGACGTGATGGCGTCAAAACATATCGGCGCAGATGTCAACTATGCCTGGCCGACGGCTGAAATCGCCGTGATGGGCGCCAAGGGCGCAACTGAAATTCTCTACCGCTCCGAACTGGGCGATGCGGATAAAATCGCCGAGCGCACCCGCCAATACGAAGCCCGCTTTGCCAATCCCTTCGTGGCTGCAGAACGCGGTTTCATCGACGAAGTCATCATGCCGCATTCCTCCCGCAAGCGGATCGCGAGGGCCTTCGCCATGCTGAAAAACAAGCGCCAGGACAGCCACTGGCGCAAGCATGACACGATGCCATTGTGAGGAAAAACAGATGATCAAGAAAATCCTCATAGCCAATCGCGGCGAAATTGCCTGTCGGGTCATTCGGTCGGCCAAAAAAATGGGCATCAAGACCGTTGCCGTCTATTCTGATGCCGACCGTGACGCCCAGCATGTCAAACAGGCAGACGAGGCCGTCCATATCGGCGCGTCGCCCTCCTCGCAATCCTATCTGGTGATGGACAGGATCGTTGCGGCGGTCAAGCAGACCGGCGCTGATGCGGTTCATCCCGGCTACGGCTTTTTGTCGGAAAACCGGGCATTCGCCGAACGGCTTGACGCCGAAGGCATCATCTTCATCGGCCCGCCGGTCGGCGCCATCGAGGCGATGGGCGACAAGATCACCTCCAAGAAGCTTGCCAAACAGGCCGGTGTGTCGACCGTGCCTGGATATATGGGCTTGATTGCTGATGCGGACGAGGCGGTGAAGATTTCCGGCGAAATCGGCTATCCGGTGATGATCAAGGCCTCGGCCGGCGGCGGCGGCAAGGGCATGCGCATAGCCTTCAACGATGCCGAAGCGCGCGAGGGCTTCCAGCTTTCCAAAAACGAGGCGATGAACTCCTTTGGCGACGACCGGATCTTCATAGAAAAATTCGTCACCGACCCGCGCCATATCGAGATCCAGGTGCTGGGCGACCAGCATGGAACCTGCCTTTATCTGGGCGAACGGGAATGCTCCATCCAGCGACGCAACCAGAAAGTCGTCGAGGAGGCGCCGTCCCCCTTCATTGATGCGCCGACCCGCAAGGCGATGGGCGAACAGGCCGTCGCTCTTGCCCAGTCTGTCGGCTATTTCTCGGCAAGCACGGTGGAATTCATCGTCGATGGCGCGCGGAACTTCTACTTTCTCGAAATGAATACCAGGCTTCAGGTCGAACATCCCTTGACCGAATTGATCACCGGCATCGACCTTGTCGAGGAAATGATCCGCGTGGCCTCGGGCGAGAAGCTGAAGATCAGCCAGGACGAGGTCAAGCTTGATGGCTGGGCGATTGAAAGCCGGCTGTATGCCGAAGATCCCTACCGCAATTTCCTGCCCTCGATCGGGCGTCTGACCTGTTATCGCCCGCCCCTCGAAGGCCGCCAGCAGGATGGCGCCATCGTCCGCAACGATACCGGCGTAGTGGAAGGCGGCGAAATCTCGATGTATTATGATCCGATGATCGCCAAGCTCTGCACCTGGGCGCCGAGCCGGATCGAAGCCATTGAAGCCATGAGCACGGCGCTTGACAATTTCGAGGTCGAGGGCATCGGCCATAACCTGCCCTTCCTGTCCGCTGTCATGGCCCATCCGCGCTTTCGCTCCGGCAACATCACCACCGCCTTCATAGCCGAGGAATGGCCGGATGGCTTTGCGGGCGTTACGCTTGGTCCTGATCAAAACCGGGTGATGGCCGCGATTGCGGCTTTTGCCCATGTCAGCGATGAAGCGCGCAAGGTTATGATCTCCGGCACCATTGCCAATCACAAGCGCAAACTGGCCGACAAATGGACTGCCAATATCGATGGCGAGGCTTTTCCGCTTTCCATTGCTCTGGGCGACATTTCCGCCACGGTGACTTTTGAGGATAATATAGCCCACGAAATTGCCAGCAACTGGACGCCGGGAATGAGCCACGCGCTGTTTAGCGTCGACGGCAAGAAATACGGGGTAAAGATCGCCCGATCGGCAACCGGCTGGCGGTTGCGCTGGCATGGCGCCGACCTTTTCGTCACCGTTCGTTCAAAGAGGGTGGAAGAACTGTCGCGCTGGATGCCGGTGAAGGTGGCGCCCGATACGTCGAAAATGCTGCTTTGTCCGATGCCGGGCATCATCACCTCGCTGCTGGTGGAAGCCGGCGAAAGCGTCGAGGCAGGCCAGGCGTTGGCCACCGTGGAAGCCATGAAGATGGAAAATGTGCTGCGGGCTGAAAAGCGCTCGGTCGTGATCCGCATTACAGTCGCCAAGGGCCAGAGCCTGGCGGTCGACGAACTGATCATGGAATTTGAATGATGGCGCTTCGCCTTGTGAGGCACGCTTTGCCGCTGTGCGCCAATAATGCAGCGATTGGACCAACAGTTGAGAAACACGGTTGCAGGACCGTGACCAGAGAGGCAGCAAGATGACCGATGCCAAGACAATAGCCGACTGGCGCAGGCTCGCCCAAAAAGAACAGGGCGACAATGTCGACAAGCTGATCTGGCACACGCCTGAAGGCATTGATGTCAAGCCGCTATACACAGTCGATGACCTGCCCGACCAGAGCCGGCTCGATACCCTGCCTGGCCTTGCGCCCTTCACCCGCGGACCACGGGCGACCATGTATGCCGGCCGGCCCTGGACGATCCGCCAATATGCCGGATTTTCAACGGCCGAAGAAAGCAACGCCTTTTATCGCAAGGCGCTGGCGGCCGGCCAGAAAGGGCTCTCGGTCGCCTTTGATCTCGCAACCCATCGCGGTTATGACAGCGACCATCCCCGCGTCACCGGCGATGTCGGCAAGGCCGGCGTGGCGATTGACAGCGTCGAGGACATGAAGATCCTGTTTGACCGGATACCGCTCGACCAGATGAGCGTATCAATGACGATGAATGGCGCCGTCATCCCGGTTCTGGCCAGCTTCATTGTTGCCGGTGAAGAACAGGGAGTGCCCCGGGCAGAGCTTTCCGGCACGATCCAGAACGACATTCTCAAGGAGTTCATGGTTCGCAACACCTATATCTATCCACCGGAAGCCTCGATGCGGATCGTTGCCGACATCATTGCGTTCACCGCCACCGAGATGCCGAAATTCAATTCGATCTCGATCTCCGGCTATCACATGCAGGAGGCGGGCTCGACGCTGTTGCAGGAACTGGCCTTTACATTGGCCGATGGCCGCGAATATGTCCGGGCCGCCCTTTCCAAGGGCCTGGATGTCGATGCCTTTGCCGGCCGGCTTTCCTTCTTCTTTGCCATCGGCATGAATTTCTTCATGGAGGTCGCCAAGCTGCGTGCCGCCCGCATGCTGTGGTCGCGGATCATGACCGAGTTCAATCCGAAAAAGCCATCCTCGCTGATGCTGCGCACCCATTGCCAGACCTCCGGTGTGTCGCTGCAGGAGCAGGACCCCTATAACAACATCATCCGTACCGCTTATGAGGCGATGAGCGCGGCGCTCGGCGGCACGCAATCGCTGCACACCAATTCCTTTGACGAGGCAATCGCGCTACCCACCGAATTTTCGGCACGGCTTGCGCGCAACACGCAATTGATCCTGCAGCACGAAACCGGCATCACCCATGTCGCCGATCCGCTGGCCGGTTCTTACTATATCGAGAGCCTGACCAATGAACTGGCCGACAAGGCCTGGGCGCTGATGGAGGAAATCGAGGCGATGGGCGGCATGACAAAGGCCATTGAGACGGGCCTGCCCAAGCGCCTGATCGAACAGGCCGCCACCCGCAAACAGGCCGCTGTCGATCGCGGCGAAGATGTGATTGTCGGCGTCAACAAATACAGGCTGGATGAAGAGGCCTCGATCGACACGCTCGATATCGACAATCGCGCCGTCCGGCTTTCCCAGATCAAGCGTCTCGAAAAGACGAGGGCGCTCAGGGACACCGGCAAATGCGCCGCAGCACTCGCAGCATTGAGCGAGGTCGCCCGGACCGGCCAGGGCAATCTGCTGGCTGCCGCCGTTGACGCGGCGCGGGCGCGGGCGACAGTCGGCGAAATTTCAGATGCGATGCGGATCGTTTTCGGCGATCACAAGGCGGAACCCGAAGTGGTTCATGACGTCTACGGCGAAGCAAGCCAGGATGATCCCGAATACAAGATGATCGTTAGCCGGCTCAAGAAGCAGGTCGAAAAGTCAGGCAAGGCGCCTCGCATTCTCGTTGCCAAGCTTGGCCAGGACGGCCATGACCGGGGCGCCAAGGTGATCGCCTCGGCCTTTGGCGACATCGGCTTTGATGTCGTGCCCGGTCCACTGTTCCAGACTCCCCAGGAAGCCGCCGATCTTGCCATTGCCGAGGACGTGCGGGTGGTTGGCGTCTCGTCGCTGGCGGCCGGCCACATGACGCTGATGCCTGAATTGGTCGAATGCCTGAAAGCCAAGGGCAGGTCGGATATCATCGTGGTTTGCGGCGGAGTGATTCCGCGCAAGGATTATGATTTCCTGCTTGAGCACGGGGTTGCGGCAATCTTCGGACCGGGGACCAATGTGATCGATGCGGCCCGCGCCGTCATTGATCTGGTCGAAGGCCGGCTCAGGAACGAATGAGGCTGAACATGCTCGGACGCGTCAATCATATCGCCATCGCAGTACCGGATCTGACCCTTGCCACGGCGCGGTATCGCGACGCGCTGAAAGCCGCCGTCAGCCAACCGCAAGCCCTGCCGGAACACGGCGTCACCGTGGTTTTCGTGCAGTTGGAAAACACAAAGATCGAACTGCTCGAACCTTTGGGGGAAAAGTCGCCGATCGCTGCTTTCCTGGCCAAGAATCCCGATGGCGGCATGCATCACATCTGCTACGAGGTCCATGATATCATCGCGGCCCGCGACCAGTTGACGGCCGGCGGCGCGCGAATTCTGGGAGATGGCGCCCCGAAGACCGGCGCCCATGGCAATCCGGTGCTTTTCCTGCATCCGAAGGATTTCTTTGGCACGCTCATTGAACTTGAGGAAGTATCGCAACGATAGATGTTGGCGGGCATTTGCCCTTTCAATTGCCTTTATTTTCCCTATTCTGGTGCAAATCAGCAAGTTCAGGGGAATATGTCATGAGAATACAAAGCAGGCGGTTGATCCGGATTGTCGCCCTCGCCGCACTGCTTTTGCCTTTTAACGTTGCCCAGGCAGATGAAACGCCTTCCACGCTCAACTGGCGCATTGCCATAGCGTCGTCCGGCACCCCTAAATATCAGCCAGGCTTTGCGGATTTCGACTATGTCAATCCGCAAGCGCCCAAGGGCGGCAAACTGCGGCTTTCGCAATTTGATACCTTCGACACGCTCAACCCGCTCTTGGCGAAAGGCAGTGTCGGCGTCGGCCTCAATCTGGTCTTTGAGACCCTGCTGAAATCCTCGCTGGACGAGATTTCCACCTCCTATGGCCTGCTGGCTGAAGCCATGGACTGGCCGGAGGATATTTCCTGGGTGAGTTTCCGGCTGCGCAAGGAAGCGCGATTTGCCGACGGAACACCGGTAACGGCGGATGACGTGGTGTTTTCCTTTGAAAAATCAAAGGAATTGAGCCCGCGCGTGGCCACCTATTACAACCATGTGACAAGCGCCGAAAAGACCGGCGAATATGAAGTTACCTTCCGCTTCGACGAGAAGGGAAACCGTGAATTGCCGCTGATCATAGGCCAGTTGCAAATCGTGCCGAAGCATTGGTGGGAGGCTGCCGGCCCTGACGGCAAGCCGCGCGACATTTCGAGAACCACATTGGAGCCGGTGATGGGTTCGGGGCCTTACCGTATTTCCAATATCATTCCGGGATCGAAGATCACCTATGAACTGCGTGACGATTACTGGGGCAAGGATATCAACGTCAATGTCGGCACCAACAATTTTGGCGTCATTGACTATACCTATTATGCGGATCGCAATGTCGAGTTCGAAGCCTTTCGCGGCGGCGACACCGATTTCTGGGCGGAGAACGAAGCCAAGCGCTGGGCGACATCTTATGACTTTCCAGCTGTAAAAGATGGCCGGATCAAGCGCGAGACGCCTGACAATGATTATCGTTCTTCCGGCGTGATGGTCGGCTTCATCCCCAATATGCGCCGCGACAAGTTCAAGGACGAGCGCGTGCGCGAAGCGCTCAATTATGCCTTTGATTTCGAGGAATTGAACCGGACCATCTTTTTTGACCAATACCAGCGCATCAGCAGTTATTTCTACGGGTCGGAACTGGCCTCATCCGGCCTGCCGGAGGGCAAGGAGCTTGAAATTCTCAATGAGGTCAAGGATCTGGTTCCACCGACAGTGTTTACCGAGCCCTATGTCAATCCGGTCGGAGGTACGCCCGCCAAATTTCGCGAAAATCTGAGAAAGGCTATCGGGCTCTTCAAAGAGGCAGGCTATGAGTTGAAGGGCAACCGGATGGTCAATGTGGCCACCGGGCAACCGTTCGGTTTTGAAATCATGCTCAATTCGCCGATCATCGAGCGGGTTGCCCTGCCCTTTGCGCAGAACCTGAAAAAGATTGGCGTTGCCGTGACCGTTCGCTCCGTCGATCCCTCGCAATTCATCAATCGCTGGCGGTCGCGTGATTTCGACGTCATTTATGACGGCTGGGGAGAATCGCTCAATCCCGGCAATGAGCAGGCTGAATATTGGGGTTCGAAGGCGGCGGGCCTTGAAGGTTCGCAGAACTATGCCGGCATTGCCGACAAGGCCGTCGACATCCTGATCAACAAGGTGATTTTTGCCAAGGACCGCGAAGATCTGGTAGCCTCCGTCAAGGCTCTGGATCGGGTGCTGCTGCACCATCACTATGTCATACCGAGCTATACGCTGAGAAATTCACGGCTTGCCTATTGGGATATTTTCGGCAAGCCTGACGAATATCCGGCTTATTCGGTGGGTTTTCCTGATATCTGGTGGTCAAAATCCGCAGAAAAGCAATGAATGACTTGCGTCACGTCGCTGACTGGATTCCAAATGGCAAAAGCGAATCACGCCTGACTGCAGTGGGGCGTGAACACCGCCACACGGACCGGGTGCCAATGCGACCACAGATTCAGACCGACATGCGCCCTGGAAAGGGGGCCTGACATGGGAGCCTACATTCTCCGCCGGCTGGCGCTGATCATCCCGACGCTTTTCGGCATCATGCTGCTCTCTTTCACCATCGTCCAGTTCGCGCCCGGCGGCCCGGTCGAACAGATGATCGCCGAACTGACCAACAAGAGCAGCGGCGCCGACGAGCGGCTTTCCGGCGGCGGCAATGAATTGTCGATGCAGGATGAATCGCTGTCAGGTTCAAGCGCGTCCAAATATCGCGGCGCACAGGGCCTGGACCCGGAACTGATCGCCAAACTCGAAAAACAGTTCGGATTCGACAAGCCGGCCTATCAGCGCTTTGGCGAAATGGTGTGGAACTATGCCCGCTTCGATTTTGGTGAAAGTTTCTTCCGCAACGAGACGGTGATCAATCTCATCAAGCAAAAGATGCCCGTGTCGATTTCGCTGGGTCTGTGGATCATGATCCTGTCTTATGCGATTTCCATTCCGCTGGGCATACGCAAGGCGGTTTCGGACGGCTCAGCCTTTGATATCTGGACGTCCGGCATCATCATTGTCGGCTACGCCGTGCCCGGCTTCCTGTTCGGCATCCTGCTGATCGTGCTGTTTGCCGGTGGATCCTTTTACGACTGGTTTCCGTTGCGCGGCCTGTTTTCGGAAAATTTCGCCTCGCTGTCCTGGCCTGAAAAGATCATCGATTATCTTTGGCACATTACCCTGCCGGTGACGGCATTGCTGGTATCCTCATTTGCCACGACGACGCTGTTGACGAAGAATTCCTTCATCGATGAAATCCGCAAGCAATATGTGGTGACCGCGCGGGCAAAGGGCCTGCCGGAGCGGCGCGTGCTTTATGGCCATGTCTTTCGCAACGCCATGCTGATTGTTATCGCCGGCATGCCGGCGGCTTTCATCTCCGCCTTTTTCACCGGCTCGTTGCTGATCGAGACGCTGTTCTCGCTCGATGGGCTGGGGCGCATGGGCTATGAGGCCATCGTCAAGCGCGATTATCCGATCGTCTTTGCTTCGCTCTACATCTTCTCCCTGATGGGCCTGATCACCGGCCTGTTTTCCGACCTGATCTATACATGGGTGGATCCGCGCATCGATTTCGAGAAGCGGGAGGTCTGACATGGAAATGCCGATTGAAGCCGCCCGCACGTCCAAGCCCTTCCTGAGCCCCGTCAACCGGCGCAGGCTGGAGAATTTCAAGGCCAACAAGCGCGGCTACTGGTCCTTCTGGATCTTCATCGTCCTGTTCGGATTGAGCCTGGTCGGTGAATTGATCGCCAATGACAAGCCGATCATCGCCTCCTATCACGGCGAAATCCTGTTTCCGGTGCTGGTCAATTATCCGGAGGAAAAATTCGGCGGTTTTCTGGCCGTCACCGATTACCGTTCCGATTTCATCCAGGAAGAGATCAACGCCAATGGCTGGATGGTCTGGCCGCCGATACGCTATTCCCACCAGACGGCCAATTCCTATATTCCATGGTCGGCGCCGACGCCGCCATTCTGGATGATGGACCAGAAAGACCGCTGTTCGGCCTATCCGCTCAAGGACGAGGATCCCGGCTGCACGCTCGGCAACCTCAACTGGCTGGGAACCGACGACCAGGCCCGCGATGTCATGGCGCGGATGATCTTCGGCTTCAGGATATCCGTGCTCTTCGGACTTGCCCTGACCGTGGCCTCGGCCATCGTCGGCGTTGCCGCAGGCGCCGTGCAGGGCTATTTCGGCGGTCTGGTTGACCTGATCATGCAGCGCTTCATCGAGATCTGGTCATCGATGCCGGTTCTCTACATACTGCTGATCATCGCATCAATCCTGCCACCGGGCTTCTTCATCCTGCTTGGAATTCTGCTGCTGTTTTCATGGGTCGGCTTTGTCGCCATTGTCCGGGCGGAATTCCTCCGGGCGCGCAATTTCGAATATGTGCGGGCGGCGCGCGCGCTTGGCGTCGGCAACTGGACCATCATGGTGCGCCACCTGCTGCCCAATGCGATGGTCGCAACCATCACCTTCCTGCCTTTCATCCTGTCCGGTTCGATCACCACTTTGACATCGCTCGATTTTCTCGGCTTCGGCATGCCGCCGGGTTCGCCGTCGCTGGGTGAACTCGTCGCCCAGGCAAAGGAGAACCTGCAGGCGCCCTGGCTGGGATTCACCGCGTTTTTCACCATGTCGATCATGCTGTCGCTGCTGATTTTCGTCGGCGAGGCCGTCCGCGATGCCTTTGATCCCAGAAAGACATTCCAATGACGGATGGACCGATTCTCGATATCAGGGATCTTTCGGTGGCTTTCCGGCAGGGCGGCCAAGAAACCCTTGCCGTCGACGGGGTCTCTTTCACCATCAATCGCGGCGAAGTGGTGGCGCTGGTCGGGGAATCAGGGTCCGGCAAATCGGTGACCGCCAATTCCATTCTCAAGCTGCTGCCCTATCCGGCCGCCAGCCACCCCTCCGGCGAAGTGATTTTTGATGGTCGCGACCTGATGAAAGTCAGCGACGAGGAACTGCGCAAGGTGCGCGGCAACGATATCACGATGATTTTCCAGGAACCGATGACTTCGCTTAATCCGCTTCACAATATCGAGCGGCAGATCGTCGAAATCCTGCATCTTCACCAGGCAATATCAAACAGCGACGCCCGAAAGCGGGTTATAGAACTGCTCGAGCAGGTGGGAATCCGTGATCCTGAAAAACGGCTGGGCGCGTTTCCGCATGAACTGTCGGGCGGCCAGCGCCAGCGGGTGATGATTGCCATGGCGCTTGCCAATCGCCCCAAATTGCTGATTGCCGACGAACCCACCACGGCGCTGGATGTAACCGTGCAGGCGCAGATCCTGAAATTGCTGAAGGATCTCAAGGACCGGCACACAATGTCGATCCTCTTCATTACCCATGATCTTGGTATCGTGCGCAAATTCGCCGACCGGGTCTGCGTGATGACCAAGGGAAAGATTGTTGAATCCGGGCCGGTGGCGGAGCTGTTTTCCAATCCGCAGCATGAGTATACCCGCCACCTGCTGGCCGCCGAACCAAGCGGTGAGCCGCCGCATTCCGACGATACCAGCCCGATCATCGTCGAGGCCAACGATCTCAAAGTGTGGTTTCCGGTGCGCACCGGCTTCATGCGCCGGGTGACCGATCACATCAAGGCGGTGGACGGTATCGACATGACCTTGCGAACCGGCCAGACGCTCGGCATCGTTGGCGAATCCGGTTCGGGAAAAACCACTTTGGGCCTGGCCTTGACCCGGCTGATTTCATCGACCGGCAGGATTGCCTTTGTCGGCAGGGATATCGAGAGCTTTTCCTTTTCCCAGATGCGGCCGCTTCGCAAGGAAATGCAGATCGTCTTTCAGGATCCCTATGGATCGCTCAGCCCGCGCATGACGATTGCCGATATTGTCGCCGAAGGCCTCGGCATTCACGCGCCAACCTTGACGGAAAAGGAGCGCGACCGCGAAGTCGCCAATGTGCTTGAGGAGGTCGGCCTCGATCCGGCGACCCGGTTCCGCTATCCTCATGAATTTTCAGGCGGCCAACGCCAGCGCGTCGCCATTGCCCGCGCCATGGTGCTCAAGCCGCGCTTCGTGATGCTGGACGAACCGACATCAGCGCTCGACATGAGCGTGCAGGCCCAGGTCGTCGACCTGTTGCGCGATCTGCAGGCGCGCCATCACCTGGCCTATTTGTTCATCTCCCACGATCTCAAGGTGGTCCGGGCGCTTGCCAACGAGATCATCGTCATGAAGGCCGGCAAGGTGGTGGAAAAGGGCCCCTCCCGGCGGATCTTCGCCGAACCGCAGGAGGAATATACCAAGGCCCTCCTTGCCGCCGCTTTCAATATGGAAGCGCTCAACACCAGCGCCGTCCGGGAATGAATATCATGAAAAAGCCTGCACTGATCATTGATCTGAAATTCGAGCCGGGCTCGGTGCGCGATGCGCTGCCGGGCGCATTCGGCGATCGCGAAGTCATCAATCTGGCAGATCCGGCCAGCCGCGACCGCGATCTGTCGGCGGCGGGCTATGCACTGGTCTGGCAGCCTGAAGCGGATCTCTTCAGCCGGGCAAGTCATTTGGCTGCGGTGTTTTCCGGCGGCGCCGGTGTTGATCATGTGCTGAAACTGCCTGGCCTGCCGGAGATTCCGCTGATCCGTTTCGTTGACCATACGTTGACGACGCGGATGAGCGAATGGATTGTCATGCAGGCGCTGCTGCATCTGCGCCAGCACCACCGCTATGAAATGCAGCGCCATGACCGGCGCTGGCAGGAATTGCCGCAACCGGCGGCCAATGAAGTCACTGTCGGCATCATGGGACTGGGTGTCCTTGGCCAGGATGCTGCCGCCAAGCTTTCGATGATGGGCTTTCAGGTGATCGGCTGGTCACGATCCGCCAAGACCATAGCAGGAATCCGGACCTTCGCCGGCGGCGAGCTGGACGATTTTCTTGCCCTCACCGACATCCTTGTCGGCCTGCTGCCGCTGACCGCTGAAACTCGCGGCATTTTTGACCGCCGGATCTTTGCGGGCCTGCGCCGCGACGGCGCCTTGGGCGGCCCGGTCTTCATCAATGCCGGTCGCGGCGGCAGCCAGGTAGAAGAAGATCTGATTGCGGCCCTGAACGACCAGACTTTGCTGGCCGCTTCACTGGATGTGTTTGAGACCGAACCGCTGCCGGCTTCCAGTCCGTTCTGGTCGATGGCCAATGTGTTCATGACCCCGCATACCGCCGCCTCAACCGATGTCAGGGCGCTTTATGCCCATGTCGAGCGCCAGATGTTGGCCCACGAAAACGGCGAAGGCTTTGAGCATGTGGTTGACCGGCAAACCGGTTATTAAGGCAACCGCCTCCAACACCGCGAAGGGCTTTCAGACAGCTTGCCGTTTTGTTTCAGGGTCGCCGATATCCGGTCGGCTCACCATAGAGGGGACGAATGCGGTCAATCGCATCGGTGAAGGATTCGCGCGTAACCCGCATCTTGTGGCCGCTGGCATGGATCACGGTATCGCGATCTTCAAATATGGCGACATGGCCGCGCCAGAAAACCAGATCGCCGCGACGACGCTCCTCGTGATCAATCAATTGGCCCAATCCTTGCGCCTGCATGTCTGAATCCCGTTTCACGGCCTTGCCCGCCATCATCAGCGACAATTGCACAAGGCCGGAACAATCAATGCCGAAGCCGCTGCGTCCGCCCCACAGATAAGGCGTTTCAAGAAAACTGCCGGCAATGGCGACGTAATCTTCGACAGAGTGCTCCGCCAGCATCCGGCAATGGCCGGCAAAAACAGCCTCGCCAGTGTCAAGGACCAGATAATCGGTTCCGCGTGTCCGTGCGCTTGATACGACGGTCAGCCGGCTGCCCATCGACAGCGCCCTCGTCATCGGCCGTTTCAGGTCCGCTTCGCAATAGGCAAAGCTGCGCGGCACAGCGATGACATGGGTCGCAGGCTGACCGACAGAGCCAAGGCCCTCCAGCCTGGCATAGCCGACATAATCATCAAGATCGGCCTTGAGCCAGGCCCAGCCGTCAGCTTGATCAAATATCCGGACTGTCTCGCCCAACAGAAGCTGGGTATCTATGCCGCTGCCCGCATCCGGCTGCGGCCGCAAATCGAGGACAGGCACATTCACCTGCCCCATGCTGCCGGCGACGAACCTGTCCGCCTGGACTTTGCCCTTCAGGGAAATTTCGGCCAGATCGTCACGAAACGCGTCAGTCCTTCGATCCAGTGTCATCAATGCCCTCACCGCCCCAGATTGCGGCCCAACTGTATGATCAGGTCGCCGAATTTTTCAAGATAGAGCGCGCCGCCCACGGTCCGGCGGATGACGACATTCCGCTTGTCCTTGTCATCGCGTATCCGGTCGACAAGGCCCATCGCGCCCATCGTATCCAGCGCCCTGGTAATGACAGGCTTGGTCACGCCGAGCTTGGCTGCCAATCCCCGCACGGTGTGGGGCGGAGGCACCAGATAGATTTCCAGCAGGATGGCCATTTGCCGCAACGTCAGGTCGCGCCCGTCGACCATCACCTGACCGACGGAAACCGCGTGCCACAATCCCAACGCCTGAGAGGGGGTCAAGTCCAGGGCCAATCAGGTCTCCGTCAAGATCGTTACGCTACCGTTTCATTCTCGCCGATTTCAAACGGGCTGGCAAGATAGCGGCCTGAGGATGGCGAATCGAGGTTAACGGCCGTTCCGGTCGGCCAGCATATGGTAAATTGCGTGAATGGCCTGCGCCTCCCCGCCCCCGGGCGTATGCGGACGCTCGGCGGGCGCCCAGCCGTAAATGTCGAAATGCACCCAGTCACCGGTTTTCTTGACAAAGCGCTTGAGAAACAGCGCGGCCGTAATCGCACCGGCCATGCCGCCTGACGGCGCATTGGTCAGGTCCGCTATCTTCGATGAAAGGTCTTTCTCATAGCCCTTGTGCAGCGGCATCCGCCACAGCGGATCGTCAGTCGTGAGACTTGCATCCCCAAGTGCTGCGGCCAAATCGTCGCTGTCGGTGAAAAATGGCGGAATGTCCGGGCCGAGCGCTACACGCGCTGCCCCCGTCAAGGTCGCCATGTCGATGATCATGGCGGGTTGGTCTTCATCGGCTTTCGCCAAAGCGTCCGCCAGCACCAGCCGACCCTCGTCGTCGGTATTGTCAATCTGCACGGTCAGACCGGCGCGGCTGCGGTAAATGTCGCCCGGCCGGAAGGCATTAGCGGAAATTGAATTTTCCACCATGGGTATGATGACTGTCAGATCGATCGGCAATCTGGCGTCCATGATCATCATGGCGAGACCCATGACATTGGCAGCCCCGCCCATATCCTTTTTCATCAGCGCCATTGACGATGCCGGCTTGATATCGAGGCCGCCGGTATCAAAGCAGACGCCCTTTCCGACCAGCGTCACCTTCTTGTGGCCCTCCTTGCCCCACCGCATTGTCAACAGGCGCGGGGCTTCGGCGCTGGCCCGGCCCACGGCGTGGATCAGCGGGAAATTGGCCGTTAACAGATCGTCGCCGGAAATCGCCGAAACATCCGCCTTGTAGTGCCCGGCCAGCGCGCGAAACGCCTTTTCCAGCGCATCCGGACCCATGTCATTGGTCGGGGTGTTGATCAGGTCGCGCGCCAGCGAAAATCCGGCAATCACCCGCCTGATGTGGCCCTCATCGGCGCTCTTCGGGATATGCAATGTGGCGGCGGGGGCTGACTCCTTCTTGTATTTCTCATAACGGTAGCTTCCCAGACCAAAACCCAGCAGCAGCCGATTTGGCGAAAGCGGCGCGGTTTCGATATGCCAATCGCCCGGTGGTAGCGTTCGGGCAAGCTTGCCGGTGATATAAGGAGTCTCCGAGGGGTTCTTGCCGAGGCCGAAAAGGGCGCCGCCAAGCTGCCCGTCCGCAGTCGGGACCAGGACAAGAGCGCCGGGATCGGCCTTGAAATGCGATTTGCGGGCCCAGGCAAGCGCAACCGGATCCAATGTGCCGGCTTCAATTTGAGCAGGCGTGACGGCAAATATCGGGAGCGTTTCGCCTGCCTTTGTATTGAAGGGCGATTGTCGTTCAATGAACTGATAGGGAGCCATATTTCAGTTTCCTAAATAAAGGTGAAGAATTGCGGCATTAACACTCTGTTAGGGTTAACAGATTATTGCTGAAACGAGGATTACGCCACTTTTGATCGTCAGGATCTTCTTGGCGAACAGGCAAAACGCACGAGGATAGAAGAATGACGGCGCCGAAACATCAGGCATCTTTCAAGAATGTTCTTCTTTGCGGCACAATGCTCGCATTGGCGACGACCTCCCTGGCGAGCTGTTCGATGAATCGGCGATCCAATGATGTTACAGGTTCCATCCCGGCGACTTCAAGGCCGATCGATGAAATGAACCAGAGCGAACTGGCCGCCGTTGAAAAACAGATTGGCGCGGCCTATGCCCGCAATCCGAATGATCGCAATGCTGGCATCAATTACGCCAACCTGCTGCGCATGACCGGCAAAAACAACCAGGCGCTGGCCGTCATGCAACAGGTTGCCATCAAGAATCCTTCCGACCGCGAAGTGCTGGCCGGTTATGGCAAGGCGCAGGCCGCCGCCGGCCAGTTGGAACAGGCATTGACCACCATTGCCAGGGCCCAGACGCCGGATCGTCCGGACTGGAAACTGAAATCAGCCGAAGGCGCCATCCTCGACCAGCTTGGCCGGCCAGCGGATGCGCGCGCCGCCTATCGCAGCGCGCTCGACATCATGCCCAATGAACCGACCGTGCTGTCCAATCTCGGAATGTCCTACCTTCTGGCCAAAGACCCGCGAACTGCCGAGACCTATTTGCGCAATGCCGCAGCCCAGCCCGGCGCCGACAGCCGGGTTCGCCAGAACCTCGCGCTTGTCATCGGCCTGCAGGGCCGCTTTGCGGAAGCCGAGCAAATGGCCCGCCAGGAATTGTCGCCGCAGCAGGCAGAGGCCAATGTCGCTTATTTGCGCGGCATGATGGCTCAGCAGGATTCCTGGAAGAAGCTGGCTTCAAACGAAGCCGACAATACCAACTGATCAAAACCTCTCCGATTGAAGACGAAAATGGCACGATCCTTTCGCGGATCGCGCCATTTTCGCGTTGATTGGTGGTCGTGTTTTGGGGGAAGAACCGGCGCCTGGCCGATCAATTGAAGCGGTCTGATACCTGAATGCCGGCTGGTCCGAGAATAACGGCGATCAGCACGGGCAGGAAGAACAGGATCATCGGCACGGTCAGTTTCGGCGGCAGGGCTGCAGCCTTCTTTTCGGCCTCGTTCATGCGTTGGTCCCGGCTTTCCTGGGCCAGAACACGCAGCGCCTGGGCAACCGGCGTGCCGTAGCGTTCCGCCTGGATCAGCGCCTGGGTCACGGACTGAACCGTTTCCAGCTGGGTCCGCTTGCCGAGATTTTCATAAGCCACACGACGATCCTGCAGGAAGGAAAGTTCGGCATTGGTGAGGACCAGTTCTTCGGCCAGTTCCGGTGCCTGGTCGGCCATTTCATCGGCGACCCGCTTCAGTGTGGCTTCAATCGAAACACCCGATTCCACGCAGATCAGCATCAGGTCAAGCGCATCCGGCCAAGCGCGCCGGATTGACAATTGGCGCTTGGACATGCGGTTCGAAATGAAGATGTTGGGCGCATAAAAGCCGAGATAGGTAAAGCCGACAATGGCAAACAGCCTGACCATCAGCGGCTTTTCAGCAAGGTTGTTCATGACGAACACCCAGAAGACGGCCGCGCCGAGAAAGACGAAAGGCAAGGTAAAGCGCGCAAACAGGAACATGTTCAGCGCGTTTTGCGAGCGCAGGCCGGCTGCCTTCAGCTTGTTGACCGTATTGGCGTCGACAAGCGCCTCGCGCAGGTTGAGCCTGTCGACGATATTGCGCACCGAGGTGTTGTTTGTGGCCCGAAGGCTGCCTTTGGTGTTGCTTTCAGCCTGCAGGCGGGCGCGTTCACGCGCCCGGATCTGCTCGCGTTCCAATGCCACGGATTTCATCCGCTTTTCCAGGTCGCCTTGGTCAAACAATGGCAGCGCCAGGGAGTAGAGCGTGGCAAAAACCGCCAGCGCCACCAGGGTCGCCATGATGATGGTGGGATTTGTCAGTGTTGAGACAAGCGATTCGCTCATGATTCAGTTCCCTTTTCCATCAAACGTCAAAGTTGATCATGTTGCGCATGACGAAGATGCCGATGGTCATCCATACTGCCGAGGCGCCCATGATCAAGTGTCCGCGGGGATCGGTGAAAAGGATCATCATGTAATCCGGCGAGGTCATGTAGACCAGAAGCGACACGATGAAAGGCAGCGCGCCGATGATGACGGCAGAGGCCTTGGCTTCCATCGACAAGGCATTGACCTTGGCTTTCATCTTCCTTCGATCCCGCAAGACGCGCGACAGATTGCCCAAGGCCTCTGAAAGATTGCCGCCGGCCTGGGCCTGGATGGTGATGACAATGGCGAAGAAATTGACTTCCTGCAGCGAGATGCTTTGATACATGCGGGACACGGATTCAGGAACCGAAAGGCCGAGCTGCTGGGCTTCCACGACCTTGCGGAATTCCGTCTTGACCGGCTCCTGCGATTCAGCGGCAATCAGCCTGAGCGAATCATTGAGCGGCAATCCCGACTTGATCGAGCGAACCATCACGTCGAGCGCATTGGGAAATTCGTTGATGAATTTCTTCATCCGGCGCTTCAGGATGAAACCCACAAACCAGCGCGGCAGGCCGAATGCGCCGACAAAGAAAATGCCCGCGCTGACCAGAAGCGGAACGCCTGCGAAAAAGGCCAGGCCGAACAGAAACAAGCCGAAGACGATGCTGAAGATATAAAATTGCGTTATGGAGACCCGCAAGCCGGATTGTTCGATCCGGCGTTTGAGCGTCTGGGCCTTCTTGCGATCGCTTTCGGCCTGCTTGCGCTCGAGATCTTTCAGCGAATCCTGCACGGATTTGCGCCGTTTGGAAAGTTCCGCCATCCGGTCGCGCGTCGCCTTGATTTTCAGGCGGTCGGTTTCAGCCGACTGGACCTTGCGCACCCGGTCCTGGGATTTGCGATTGGTTTCGATGGCTGAAAAGAGCACGCCATAGGCCACCGCGGCCACAGATATGACCAAAAGCGCGATGATCGCAACTACCGTAATGTCCAAGCCGAACATGCTAGCCTCACTCAGTCCCCTTTGACGCCGCATCCCATGATGCGGCCGGGGTCACTATCCCGGTCATGACGGATCGCCCGGCGGGCGGTCCGGCCTAATTGTCTTCCATCTCGTCAAGCACGCGGGCCAGACGCTTGTCTTCATTGTAGTAACGGGCACGGTCCCAGAAATGCGGCTTGCCGATACCGGCGCCCTTGTGGCGGCCGATGATCTTGCCGGCGTGGTCTTCACCCTCGATTTCGTAGCGCATCAGGTCCTGGGTGATGATGACATCGCCTTCCATGCCGATGACTTCGGTGACATGGGTGATGCGGCGCGAACCGTCGCGCAAGCGCGAGGCCTGGATGACGATGTCCACCGAGCCGGCGATCATTTCGCGCACTGTCTTTGCCGGCAGCGTATAGCCGCCCATGGCAATCATGGACTCCATGCGGCTGAGGCATTCGCGCGGCGAGTTGGAGTGGATGGTGCCCATTGAACCGTCGTGGCCGGTATTCATGGCCTGCAACAGATCGAAGACCTCCGGTCCGCGCACTTCGCCGACGATGATGCGTTCAGGCCGCATGCGCAGGCAGTTCTTGACGAGGTCGCGCATGGTGATTTCGCCCTCGCCCTCAATGTTCGGCGGGCGGGTTTCCAGCCGCACGACATGGGGCTGCTGCAGCTGCAATTCGGCCGAATCTTCGCAGGTGATGATGCGTTCGTGGGAATCAATATAGGCGGTCATGCAGTTCAGAAGCGTGGTCTTGCCGGAACCGGTACCGCCTGAAATGACAATGTTGCAACGGACGCGACCGATGATTTGCAGCAGCTGGGCGCCCTCGGGCGTGATCGAGCCGAAGCGGACGAGCTGGTCGAGGGTGAGCTTGTCCTTCTTGAATTTACGAATGGTCAGCACCGTGCCGTCAATGGCCAGCGGCGGCGCAATGACGTTGACGCGCGAACCGTCAGGCAGGCGGGCGTCGCATATCGGGCTTGATTCATCGACGCGCCGGCCGACCTGACCGACGATGCGCTGGCAGATGGACAGCAGCTGGCCGTTGTCGCGGAACCGGATCTCGCTGTCGAACACCTTGCCGTCGACTTCGATGAATGTCTGGCTGGCGCCATTGACCATAATGTCGGCAATGTCGTCGCGGGCAAGCAATGGCTCAAGCGGTCCATAACCCAGCACGTCGTTGCAGATGTCTTCGAGCAGTTCTTCCTGCTCGGAAATTGACATTGCGAAGTTCTTGATGGTGATGATGTCGTTGACGATGTCGCGAATTTCCTCGCGCGCACTGTCGGTGTCGAGTTTTGCGAGTTGCGACAGGTCGATCGTGTCAATCAGGGCCGAAAAGACCTGGCTCTTGGTATCATAATAATCTTCAGACCGGGCGCTTTTCTTCTTGACCGGCGCAACGACCACGCGGGTCTGACCGGCGTCCTTGCCGCCGGGTGGTTCCGTCAGCACGGGTACGGCCTTCACCTCCTTTTGAGGCGCCGGCTGCGATGGCGTCGCCGCAGGCGGCTGGGCTATGATGCCGCCGCTTTTTACAGGAGTTTCATTTCCACGTCTGCCGAACATTTTTTCATCCAATACCAGTGACAGGCCTCAGTTACTTTCTGCCGAGCATATTCATCATCTTGCCAATGCCGCCCCGTTTCGGCTTCTTGACCGTGGCCCGGCCGGTAATCAAATGCGCGATTTGCGAGAAAATCTCCGCGACCGGGGCCTTTGCGTCCATTTCCGAAATCATCCGTCCGCTATTGGCGGCAGCGCCGAACAGCTGGATGTCAAAGGGAATGATGGCGATTGGTTCAATTTCAATCGGCTCGCAGAAATCACCGGGCGCAATTTCTGGCCGCTTGGGCATGCCGACCTGGTTGAGTATCAGATGCGGCGCCTTGTCGTGCGGGCGCAGTTTCTTGAGCGCGTCGAAAATGTTTTTGGTGTTTCTCAGATTGGCCAGATCCGGGGTGGCGCAAACCACCACCTCGTCGATGTCGCTGAGCATGGAACGGGTCCATTCGTTCCAGCTGTGGGGAACGTCAAGAATGGTAACAGGCGCGTTGCGCTGCAGGATGTCGATGATCGGCTGGAATGTCAGCTTGTCGAAATCATAGGCGCGATCAAGAAGCGACGGCGCGGCGAGAAGCGACAAATGTTCGGAACATTTGGTCAGCAATCGATCCAAAAACACCTCATCGAGGCGATCAGGCGCATAAATCGCCTCGGCGATGCCCTGTGTCGGATCCTGGTCAAAATCGATATTGGCGGTTCCGTACGCGAGATCCAGATCAGCCAGAATGACTTCCGTCGAAAACAGGTTGGAGACCGCCCAGGCCGCATTATGCGCGATTGTCGAAGAGCCGATGCCGCCTTTTGCGCCGATGAAAGCGATGCTGCGGCCGATCGGGTCGGCTTCCGGGTCGACGAATATCGCTGAAATCGCATTGAGGATGTCGGAAAGGCTGACCGGCGCCACAAGATATTCAGAGATGCCGTTGCGGATCAGCTCGCGATAAAGACCGATATCGTTGTATTTGCCGATGATGACGACCTTTGTCGAGGGATCGCAGACCTGGGCCAGCGGCGCCAGTTCCACCAGCAGTTCGGCGTGCGTGCTCGCCGTTTCCAGAATGATCAGGTTGGGCGTCGGGGTCGAGGCGAACATGTTGGCGGCCGCCAATATTCCGCCGGCATTGATCCTGAGATTGACCTTGGACATCCGCCGGTCATGGGAGCTTTTCTCCATGATCCGCGTCATGCTTTCGGATTCACAGAAGGCGTGAACCGAAATACGCGGGAGCGGCCGGAGATGGTCCAGATCGCCAGGCCGGGTGGCCTGCTCGATGACCGGTTCGTCTTCGTCAGTCTTGATACCGTATTCGACAGCGCTCATGGCTAAACTTCCGTTTCAACTATTTGATTGCCAGCCGGGGAAACCACTTCCACCCGGCCATCATTTGCCTTCTCTATAGACGCGGATCACTTCGGAACGGCGTTCCGCATCGATGGGGGTCACTGCGCGCGGGGCCACGAGATCCATCGGGCTGGCGATTTGCGCCGCCAGGTTCTTCTGTGTGGCGCAACCGAAATTGTCCCAGTTCTTGTTTTCTTCCGTCTTGTTGAGATCTGACGGCCATTCGCCGCATTCGTCGGTCATCGCGGTGATGGCGACATAGCTGAGACGGACGGGATAGGAAGCATTGGCCTCCGACACAGGATAGGTTGTTTCAATCAGGCGGTTGGAGGCGACGCCTGCCTTGATCAGAACAGAGCGGATCTCCGCCCTGGCGTGTCTTGCAGCGCCGGCATTGATGCCGCCTTCCGGCGTGCTCATTTCAACTGTTCCCGATGCCGTTGTGCCATAATCACGGGCAAAGCCGCGGATGGCGTCATGGACGGCGATATTGAGCTTGCGGTCACCCGAAGCAATCGGAACATCCAGCGAATGGCGAACCTCGGCGATGGAAATCGGGTGGCGGGTGCGATAATCGTCCGGGATCGATCCGGTCGACATATCGCTGGTGGGCCTCAGCGATCCGCATCCGCTGACGATTCCCGCCATGGAAGCGAGGATGATAGCGGCCGTCAGTTTCTTGTAATTGACCATCGGCGTGTCCTTGTCGGCGTCTGTGAAGCCATTTGCTGCAGGTGTGGGATTGCGAATGTTCATTATGCTTCGCCTTACTTGTAGATGAAGCCGACGGCGCCATTGTAGCGTTTGGCCGGGGCAGCTGCGTCGGCGCGTCCGTAGATCTTGTTGACGCGGTTCAGGAAGAAGGTAGCAACATCGTTTTCCGGGTTGAAGTTGTCGTCCGGCCTTGCGAGCTTGGAACGTTCAACCGGGCGAACCAGGTATGGCGTGGCGATGATGACCAGTTCGGTTTCGTTGCGCTGGTAATCCTTGGAGCGGAACAATGTGCCCAGGATCGGCAATTTTGACAGGCCCGGCATTCCCGAAGTTGCCTGGCGGATATCGTCGCGCACGAGGCCGGCGATGACGATCGATCCGCCCGAAGGCAATTCGACACTGGTCGAGGCCTCGCGCTTGCGGATACCGAGATAGGTCGGGGCAGGCACGTTCTTGATGCCGCCGGAAACCACGGAGCCTTCAAAGGTCGGCTCGGAAACATTGGTCTCGATTTTCAGGCTGATGCGGCCCGGTGACAGGACGACCGGCGTGAAGTTGAGCTCAATGCCATATTCGGTGGTCGTCTGTTCGCGCGACACCGAACCGTCATTGGAGATTTTCTGTTCGGAGACCAGCCGGAACTCGCCGCCGACATAGAACTTTGCCTGTTCGCCCGAAATCGCCGTGAGGCTTGGTTCGGCAAGCGTGCGCATGACACCGGCCTGTTCCATGGCGTTCATATAGGTCAGCATGTCAAGCCCGCCGACCGAACCGCCCAGGCGCGAACCGGAAATCCAGTTGGCCGCGCCGCCGAGATTGGTCGGATTGTTGAAGGCGATGGTGCCGGTATTGCTGCCGATCGAGCCGCTGAAGCCGAGTTGCTTGACGACCTGGCGGCTGACTTCGGCCACGGTGACTTTCAGGGTAACCTGGTCTTCGCCGTCAATGGTCAGCAGGTTGACGATCTGGGAGACCTGGCGCTCTTCGTTGAACAGCGCGATGGAGCCGTCGGTGCCCTTGGAGCCTTGAGCCGTCGCGGAGACATTGCGGGTGGTGGCTTCACCGCCCTTGAGGAAGATTTCCGCCAGCTTGGCTGCTTGTGCGGCGTCCTGCGGGGTGCGCACGGAACCGGTCAGGACGATATTGTCCGAAATGATCTCAACCTTGATGTCCGAATCGGGCAGGAAGCGCTCCAGATTGGTTTCAAGGCCGGTAATGTCGCGTTCGATTTCAAGGTCAAGGCTGACCACTTCCTCGCCATTCGGACCGAAGACGAAAATGTTGGTCTGGCCGACCGATTTTCCGAACAGGTAAAGACGGCGCGATGTCCGGGTCACCGCATCGGCGATTTCCGGATCGGCAACCAGAATGTCGTGGGCGTCAGTCGGCAGGTCGATCACGATGGCCTTGTTCAGGCCGAGCTTTATGGTTTTGACGACACCAGGGCCTGCTTTCGAGATCCGGACAACCGATTCATTTTTCGCCTGCGCTGCAGGAAAGGCAATCTTGCCGGACATCAGGCTTTCCGGGCTGACCGAAAATGCGAGGCAGAAGGCAAGCCCGCCGGCGAGGGACGCTTTGCAATTTTTGATGAGGCTGGTCACGTTTGGCGCTCCTGCAATTCTGATCAATAGGATTTCTGTGCGGTAGGTTCAGCCTTTTGGATGACCCCGGATTTAATGACCTGGATGGAGGGCTGGTCGCCTTCGCTCGACAGAAGATGGCGGGCGGCGACCGTATCAGGCTCCTGGGCATCGGCAACCGAGCGAAGCGCCAGCGTAAGCCGGTCTGCCATTTGCTGGGCGACTGCGATTACCTTGGCCTGGTCGGGGGTCAGCTCAAGCGTGGCCGTCTGGCCGACAACTGCCTTTGTGCCGTCGTCTTTTTCCTGGATTTCCTGGTCAATGGCCAGGACCCGGATATTGGAAAGGATGGTTTCTGTGTCAAAACTCGAATCAGCCGACTTCTTGACCATGATCACATCAACCCGGTCATTGGGCAGGATGAAGCCGCCGGCGCTGGTGGAAACCGTGATTTCCGTCGCCACGGCTCTTTTGCCGGCCGGCAACAAGGCCGACATGACGCGGTTGGAAGCGTCGGCCACCTTTTCGGCGCGAATCGGTTCGCCCTCGAAGATGGGAAGACGGACAATTGCGTTGTTGAGTTCGTTCAGCGCTTCGGGGCGCTCTTTCTCGGTAATGAAGCCTTGAACGATTCCGCCCTCGGGCCAGCCGGCCCAGCGCATCGATTCGGCTGTCAGTTTGGATCCGACCGGCAGATTGCCGGAAGCGACCAGCACGTTGATGGTCGGCTCTCTCTTGACAACGGTTTCGCCTTGCGTTTGCACGACCGTCTTTTGTCCAGACATCTTGACGGCGAGATATCCTGCCGCTCCTGCGGACAAAACTGCTACGGCCAAAATCAGAATACGTGCGGGTTTCATGCGGACTACCTGCGAGCTTGATGTATTTTCAAGATCCAGAATGGTCAGCAATTGGTATAATTATGGTTAACAACCTCATTACAAGTTAAGTTAATGAATGTTTATTTCAAAATCTAAGCGATTTACCAATGTATATTAGAAATATATATATTATATATACCTAAATCTCAATTTATGACCATTCAATGGAGCAGAAGCATTTGCATCAGCGGCGAAGCTGGATAGGCAAGGAAACCGGCCGCGCCGATCGCAATTCCATATGGCACCTTTTTGGGATGCAACAAGGTCTTGGGCATGGGAATGCCGGACGTCGCGATCAGATTTGACTGCGACCGCAGCACCAGCACAGCCAGTGACACCACGCCGCCAAAAATCGACACATAGACAAGGAAGTCGACAAGCGACTGATTGAACCCGAACCAGACAGCGCTGGCGGTCAAAAGCTTGGCGTCACCGCCGCCCATGATATTGAGCGCGAACAGCGCAAAGCAGAAGGCAAATACGGAAGCGGCGGCGACCAGGTGCATTCCCATTGCCGAAAGAGGCAGTCCGGCCAGCGGGGCCACTGCCAGAAATGAAGCCAGCAAGATCACCGACACGCGATTGGGTATGGTCATGGTAAGCAGATCGCTGAATGCCGCCATGGCCAGGCAAATGGGAAATATCACAAGAATGGCGGCGGTCGTCATGATCGAGGCTCCTTTGGCATGGTCGCGGCTTCAATCCATTGTGCGCATGATACTTTAAAGAATAGCAAAGGGGCGTGGGCGCAACGGCAAGCAAGCGGCAAACAATGCTGAAAGTAAAAAGGTCCTGCCGTCTTTAACTGAGGGCAGGACCTTTTGCGGAATGGATGCGGCTCGCAAAAGCCGCAAACCCGTATTAGTTCGAAGCGCTGTTGACTGTATCAGCGATCGAGCTGAATTTCGCGTCAATTGCATTACCAAGTGCAGTTGCACCGGTGATCAGGGCGACGGAAATCAGGGCAGCGATAAGGCCGTATTCAATGGCGGTAGCGCCAGACTCATCCTTCAAAAGGCGTGCGAAAATCTTGGTCATGGTTGTCTCCTTACTCCACATTGTTCAGCACCTCCGCCAACTGTTTCCGTTGATCGGATAAGCTCAAACTACATGGGCGCTGTTGCTATCGGATTAACGAGATGGGTTAATATAACCTTACAACCAACATGTTCATCACATAGTATATTTTCCTATAATGCGAACCGCCGAAGTTTAATTGATTGTTCAAGCAACACATTGAAATATAACTACTATTTGTCGAAGATGTGGCCGCGACCAGCCAATGGTTGTGCATGCTGAGAACTTTATATCTTTTGGCTCACGCAGGTCATAACGAGGCAGATTGGCCTGCATTCGCCGGCCTGATGCCGAACCGTCAGGCAATCCTTTCAAAAAGAACCCTTGAATATTAAGAGATCGCAAAGTGTCATCAGCTTCAATTCGCACGGCGACGATCCGATCCGAAGGACCGCTTGGCGCAGCCTGGCCGGATCCGGTCGCAAAGCCGCCCTTGCCGTTCGAAGAATTGTATTGTCCGGCGCCTATTATAATGAGTAAACCAGCATGGCAGAGAGCAAGCGCCAAACTGGCTCAAAATATTTCATTAAGCTTAATCGTTCATTCACCTTTAATCTGCATGCTTTCAACAAGTATTGAATATGGAATCATCAGATGCTTGCACTTGTCAAAGTTTCAACAGCCGCGAAATTTGCTTCAGCCATGTTTGCCATCGTGGCGATGGTATCTGCAGGGTCGGCTTCGGCAGATGACGACATCATGCATGTCTTCATGAATCACGCCAAGGTCCTCAAGCTTGACCGGCCGGTTTCCAAGGTTATCGTCGGTAATTCGAAAGTGGCCGACGCCACGGTCGCCGACGCCCGGACAATTGTCCTGACCGGCCACAGCTACGGCACCACCAATCTGGTGCTTCTGGATGCCGACGGCAACGCGCTTCTGGATGAACGCATCCTGGTTTCCATTGATGAAGGCAATACGGTACGCGTCTTCCGCCAGACGGATCGCTCGGTGCTTTCCTGCACGCCCGCCTGCGAACAACACGAAAATCTTGTCGATACCGTTCAATAGCCAGGACGGCGAAGGATTGCCGGCAGGTTTGCCAACCGGACCGGAGAGGTCCGGTTTACCTTCGTAAAGCAAATACAAACAATTGTCTGAAACCCAAAAACGGCGCTTTAACAATTTAGCGCTACGCTTCGCGTTCAGTGACCAATCACGGAACGTGGAAATGCCAACTTTGAGGGAAGAAAAAGATCGGCCCGTTGGAAGGCTTCGCCGCCTCTTTGGTGCAAAGGACGGCGCCATCGCCATAGAATTTGCGTTTCTGGCCGTTCCCTTTCTTTTGCTGACCTTCGCGATTTTCGAAACATTCGTCGCCTTTGCCGCCGAGGAAGTTCTCGCCAATGCCGTCGATGATCTTTCCCGCAAGATCAGGACCGGTGAAATCACCTATGCCCAGGGCAAGATCACCGACATGAACGAATCGGAGTTCCGCCAAGCGGTCTGCGATGAAATTGCCGTGATGATCACCTGTTCGGACGATGAGGCGGCAACGCCCGGCAAACTCTATGTCGATGTCCGCCAATATGCCTCGTTTGCAGCGATGCCCAAGGCTATCCCGCGGGTCTCCAACAGCCCCACCGCCGATCTGGACACGACCGGTTTCACATTCGCGCCCGGCGGGGCCAATACCATCAATCTGGTCCGGATCTATTATCGCTGGCAGATCATCACGGATTTCATGCGACCCTATATCACCAATATAAAGCCGGCCGATCAAAGCATGCCGTCGGACTATCTCATCATTTCCACCACGACGATACAGAACGAAAATTACGATTGAGGATGGCAAGATGTTTGACAACGCCAATTTGACCGCCCTCAAAGTCGCCGCCCGCCGGTTCGGCCTTCACGCTGCTGACCGGCTGATCACGTTCAAGAGGCTGGTGATCAGCAAGGACGGAGCCGGCGCGGTGGAATTCGCCTTTCTGGCGCCAATATTGCTGGCGCTTTATCTCAGTTCCTTTGAGGTTACGGTCGGCATCAACCTGTCGCGGAAAATATCCAAATCCGCCGGCGCCATCGCCGATATCGTCACCCAGCAGGACAGCGTGAAGAAAAGCTTTCTGTCAACGATGCTGGACGCAGCGGCCAGCAATCTGGCGCCCTATGAGCCGCAGGGCATGACGATGCGCATTACCGGTATTAAGATTGACGCCTCATCGACGCCCAAGGTTTTTTGGTCTTGGGACCAAGCCGGCGGGCGTCCCTATATTGTCGGCTCGACCGTCAATGATGTGCCGGGCGACCTGATCTCCCCCGATTCTTTCATCGTCAAGACCGAGATCAACGTACCGCACACAATGCTGCTGTTTCTGTCGGCAACCGTGCAGAGCGAGGCGCGTACGCTGAATATCAAGAAGACCTATTACTACCGGCAACGACTGGGGACGGAAATTGTCTGCAGCGATTGCTGAGATGCAATTTTGATCCGATTTGGTGAATAATCCGGACTTGGCAATCAACAATGATTGCCAAACCATCCCTTGCTGCTCTAACCAGTCAGATCAAGATTGATTGAAGGGCTGGTTGCATGGCGCGCGCATTGCTGTTTGTTCTTGATTCCGTCGGCATCGGCAAGGCGCCGGACGCCGAAGCCTATGGCGATCTCGGATCCGACACGCTGGGCCATATCGCCGAATTCTGCGCGGCAGGCGCGGCCGACCGTGCCGATCTGCGGCAAGGTCCGCTGGATATCCCCAATCTGGCCAGCCTCGGCATGCTGCATGCCCACCGGCTTTCGACGGGTCGGCCGGCGGACGGGCTTTCCCTTCCCGAAGCGGTAACCGGTTGCTGGTCGGCTGCCAACGAAGTCTCGCGGGGCAAGGATACGCCTTCAGGGCATTGGGAGATTGCCGGAACGCCGGTGACCTTCGACTGGGGCTATTTTCCGCCTGGCGAAGAAGCATTCCCGCAGGATCTGGTGGATGATATCTGCACCGTGGCGAAATTGCCCGGAATTCTTGGCAATTGCCATGCTTCGGGCACCGACGTGATTGCCCGGTTCGGCGAAGAGCATATCCGCACCGGCAAGCCGATTTGTTACACTTCGACGGATTCAGTCTTCCAGATAGCGGCGCATGAAACCCATTTCGGATTGGAACGACTGCTCGCACTTTGCCAGATTGTCCGCAAGATTCTTGATCCGCTGAATATCGGGCGTGTCATTGCCCGGCCGTTCATCGGTGAATCGGCGGCAGGTTTCGAGCGGACCGGCAATCGCAGGGATTATTCCGTGCCGCCGCCGGAACCGACATTGCTCGACCGGATTGTCGAAGCGGGTCAGTCGGTGCACGCCGTTGGCAAGATTGCCGATATCTTTGCCCATCAGGGCATTTCAACCCTGACCAAGGCCAATGGCAACATGGCGCTGTTTGATGCGACGCTGAAAGTCATGGACGAGGCAGGCGAAGGCGATCTGGTCTTTACCAACTTTGTTGATTTCGACATGCTTTACGGCCATCGGCGCGACGTGGCGGGCTATGCCGCGGCACTTGAAGCCTTTGACCGCAGGCTTCCGGAAATCTTCGCAAAGATGCGCGAGGACGATCTTGCCATCATCACCGCCGATCATGGCTGCGACCCGACCTGGCGGGGAACCGATCATACGCGCGAGCGCGTTCCTGTCCTCGCCTTCGGGCCCAAGGTCCCGGCCGGCTCGCGCGGCATCAGGCAAAGCTACGCCGATATAGCCGAGACCATAGCCAGGCATCTGGGCATCGCACAGGGCCCGCACGGCAGGAGCTTTTTGTAATGGCCAGACTGATGAAAGCCGAGCTTCATTGCCATATTGAAGGGGCGGCGTCGCCCGCATTGGTGCTGGAACAGGCACGAAAATATGGCGTTCCCACGCAAGCTTTCATCAAGGATGGCAGCTATGTCTGGACGGATTTCACCACCTTCCTGCAGGCCTATGACGCCGCCGCCGGGCTGTTCAGGACCGAGGAGGATTTTGCGCTGCTGTCGCAGACCTATCTCGATGAGCTGGCCGAGGCAGGCGCCATCTACAGCGAAATCTTTGTCTCGCCCGATCATGGCGAGGCGTCCGGCCTGGGTGCTGCAGCCTATATTCGCGGATTGGCGGAAGGCATGAAGCGCGCAAAGGCCAAGAGCGGGATTGAATCGCGGATGATTGTCATCGGCGTTCGCCATTTCGGCATAGAAAAGGTCGAGGCAGCGGCGCGCTTTGCCGCACGGCGTCCCGATCCGCTGATTACCGGCTTCAACATGGCAGGCGACGAGCGCATGGGGCGTGTAGCCGATTTTGCCGGCGCCTTTGAAATTGCCCGGGAAGCGGGCCTGGGCATTACCATTCATGCCGGTGAACTCTGCGGGGCCTTTTCGGTGCGCGATGCGCTTGATGTCGTCAAGCCGGACAGGATCGGTCACGGCGTCAGGGCGGTTGAGGACCCCGATCTGGTCGACAGGCTGGCCGATAGCGATGTCGTGCTGGAAGTGTGCCCCGGCTCCAATGTGGCGCTGTCGTTGTTTGAAAGCTTCAAGGCTCACCCGCTTAGGGCTTTTTTTGATCGCGGCATCAAGGTGACGCTCAATTCCGATGATCCGCCGTTTTTTCACACCTCGCTGGGGCAGGAATATGCGGTCGCCGCCACACAGATGGGCTTCAGCGATACAGAACTGAACATCATGACCATGACGGCGCTGAAGGCGGCCTTTGTTGACGAGCCGACCCGGCGTCGCTTGCTCGACCGCTTCGCCGAAGCCTGAAACGGCGGGGCGCCGGGCCGATTCATCCGCCCATGTTGGGGAGAACGCGGCTTTTGCGGCTAATCCGCTTGCCTGTAACGGCGCGGCGTGAAAAATGAAGCTTGGCACAAAGGACAGGAAGGCTCGGCTCATGGAAGGCGTCAACGTCATCAATCACCCGCTTGTACAGCACAAGCTGACCATCATGCGGCGCAAGGAGACATCGACCGCAAGTTTCCGTCGGCTTCTCAGGGAGATTTCGACGCTTTTGTGCTATGAGGTCACGCGCGATCTTGAAATGACCACCGAAACGATCAATACGCCGCTGACTGAAATGCAGGCGCCGGTTCTTGCGGGCAAGAAGCTGGTCTTTGCCTCCATTCTCAGGGCCGGCAATGGTCTGCTGGAAGGTATGCTGGAACTGGTTCCCTCGGCCCGCGTCTCCCATATCGGCGTCTACCGCGACCATGAAACGCTCAAGCCGGTGGAGTATTTTTTCAAGGCCCCCGACGATGTCGCCGACCGATTGATCATCGTTGTCGATCCGATGCTGGCCACCGGCAATTCCGCCATTGCGGCAATCGACAAGCTCAAGGAGCGCGGCGCCCACAACATCCGCTTCCTGTGCCTGCTGGCAGCACCCGAAGGCATTGAAAATTTCCGCTCGGTCCATCCCGACATTCCGGTCTACACCGCCGCGATCGACAGCCACCTGAATGAATTGGGCTATATCGTACCGGGATTGGGTGACGCCGGCGACCGGATGTACGGCACCAAATAGGTACGGACATTCAAGGGGTGGAGTGCCCTCGCTTTTCGTAGTTGGAGACAATCCTTCCAACGCATTTAATCCTTCGATCAGCTTTTGACGATAGGCTCGTTGCACTGCACTCCATCCAGTGGGACGTTTTGATGTTTGCCATCCGCCTGATTTTTATCGCCGCCGCGGTTGCCGCCGTCGCCACCCAGATACCGCGTTTCTTCCAGCCTGATCAGGCTGACAATGGCAAGCGGGCCGAAGTGGCAAGTCTTGAAGTCATCAAACCGGCGCCAGCCTCAGCCGGTGTCGCCATCCGGTCCAATGATACGGGTCATTTCGAAAGCCGCTTCGTGCTCAACGGCAAGGCGATCAAGGCGATGATCGATACAGGCGCAACCTATGTGGCAATGAATGAGGCGACGGCAAAAAGCCTCGGGCTGGGGGCTGACCGCCTGCACTTCGACATCGAAGTGGGAACCGCCAATGGCCGCGCCAAGGCGGCAAAGGTCGTGCTGTCTTCGGTCGAAATCGGTTCGATCCGGGTGCGCAATGTCGATGCATTGGTGCTGCGCGGAACCGGTCTGGATTCCGTGCTGATCGGCATGAGCTTCATGCAGAAACTCCGCTCATACCGGGTCGAAGACGACCGCATGCAATTGGTCAATTGATGGTTTTCAGAATGACCGGCCCTGATGCGGGCGCAGCCTGCGCGATGGTCACGGCACCTAGATAATCCTTGACCGCGATATCGGCCTTGACCCTGTCGGTGGCATGAACTTTCGCCAGCACATCGCCGGTTTTTACCGCCGCGCCGACCGGCAGGATGGCGGAAAATCCTACGCGATGATCAATATCGTCTCCCGGCCTCGTCCGTCCGCCGCCAAGGCCGATCACGCTGACGCCGATGGCGCGCGACTGCAGGGCCGCAATGAAGCCCGCCGAGGGCGATGGCACGTCAACCACCACCGGCGCCTCCGGCAAATGCTTTTTCCAGTTTTTCGCAAAACCGGCAGGCCCGCCGAGAGCCTCAACCATCTGGCCGAAGACCTCTAGCGCCCTGCCGCTGGCCAGAGTGTTGCGCGCTTGGGAAAGGGCCGCCTCATGATCGCCAACCAGACCGGAATTGACCAGCATGACGGCTGAAAACTCCAGGACAAGGGTTTCAAGCCGGGTGCCGGATTTGCGGCCTTCGAGAAACTCCATGCAGTTGGCCACTTCCACCGCATTGCCTGCGGCATCGGCCAGCGGCTGGTTCATATCGGTGATCAGCGCCGTTGTCGGCACGCCTGCGCCCTTGGCCACGGCAACAAGCGAGCGCGCCAGTGCTTCGGCTTCTTCCATCGTTTGCATGAAGGCGCCATTGCCGACCTTGACATCCATCAGCAGCGTTTCAAGCCCGGCTGCCAGTTTCTTGGATAGAATGGAGGCCGTGATCAGCGGCACGCTCTCCACTGTCGCGGTGACATCGCGGATGGCGTAAAGCCGCTTGTCGGCGGGCGCAAGGTCACCGGTCTGGCCGATGATGGCGCAGCCGACGCGCTTGACGACGTCGCGGAATTTTTCAGGCGACGGATAGACATCATAGCCCGGAATGGACTGCAGCTTGTCGAGCGTGCCGCCGGTATGGCCGAGACCACGGCCGGAAATCATCGGCACTTTCAAGCCGGAAGCGGCAACGATGGGAGCCAGCATCAGCGAAACATTGTCGCCCACACCACCCGTTGAATGCTTGTCGCCCACCGGGCCGCCAACATCATCCCACGTCATCACCGTACCGCTGTCGCGCATCGCCAATGTCAGCGCCACGGTTTCCTTCGCCGTCATGCCGTTAAACCAGACGGCCATGGCGAAGGCTGCGGCCTGGCCTTCGGAAATCCGGTTGTCGGTCAGGCCGGCAATGAATTCGGCAATGTCGCCGTCGTCGAGGACTTCGCCGTTTCGCTTGCGTCGGATGATTTCCTGCGGGATCATGGCTCGCGCTCCAAAAATATAGGCATCAAAGCCCGCTTTTCAGCATTTCGACCAGGATCGATTTCAGCCGCTGCCCGCCAATCGGCGCCACTTCCTTGGTCTCTTCGTGACTCAGTTCGGCCCCGGTCATGCCGGCCCCGTAATTGGTGATCACCGATGCTGCAGCCGCCTTGAGCCCGAAAAAGCGCGCAAAGATCACCTCCGGCACCGTCGACATGCCGACGGCGTCTGCGCCCAATATCCGCGCCATGCGAATCTCGGCAGGCGTCTCGAAGCTTGGTCCGGAAAACCACATATAGACGCCGCTTGCCAGTTCCACATCGCAGGCTGCCGCTGCCGCCACCATCCGGCCTGCCAGGTCGCTGTCATAGGCCGTTGTCATGCCGACGAAGCGACCGTCGCCCTCTTCACCGAACAGAGGGTTGGTGCCGGAAAAATTGATGTGGTCGGAAATACGCATCACCGAACCAGGCTTCAGGTCTTCATGCAGAGAGCCGGCGGAATTGGTCAGGATCAGGTTTTCCACGCCAAGCGCTTTCAGGGCGGCAATCGGCGCGCGCATCGCGCGTGCGTCGCCGGTCTCATAATAGTGGACGCGGCCGGACATGACGATCACCGGCTGGCCGCCAAGCAGGCCCGCCACCACTTCGCCGGCATGACCCGAAACAGTGCTAGCCGGAAAATGCTCTAGCGATGAAAAAGGAATGCGGATGGCATCGGTGACCTCATCAACCAATGTGCCGAGGCCGGAGCCGAGCACAATGGCTGTTTTTGGCTGCAAATCGCCGATCTTCTTGCGGATCTGCTTGGAAGCCTTTGTCATCCGATCACCTCGGTCTCAAAGCCCAGCGGCAGGAGTTCGGCCATCGTCATGGTTTTCCTGACCCCTGTCTCGTCACATAGATAAATCCTTGTTCCGGCGGTGGCGAATTCCTTGATGCGCTGGCGACAACCGCCGCAGGGCGAGCACAAGGCAAGCTTCTCGGCAATCACCGCAATCTCGACGATCTGCTTGGCCCCGGCCATGACCATATGGCCGATGGCGGTGGTTTCAGCGCACCAGCCTTCGGGAAAAGCGATGTTTTCAATATTGGCGCCGCTATAGATTTTTCCGTCTTCGGCGCGAATGGCGGCGCCGACCGGAAATTTCGAATAGGGGGCATGGCAGAAAGCCATCGCGCTTTGTGCGGCGCGGAACAGATCATCCGACATAGCTCATCGCTCCTTCACATAGGGCGCGCCGCCGGCCTTGGGCGGGATCGCCTTGCCGATGAAGCCGGCAAGCAGAATGACCGTGAGGATATAGGGCAGCGCCTGGATAAGCTGCACCGGGATCTGGCCGATGAAGGGGACCGATTTTCCCTGGATGAGAATGGCCGCCGCATCAAGAAAGCCGAACAACAGGCAGGCATACATCAGGTTGACCGGCCGCCATTTGGCGAAAATCAGGGCCGCCAGCGCGACATAACCCTTGCCCGCCGTCATGCCCTTTACAAAACCTGCATTGAGCGCCAGCGACAGGTAAGCACCGGCAAAACCGCAGAGAATGCCAGCGCAGATCACTGCCAGAAACCTCATCCGGTTGACCGATATGCCGGCCGTATCGACTGCGCCGGGATTTTCACCGACTGCCCGCAGCCTCAACCCGAAACGGGTCCGATGCAGGATCCACCAGGTTGCCGGCACCATCGCGAAGGCGAAATAGGTCAGCAGATACTGGCCTGAAAGCAGATGCGCGTAGATCGGACCCAGCACCGGAACCGCTTTGTCGATCTCCTCGGCAAAGGGCAGCGTGACCGTGGAAAAGCGCGCGCCTTCCATCAGCGCCGGCGTCCGGCCGCCCTGCTTGAACCAGGCCTGGCCAAGAATGATGGTGGTGCCGAAGGCTATGAAGTTGATGGAGAGGCCCGAAACAATCTGGTTTCCGCGCTGGGTAATGGAGGCAAAGCCGTGCACCATGGCAAGGCTCACGGACACTGCGATGGCGCCCAACAGGCCGACCCAGACCGAACCACTGACGGCGGCCGCAGCGCCGCCGGCAAAGGCCGCGGCCAGCATCTTGCCCTCAAGCCCGATGTCGAAGACGCCGGAGCGCTCCGAAAACAATCCCGCCAGACCGGCAAGAATAAGCGGAACCGAGACCCGGATGGTCGATTCCAGCACGACGATCAGCATTGAATAATAATCCATGACCCTCAGGCTCCCTGCTCGTTGGGCGGTACAAAAAGTCGCGCATAGATTTGGGAGATCTGAGGCCGGAACATGTGCTCAAGCGCACCGGCGAAAAGGATCACCAGACCCTGGATAATGACAATCATGTCGCGTGATATATTCGGCATTTCAAAAGAGATTTCCGCCCCGCCCTGATAGAGCATGCCAAACAATATCGCAGCCGGTATGATGCCGACCGGATGATTGCGGCCCATCAGCGCCACCGCGATGCCGACAAAGCCGGCGCCCGCGACAAATTCCAGCTGCATGCGGAACTGTTCGCCCATGATGGAATTCAGGCTCATCAGACCGGCTATGCCGCCTGAAATCAGCATGGCGATCACCGTGACACGGCCGATTCTGACACCAGCAAATTTCGCCGAGCGCGGGCTGAAGCCGAGGGTGCGCATTTCATAGCCAAGCTTGGTACGCCAGATCAGAAGCCAGACGAGGTAACAGGTCACCAGCGCCAGCAGAAAGGTGATGTTGAAGGGCGCGTTGCGGATATCCAGCCCGAATATCGCCAATAGCCAGTCCAGCTTGGGCAACTGTGCGCCTTCGACAAAGGTGCGTGTCTGCGGCGCCATCTGGCCCATCGGTTTAAAGACCTTGGTCAGCATGTAGAGCATCAGGCTGCTGGCGATGTAATTGAACATGATGGTTGTGATGACGACGTGGCTGCCGCGATAGGCCTGCAGCCAGCCGGGCAGTAAGGCCCAGAGCGCCCCGAATATGGCGCCGCTGATCATGGCCAGCGGGAAGACCACATGCCATGGTGCGACATGGTCGAACATCAGGCAGATGATCGTCACGCCGATGCCGCTGACATAGGCCTGGCCTTCGCTGCCGATATTGAAGAGACCGGCATGGAAGGCGACTGCGACCGACAGGCCGGTAAAGATGAAGTTGGTGGCATAATAGAGCGTGAAGCCGATCCCTTCACCGGAGCCGAAGGCGCCCGTGACCATCAACCCGGCCGCACGGAAAGGATTTTCACCTACAAAGACAACGACGAGCGCAGAAATCAGAAAGGCGACCACAAGGTTGACAAAGGGAATGATGCCATATTCGACCCATCCCGGAAGCTTGGCAAAAGGAACGCTCATTGTGCGGCCTCCTGGTGGTTTTCAACGCCCGCCATCAACAGCCCCAATTCTTTTTCCGATGCCTCGGGTTCCCGCTCGCCCACGAGGCGACCGGCAAACATGACCAGAATGCGGTCTGCTAGCGACCGGATCTCGTCCAGTTCCACCGATACGAGCAGGATGGCGACGCCGCGATCGCGCATTTCGATGATCCGTTTGTGGATGAATTCGATCGCGCCGACATCAACCCCGCGCGTCGGCTGGCCGATGACCAGCACCACAGGATTGCGCTCCATTTCGCGGGCAAGGACGATCTTCTGCTGATTGCCGCCGGAAAAATTGGCGGTTCTCAGCCGGCAATTGGCCGGCCGGATATCATATTGTTCGATCTTTTCGGACGCATCCTTGCGGATCGCGTCGATATCCAGAAAAATGCCGCCGCCATATTTGGGATCGCGATGATAGCCGAGGATGGCATTTTCGTTTTCCTCGAATTTCATCACCAGGCCGACATGCTGGCGGTCTTCCGGCACATGGGCGAGACCGCGATCACGCAAGGCCGCAGGGTCGGCATGGCCGGTCACATTGATCGGCTTTCCGTCAAGCAAAACGCTGCCGGCCTTGGCGCGATGCATGCCGGCAATGGCTTCAAGAAGCTCGGATTGACCGTTGCCGGCAACCCCTGCAATGCCGACGATCTCGCCGGCGCGCACATCAAAGGAAACATTGTCGACCATGGTCACGCCACGGGAATCGCGAACCGTCAGGTTGCGCACGGAAAGCTTGACCTCGCCAACCTTGGCCTCGCCCTTTTCCACATGCAACAACACGTGGCGGCCGACCATCAGTTCGGCAAGCTCCTCGACCGAGGTGTTGGCGGTTTGGCGCGTGGCGACCATCTCGCCGCGCCGCATCACCGACACTTCATCCGTGATCGCCATGATTTCGCGCAGCTTGTGGGTGATCAGCAGCACGGTTTTGCCCTGATCCTTCAACTGCTGCAATATTCGAAACAGGTGATCGGCTTCCGATGGCGTGAGCACGCCGGTCGGTTCATCAAGAATGAGAATGTCGGCATGCCGATAAAGCGCCTTGAGAATTTCCACACGCTGCTGCAGGCCGACCGGCAATTCCTCGATGACGGCATCGGGATCGACTTCCATTTCATATTCGTGCTCAAGCCGCTTCAGTTCGGTGCGGGCATTGGCGATCCCCTTGTTGAGGATGGCGCTTTCCTCGGCGCCCAGCATGATGTTTTCCAGCACGGTGAAGTTTTCTACCAGCATGAAGTGCTGGTGGACCATTCCGATTCCGGCGGCAATCGCCGCATTGGGATCGCGGATGACAATCTTCTTGCCGTCAACGAAGATCTCGCCGGCATCAGCCTGGTAAAAGCCATAAAGAATCGACATCAGCGTCGACTTGCCCGCGCCGTTTTCCCCGATAATTCCGTGGATTGAACCCTTGCGAACCTTGAGATTGATATCCTTGTTGGCATGCACGGGTCCGAAACTCTTGTCGATACCCTTGAGTTCAATTGCAAATTCGCTCATGACAATCCATATCCGAATTGATGCCAACCTGATTGCCGCAGCTGTAATGGGCCAAGGCTCGGGGAGACGCCAGTGTTGAAGGTTTCAGCCGGATTGTCCAGCCATTACCTTTTGTTCAACCAAATTCGGGAAACACGCATGACCGAAAACCAATCATCAGATCGTCAACGGCTTGTCCTGCTGGAAGAACAGCTGGCCCACCAGCAAAAAGCCATGGAAGAAATGTCCGACCAGCTGGCAGAGCAGTGGAAGGTGGTGGATCAACTCCGCAACAAGCTTGAGCGCCTGACCGAGCGGTTCCTGACCATGGAAATGCAAAGTCTGGATGCCCCGGCCAATGCCAAGCCACCCCATTATTGATCAGGCTTTCGGCCTGTCCCCCGACACAATCCCTGAAAAGGCCCGCCCCGTGGGCGGGCCCCTTCATATCAGGTCAAATCAGATCAATAAGGGCAGGCTTCATCCGACATATAGTCATGGACTTCGACTGCACCGGAGATGATGTCGGCCTTGGCCTTTTCTGCGGCAGCCTGCATTTCCGGGGTGACCAGGTCCTTGTTGTTGTCGTCCATCGCATAGCCGACACCATCTTCCTTCAAGCCGAGCGACTGGAAGCCGGTTTCGAATTTGCCTTCCTTGGCGGACATGAAGCCCTTGTAGACGGCGACATCAACGCGCTTGAGCATCGAGGTCAAAACGTGTCCGGGTTGCAGGCCGTTCTGGTTGGAATCAACCCCGATGCCAAGCTTGCCGGCATCGGCTGCTGCCTGCAATACGCCAACGCCCGTGCCGCCGGCGGCATGATAGACCACGTCGGCGCCCTGCGAAATCTGCGACTTGGTGATTTCGCCGCCCTTGACGGGATCGTTCCAGGCGCTCGGATCGGAACCGGTATAGGCCTGCAGCACATTGGCGTCAGCCTTGGCCGCCTTGACGCCGCCGACATAGCCGCAAGCAAACTTGTGAATGAGCGGAATGTCCATGCCGCCGACAAAGCCCACGGTGCCGGACTTGGAAGCCATGGCCGCAAGCAGGCCTACAAGATAGGAGCCTTCCTGTTCCTTGAAGACAACGGATTGCACATTCGGCTTGTCGACAACCATGTCGATGATCGAGAACTTGGTGTCGGGATATTCAACCGACACCTTTTCAAGGGCAGCCGCCCAGGAAAAGCCGGCCATGATGATCGGGTTGTTGCCGTCGCCGGCGAATTTGCGCAGGGCCTGCTCGCGCTGGGCGTCATTGGCGATTTCGAATTCGCGATATTCGATGCCGGTTTCCGCCTTGAATTTCTCGGCGCCATTATAGGCTGCTTCGTTAAATGATTTGTCGAACTTGCCGCCAAGATCGTAAATAATTGCCGGCTTGATATCTTCGGCATGTGCAGCCGCAGCCATTGCGGCGGTGGCAAATAAAGTGAGAAGGATTTTTTTCATTTTTTGCAGCCCTGTTGTTGCTATTGATCTTTGATGGGTCTTGCCGTCAGGCCGTTAAAGCACCCTTGGCCGAACCACCGGCCCCCTTCCTCTGGGGGCAGGCTAGGCGATATCCTTGCACGGCTTGTGGAAAAATTCACCAAAAATTTTTCAGTTGGTAAAAAAAACTGAATATATACAAATACAACATTCTAAACAAAGGCTTACGGGTGAAATAACATTCGTTTCAGCATCGTTTGCGTCTGTCTGCCGGTCTGGCGCAGCCTGCCGGATCAAGCTTCGCACCGGATTGCCGGGGCGGATTGACTGTCAGCAGTCGCGGTTCCGAAGATGGCCGCAATGCCCGTTTCATTCAGGTCTTGCGGCTGTTTTGCGGCTTGTATCGATGCCGTGCGGCTTTTTACGCTGCAAACCGACCGGCCGCAGGCGCGCGTTTGTAGCCCAGCATCCAGAACAACAGCGAGGCGGCAAGGAAAACGGCGACGGCAGGCTGCATGAGAAGCGTCGTGATGACGGGATCCCAGACAAAGGCCGGGAAATTGCGGTTGGAAACACTTTCAAGCCAGATATAGGGACTGGGGCCGAGGCTGAAGACAGTCGCGCCCAGCGTCGTCAATTCCACCTGCGAAGTCGCCACCGACTGGATCGAATCCAAAATGCCGGTCATGATGGCGCCGACCAGAAACAGCAGGCTGATAAACCGGGCGAGAAAACGCATGACGGAGACTCCGGGGTTGCAACTGGCCGGCCAAAGCGGGCTTTTGCACAAAATACGTCGGCAATTATGCCTTGGCAATGCGGGCTTTGCCACGCATTTGCCAAAAGGCGTCAAAAAACTGGCCCCGACACTTGATCAACCCGGCAACCTCAGTATATATGCCGCCAACCAGGCCGGAGATTCGGTTGCGGGAATGGCTTGCATCACGCCTTTCCTGTCGCATTCCGGCTTTTCCAGTCAAGTGGACAGATGGCCGAGTGGTTTAAGGCGCACGCTTGGAAAGCGTGTGTACGTGAAAGCGTACCGAGGGTTCGAATCCCTCTCTGTCCGCCATTATTTCAGCGTAACTATATGATTATTATTGTTAAATCAGAGCAGACTTCTGATCGACCCTAACTTCATCCCTAACCTGCTCTTGCGTGTCCGTTAGCATTCATGACCTTGCCCCGTTGACCTAATCCGGTTTGAAGTTCGTTTTGGCCCATCGAGAGGACCAGAACATGAAACGAAGCCGCTTCACGGAAGAGCAGATCATCGGGATACTGAAGGAACACGAGTCCGGAATTCCTGTTTTGG
>JBGSIT010000102.1:0-76237 GCA_041742335.1 Rhizobiaceae bacterium
TATCTGGCCGACCGGCTGTAAGCCTCGGAAATCATGCTTTCGGGATCCGCCGCCGCCAGCCTTTCGGCCTGGTGGGTGCTGGGCCTGTTGACGCGAATTGCCGACCGGGCGGGGCGCGACCGGACCCCGGACTGACCCGTCGGCTGACCGCCCGGCATTGCCCGCAAGAGACGCACCAACACACCACCAAGGAAAGGAAACTGAATGACGGTCGATCACATGATTTTCCGCCGCGAGAAGAAATTTACCCCGCTGGAGTTGCGCGGGGTCAGCGAAACAGGCTGGTTCAGCGGCTATGCCAGCCTGTTTGACGAAGTCGATCTCGGCCGTGACCGGGTCGAGAAAGGCGCCTTCCAGCGCTGTCTCGACCGGCGCGGGCCGTCGGGCATCCGCATGCTGTTCCAGCATGATCCCTCCCAACCGATAGGGGCCTGGCAGACCATCCGCGAGGATGGCCGCGGGCTTTATGTCGAAGGCCTTCTGTCAACCGGCGCCAGCCGCGCCCGCGAAGTGCATTCGCTGATGAAGAGCGGCGCGCTGGACGGGCTGTCCATCGGCTTTCAGACCCTGCGCTCCAAGGCCGATGCCAAGGGCGGCATCCGCCGCATCATCGAGGCCGACCTTTGGGAAATCTCGGTGGTCACCTTTCCGATGCTGCCCTCGGCGCGGATCTCCGAGGTCAAGGCGGAGGCCTTTGCAAGCGAGACGCAATTGGCAGCCGTCATAGCCCGGGCGGCAAGCCGCATCAGGCGGTCCATCGCCTGAATCAGACTGGCAATACCATTACCAAAGCCATTGCAAACGCAATCATATCAGCAAACAGGAGTATGAAATGACACTTCGAAACATGACTTCGGCGCCGGAAATCAAGGCTGTGCCAGACAGTATCCAGGACGCCTTCGATGGTTTCATGGAGGCCTTTGACGGCTTCAAGCAGGCCAACGACCAGCGGCTTGCCGAAATCGAACGCAAGCATTCCGCCGATGCGCTCAGCGTTGAAAAGGTCGATCGCATCAACAAGGCGATGGACGAGCAGAAACGCATCATGGATGAATTGCTGCTGACCAAGGCGCGCCCGGCTTTGGGCCGCAACGGGGCCACGTCCGTGGATGCCCTGCAGCACAAGGCCGCTTTTGAAAACTATATCCGCCACGGCGACGAAGGCGGTTTGCGGGGTCTGGAGGCCAAGGCCATGTCCAACGGCTCGGTGGTCGACGGCGGCTATCTGGTGCCGGCCGAAACCGATACGGAAATCGGCCGCAGGCTTTCGGTGGTCTCGCCGATCAGGGCGCTTGCCACCATCCGCCAGGTTTCAGGCGCGGTGCTTAAAAAGCCCTTCGCGCTTTCCGGCATGAATACCGGTTGGGTGGCCGAAACCGCGGCGCGGCCGGAAACCGCAACCCCTCAGCTTTCCGAACTGTCCTTTGAAACCATGGAACTTTACGCCATGCCGGCCGCCACCCAGGCGCTGCTTGACGACAGCGCTGTGGATATCGAGGCCTGGATTGCCGGCGAGGTCGATACCGCCTTCGGCGAGCAGGAGGGTGCGGCCTTTATTTCCGGCGACGGCATTGGCAAGCCGAAGGGTTTTCTCTCCTACCCGGTGGTGGACAATGACATCTGGGATTGGGGCAATATTGGTTACGTGCCGACAGGCGTCAGCGGCGGATTTGCCGCCAGCGGCCCCGGCGACGTGCTGATTGATGCCGCCTACTGCCTGAAGGCCGGCCATCGCGCCAATGCCAATTTCATCATGAACCGCACCAGCCAGGCGGCTATCCGCAAGTTCAAGGATGCCGACGGCAACTATCTCTGGCAACCGCCTTCGGCCCTCGGCCAACCGGCATCGCTGATGGGCTTTCCGGTCACCGAAGCCGAAGACATGCCCGATATTGCCGCAGGCAGCCTTGCAATCGCCATCGGTGATTTTGCCGCCGGCTATCTGGTGGTCGACCGGATGGGCGTGCGGGTTCTGCGCGATCCCTATTCGGCCAAACCCTATGTGTTGTTTTACACCACCAAGCGGGTAGGCGGCGGGGTGCAGAATTTTGAAGCCATCAAGCTGGTGAAATTCGCCGTCTCCTGAGACGCCTGGCTTTGCAAGGTTCAAGGCGGGTCGATTGCGGCCCGCCTTTTCATTTTCGCATTTTCGAAAGGACATTTCATGACCCAAGCCCTGATCGTGCCGGCAATCGGCCAGACGCTGAGCCTGACGGAGGCCAAGGCGCATCTTCGGATTGATCACGACGACGATGACGCGCTGGTCCAGAGCCTGATTGCCACGGCGACCGACCATCTGGAGCGCACCACCGGCATTTGCCTGCTTACCCAGACCTGGCGGCTTTATCTCGATGCCTGGCCGGAACAGGGCCTGGTCAAGCTGCCCGGATATCCGGTGACCGCAATCAGCGAAATCCGCGTCTATGACGGCGACGGCCAGGTCTCAGCGGAGCCTGTGGCGTGGACGCTGGATTCCGCCGCCCGTCCCGCGCGTTTGATGGTCACGACTGCAGCCCAACCCGGCCAGATGCTGAATGGCATCGAGATCGATTTTCAAGCGGGCTTTGGCGATACGGGCGCCGATGTGCCCGACAGCCTGAAGCGGGCGCTGCTGCTGCATATCGCCTTGATGCATGAATTCAGCGGCGCGGTGGCCAATGACCAGCAACCGGCGGCAATACCTGCCGGATGGGACAGGCTGGTCGCGCCGTTCATGCTGAAGGGATTGTAAGCCATGGCGCAAGCATTCGATCCGGCGAGCCTGTCCATGCGCCTGACCTTGGAAAAACCGGTCGAACAACCCGACGGGCAGGGCGGTCATGCGGTCAGCTACCAGGCCGTGGGCATCGTGCATGCACGGCTGGAGCCTGTATCTGCGGGAGAGGAAATCAGCGGCGCAACGGCCCGGACAATCACCACTTTCCGCGCCTATCTGCGCTACCGCGCCGATATTGCCGCAGGCATGCGGGCCACCCGGCCGGGGCGGATCTTCATGATCCGCGCCGTCATTCGATCCGGCGCGCGCGGCTGCTACCTCATTGCCACCCTTGAGGAGGAGAAGCCGTGAAGCTGACCACCACCATCACATTGACCGACCTTTCAGCAGCGCTTGCCGCGCTGGCCCAAACGCCGCCGACGCGTCCCGTGAAGCCGAAGCGGGGCGGGGCGGTGATCCGCAAGAGGCTGGTCAAGACCGGCAAAAGGAGAAAGAAACAATGAGCCTTGCAGCCCAAGCCGTCCAGCAGGCGATCTTCGAACTGTTGCTGGCAGATCCGGACCTTGCCGCCATGGTTGACCCCGCCGCCATCGCCGATCACCCCCATCCCGCCGCAGCCCTGCCCAATGTGCTGATCGGACCCATCGACAGCGGCGATTTCTCGACCTTCACCGAGGATGGCGAGGAGCATCTTTTCGGCCTTGAGGTCTGGTCGGACGCGCCCGGCCACCAACAGGCCGAAACCATCGCCGCCCGTTTGCGGACGCTGCTGCATCATGCGCCGCTGCTTCTGGAGAGCTTCCAGCTTGTCGACCTGGCCTGGCTTTCAACGCGAACGCGCCACGATGCGAAATCCGGCGCGCATATCGCCGAAATGCGGTTTCGGGCGGTGACGGAGTAGGGATTGTTCAGGCAGTTGGTATCGTATATTCCAGAATATTAGAAAATACGCATATGGACGGTGAGTAGGTTATGTTGTAGCAACTGGAACAATACGGTTACGGAGGGTGAAATTGCTTGCAAGGATTACGGCTACGGAATTCATACGACCCATGAAGACCGGGAAGACGACTCCTTCGTTGTTGGTGTGCGAAAGACCAGATGGGACGGAGGTTGAAGTTGTAGCTAAATACTCGTCCTGTTGTTACGAAAAGGAAACAAATCTCGCAATGGAGGTGATTGGCGCCTGTCTGGCGGCTGATTTGGGCCTTCCTGTGCCAGAGCCATTTATTGTCGAACTTTCAGAAGATTTCATTGCTTCAGTAACTGATAAAGAACATCAAGCGAAAATGCGGACCAGCAACTCTGTTTGTTTCGGCTCTGCGTTGATTTTGCATTTCCATGTCTGGATAAGTGGCGACTTTATTTCAGAATCGATGCTGCCAAATGCTGCGGCCATTTTCGGGTTTGACGGCATTGTTCAAAATCCGGATCGGGGTGATGAAAGACCCAATTTGATGGTACGCGGTGACGAGTTTCGTTTGATTGATCACGAAATGGCTTTTTCTCACCGGTTGCCGATGTTTATACCTTGGAAAGCGCCGTGGCAGGTTGGCGGATTGCAAGCTTTTGAACCACCTGGACGACATATTTTCAGATCAGGATTGAAGGGAAGATTACCAGATTGCACATCAATTAGATCAGCATGGGTCGCCTTGCCGGATGCCACAATTTCGGGCTATGCGAATGCTATTCCGTCTGAATGGGCGTCCGCGACGAATTCTGTTGCCAGTGCGCTCCAACTGATTAAGGATGCGCGTGATAACATTGATGCGTGCATTGCGGAAATCAAGCGGGTGCTACGATGACATCAAAACAGAAATACACATACACGATTTTGCGCTATGTCCACGATGTAGTCGCAGGTGAGTTTGTCAATGTTGGCGTGGTGATGCATGCGCCAGCGATTAATTTTGTCAGGATTGAAGTCCGGACTTCTGTCGGCAGGATCAAGAGCCTGTTTCCAGATATGGACAGGGCGGCATTTGTCGCCGCGGTCAAAGCTGCCAAACGATCTGTCGACAAAATCGGAGAAAGCTTGGTTCACGGCGATTTGCTGGCGGAGTTTAGTGACGTCATATCAATCGCTCATCGGGTACTGGCTCCCGATGACAGTTCGCTGCAATGGTCGCCAATTTCAAGCGGTCTTACAGAAAACCCGGACAAGGCTTTTGCTCGTATTTATGGCAGATATATAACCCGATATGACGGCAAATCAACGCATCGCCGAAGTGATGACGAAGTATGGCGTCCTGTGCGCTCGCTATTGGAAGCACGGAACATCTCTGTTGAATTTGACAAAAAGACGGTCAGCGGCAAGTCCGATGAGATAGTTTTCAAGCATGCTTGGCGAAATGGTATTTGGCACGCTTACGAACCCCTGTCTTTTGATTTGGCCGATGCGGAGGGCATCAAGGATAAGGCGCGCCGTTGGCGGGGGCATCTTGAAGCCGTTCATGACGGGAGAGAGTGCGATTTAAAGCTGCATTTCGTTGTCGGCGCTCCTCAGAACCCAAGTCTCATGCCGGCTTACAAAAGTGCGCTCGGAATATTGGAAAATGCGGCGTTTGAGCCGGCGATATACCGAGAAGATGAAGTTTCCAGATTGGTAGCTGAGATCGAAGCGGACCTTAAACAGCACGCTGTTGAAGAAAGATAATTGCGCGGTACGGAACATCAAATGTGTCATACGAAAATAGCAGTAAATCAATGACAGCCCGCTTGGATGCGGCCCGCTTGGCCACGCGAGGAGGCCTTCTCGACCAGAAGTGTTTTTTTCTTGACGCAGCCGACTTCGATTCCCTGCTTCAAATCCTGTCTGAACCTCCCAAGCCCAGCGATGATCTTGTCGCATTGCTAAAGTCCGCATCCCAGACGATGGACTGAACTTCGATTCTGCCGGAGTATTTTTTTGGTTAGGACTGCAGCTGAATCAAGATTTCGCTGCTGCACTTGATGTTCGCAGGCCGAACGCTGACCCCATCACCCCATTTCCCACCACAAGCGCCCCACCGGGCGCTTTTTTCATGAAAGGATATTGCTATGGTCGCTCAAAGAGGCCGGGATCTGCTTTTGAAAATTTTTGTCGCCGGCAGCTTTGTCACCGTTGCCGGGCTGCGCTCCAACCGGATTTCGTTCAATGCCGAGAGTGTTGATGTCACTGATCGGGAGAGTTCGGGGCGCTGGCGCGAGCTTCTGGGGGCGGCGGGGATGCAGAGGGCGGCCATTTCCGGGTCGGGCATCTTCAAGGACCAGCAGAGCGATGCAACACTTCGCCAGTCCTTCTTTGATGCCGAGATCAATGATTTCCAGGTCATCATTCCGGATTTCGGCACGCTGACCGGGCCATTCCAGATCACCGCGCTTGAATATTCCGGCAGCCACAATGGCGAACTGGCTTTCGACATGGCGCTGGAATCCGCCGGTCCCGTCATTTTCGAGGCTTTGTGATGATCGGCCGGGCCAATCGCCATCGCGGCGAGGTGGAAGCCGTCATTGGCGGCGAGCGGCGGATATTGTGCCTGACGCTGGGCGCGCTGGCGGAGCTGGAAACCGCATTTGCCGCCGACAATCTCGCCGATCTCGCCAGCCGGTTTTCCTCTGGCCGGCTCGGCGCTCATGACATGATCCGGATATTGGGCGCGGGCCTGCGCGGTGCGGGCAACCTGTTTTCCGACGAGGACGTGGCGATGATGGCGGTGGAAGGCGGCATTGCCGGTTCCGCCCGCCTTGTCACCCGCCTGCTGCAGGCAACCTTTCTCGATGGCGCCGACGAGGGCGCTCCCACCCAAAACCCTATCAGGCCGCAACTGACCGATTGAGTGATGCGGACCCGAGGCCTTTTCCCTGGGGCCAGGTCCTGCATCTTGGACTCGGCCGGTTGCGGCTTGACCCGAAAAGCTTCTGGGCCGCCACCCCGAAGGAGATCTTTGCCGCTCTCGGCGGTGCGGCGCGGGCCGCAAGCCGGCCCGGCCGCCAGGATCTTTCGACCTTGATGGCGGCCTTCCCCGATCACCCGTCGCAATAGGACAAAGGAGACAGAATTGGCAAGCGAACCCATATTGACTGTCGGCATTGAGGCCGATGCCAGCGGGCTGGAAAAGATCATGGATGATCTTGAAGCCCGTTCAAAATCCTTCGGCGCGGCGCTGACCGGCGCGCTGAAAGATGCTGCCATAGACGGCGACAGCCTTGAAGACGTGTTGCAGAGCCTTGCCACAAGGCTGACCGACATTGCGCTGGACATGGGTCTCAAGCCCCTGCAGGACGCGCTGTCATCCGGCCTTTCCGGCCTGATCGGCGGGGCGACCAAGCTGGCGGGTTTTGCCGATGGCGGCGTGCCGGGCAAGGTCATGCCCTTTGCCGCCGGCGGGGTCGTTTCCGCGCCGACCTTTTTTCCGATGGGCCAGGATATGGGCCTGATGGGGGAGGCCGGCAGCGAGGCGATCATGCCGCTCCGGCGCGGCGCCGACGGCAAGCTTGGGGTGGCGGCGCAATCAGGTGCGCCCACCTCGCAGATCGTCTTCAACATCCAGGCCCAGGACGTCCAGAGTTTCCGCAAATCCGAAGGCCAGATCGCCGCCATGCTGACGCGCACCGTCGGGCGCGGCCGGCGCGGCGTCTGAAGCCGATCAATAAAGGAAATCGCCATGACGGGTTTTCATGAAGTCACCTTTCCGCTTCGCCTGGCGCTGGGCACATCGGGCGGGCCGGTGCGAGCCACCGACATCGTCTCGCTTTCCAACGGACGGGAGGCGCGCAACAGCCGGCTGAAAAATGCCCGCCGGCACTATGACGTCGGCTCGGCGATCCGCTCGGTCGATGATCTTTATGAAGTGCTGGCGTTCTTCGAGGCGCGGCGCGGCGAGCTGTACGGCTTCCGTTTTTCCGATCCGGTGGATTTCCAGTCCTGCGGGCCGTCACAGGTTCCCGCCGCCGACGATCAGGTGATCGGCGCCGGCGACGGCGCACGCACCGATTTTCCGCTGATCAAGACCTATGGCGATGTTGGTGGCGAAAGCGAGCGGATGATCTCAAAACCTTTGGCCGGGTCATTGGTCATGCAGGTTGCCGGACTTGCGGTGCCTCAAAGCGATTTCACCCTTGATCCAGCTACCGGCATGGTGAGCTTTGTCGAAAGCGCCATACCCGCCAACGGCGCCATCATCCGCGCCGGCTTCAAATTCGATGTGCCGGTGCGCTTTGCCATTGACCGTATCGACATCACGCTTTCGGCCTTCAATGCCGGGCGCATTCCTTCCATTCCGCTGATCGAGATCCTGCCATGAAGACCATTCCATCCGCTTTGCAAGACCATCTGGATGGCGAGGCCACGACCTTGTGCCATGCCTGGCGCGTTACCCGCCGCGATGGCGCTGTGCTGGGCTTTACCGAACATGACGGCGATTTGCAGTTCGCGGCAACCACGTTTCAGGCGGCAAGCGGATTTGCCGCCAGCGATATCGAGGCGGCCACGGGGCTGGCGGTAACGGCATCGGAAGTCACGGGCGCATTTTCATCCGACGCCATCAACGAAAGCGATATCCGGGCCGGGCTTTATGACGGCGCTGCGGTGGAGGTTTTTCTGGTCAACTGGCAGGACCCCAGCCAATATATCAAGCTTGACGCCCTGGAAATCGGCGAGGTCAGCCTTGGCGGCCAGGCTTTTCAGGCCGAATTGCGCAGCCTGACCCACAGGCTCGACCAGCCGCAGGGCCGTATCTATTCGCATCGCTGCGATGCGGTGCTTGGCGACAGCCGCTGCACGGTCGGCATTGGCAGCCAGAATTTCAGCGCCACGGCGACCATTGCCTCCATTCAATCCGCTTCCCGGCTGACGCTCGCGGGCCTTGACGGCTGGCCGCGCGGATTTTTTCGCGGCGGATTGATGAAGTTTACCAGCGGCAAGCTCGACACGATCCGGGTCGATATCGAAGACCATGCCAGCCCCAATGAACTGACGCAGATCGTCTGCTGGTTGCCGCTCAGTCAATTGCCCGAAATCGGCGATGCGGTGAAAATCTACGCAGGCTGCGACAAGAGCTTTGAGACCTGCGGCAAGAAATTTGACAATATCCTGAATTTCCAGGGCTTTCCGCATATGCCGGGAAGCGATTTCGCCTATTCCTACGCCGATGGCGAAAGCGAGCACGACGGCGGGCCGTTATATGAGTAGCCGCGACGCAGCCGTCATCCCCAAGGCCGCTATTGCCGGGCAGGCGGTCGACATCGCCCGCAGCTGGATCGGCACGCCCTATCGGCATCAGGCGTCCAACCGGGGCGTCGGCTGCGATTGCCTTGGCCTGGTGCGCGGCATCTGGCGCGAGCTTTATGGTTTTGAGCCGGAAACGCCGGGCCCCTATGCGGCCGACTGGGCGGAGCGCAGCGGCGAGGAACGGCTTTTTGACGCCGCCTGCCGGCATTTCGGACCGCCGCTTGCGCCAGGCGAGGCACAGGCCGGCGATGTCATCCTGTTTCGCTTTCGCGATCATGTCGCCGCCAAGCATCTGGGCATTCTTTCCGCCCCCGGCCACTTCATCCACGCTTATGAAAAATCCGGCGTGCTTGAATCGCCGCTGGTCGCCTGCTGGGCGCGGCGCATCGCCTTTTCCTTTCGATTTCCGGAGATTTGAACATGGCCACCATTCTGCTTCAGGTCGCGGGCTCAGCGATCGGTTCGGTGTTCGGACCGGTCGGCGCAATGGTCGGCAGGGCCGCCGGCGCGCTTGCCGGCAGCCTGATCGACCGCTCGCTGATTGCCTCGATGACCACCATCGAAGGCACGCATCTGACCGGCGCACGCGTGCCGGGCGCAGAGGAAGGCACGCCGGTTACCCGTGTCTATGGCACCGCCAGGGTGGGCGGCACCTTGATCTGGGCGACGCGGTTTGAGGAAATCCGTTCGGTGGAGCGCGAAGGCGGCAAAGCCACCGGGCCGCGTGTGGAAACCTTCAGCTATCTGGGCAATTTCGCCATCGGCATTTGCGAAGGCACGATTGCCGACATTCGCCGGGTCTGGGCCGATGGCCGCGAGATTGATCTCGGGAGTATCGAGATGCGTCTGCACCGGGGCACGGCCAGCCAGTCGGTCGATCCGCTGATCGAGGCCAAGCAGGGGGCGGGCAACGCGCCGGCCTATCGGGGGCTGGCCTATGTGGTTTTTGAAAACCTGCCGCTTGATCCCTATGGCAACCGCATCCCGGTGTTCCAGTTCGAAGTCTTGCGCACGGTCGGGCCGCTTGAAGGCCGGATCAGGGCGATCACCTTGATTCCAGGTGCAACCGAACACGGCTATGACACTCAAAAGGTTACTGAAAAGATCGGCGAGGGCGAAGTGCGGATCATCAACCGCAATCAGTTCCGCGCATCGACCGATTTCAAGGCGTCGGTGCAGGAATTGTTGGCGCTATGCCCCAATCTCGAGCGCGTCGCCATTGTTGCTTCCTGGTTCGGCACCGATCTCAGGGCGGGCCATTGCCGGATTGAACCCGGTGTCGAAGTGACCCATCGCAAGGAGGAAAGCGTTGAATGGTCGGTCAGCGGCATCGGCCGCGGACAGGCCCGCCTCATCTCGAAAGTTCAGGGTGGGCCGGCTTTTGGCGGCACGCCGTCCGACGCCGGATTGATTTCGGCAATCCAGTATCTGAAGGACCGCAACATCAAGGTCTTTGTCTATCCGTTCCTGCTGATGGATGTTGCGCCGGGAAATGATCTCGACAATCCCTATGGCGGCGTTGGCCAGCCAAAATTTCCGTGGCGCGGGCGGATCACCTGCAATCCCGCGCCCGGCCAGCCAGGCAGCGCGGATCGTTCAGGCCAGGCGAAAGGCCAGGTCGCGGATTTCTGCGGCAATGCCCAGCCGAATGATTTCAATGTCGGCGGCGGTTCGGTGACCTATCAGGGCAATGATACCGGCTATCGCCGCATGGTGCTGCATTACGCCCATCTGGCAACGCTTGCCGGCGGCGTCAACGGCATCATCATCGGTTCCGAATTGCGCGGCCTGACGACCTTGCGCGACGGCAACGACGATTTTCCCTTTGTCACTGAGCTGAAAAAACTCGCCGCCGATGTCCGCTCGATTGTCGGGCCCACGACCAAGCTGACCTATGGCGCCGACTGGAGCGAATATTTCGGCTATCACCCCGACGACGGCTCGGGCGATGTCTATTTCCATCTCGATCCGCTTTGGGCCACCGATGATATCGATGCGGTCGGCATCGACAATTACATGCCGCTGGCCGACTGGCGCGACGACGACCACACCAGCGCCAATCCCGATGGCGCTGAAACGGCGGATGATCAATCCGCAATGAAAGCGGCGATCATTTCCGGCGAGGGCTATGACTGGTATTACCCATCCGACAATGCCCGGGCTTTGCGAAACCGCTCGCCGATTACCGACGGTCTTGCCGGCAAGCCCTGGGTCTACCGCTACAAGGATATTGAGAACTGGTGGAAGCGCCAGCATTACAACCGGATCGGCGGCGTGGAAATGGCCCAACCGACCCAATGGGCGGCCAAGATGAAGCCGATCTGGCTGACCGAACTGGGATGCCCGGCCATTGACCGCGGCGCCAACCAGCCCAATGTCTTTGTCGATCCGGCCTCATCGGAATCCGCCACGCCGCATCATTCGGCCGGCAGGCGTTCCGATTGCATGCAGCGCCGCTTTCTTGACGCCCATCTTTCCTGGTGGAACGGCAATGATGCGCCGGCGAACATGGTCGATCCCGGCCATGTTTTCGTCTGGACCTTTGATGCAAGGCCGTGGCCGGCCTTTCCCGAAGACGAAGAACTTTATGCCGATGGCGGCAACTGGGAGACGGGCCATTGGCTGAACGGAAGGCTGGGGGCGGGCACCTTGCCGGCAATCCTTTCCACCGTTCTCTCCGATCACGGCTTTGAAAGTTTCGATGTCAGCGCGGTCTCCGGCGATCTGGTCGGCCTGGTGGTTGGCGACGTGGCCAGCGCGCGCCAGATCATCGAACCGCTGACGGCGGCCTTTCGCATTGATGCGCGGATGGAAAACGGCAAGCTGGTGTTTGCCTCGCGCGGCGCAGTTTCAGCGCCAGCCACCAGGATTGCCGTCTTTGCCGACCAGGAGGGCCAGCCTTTCTTCACAGAAAAACGCAGCCACGACAGCGATTTTGCCAGCCAGGCGGTGGTCGATTTTTCCAACCAGTCCAATGAATATGAGCAGATGAGCAGCCGTTCGCGACGCATGACTCCTGCCAATGACCGCGTCATGCGCATCGGCCTGCCTGCGGTCATGGCCGAAGCCGAAGGGGCGATGACGGCGGAATATCTGCTGCGCGACCTGCGCCTTTCGGCCCGCAGCGTCAGCCTTGCCGTCTCGCCGCGCGCAATTTCGCTTGAACCGGGCGACGTGATCGAGGTGGAGGGCGGCCCGGCCGGGCGCTTCCGCATCGACCGGATCGAAGATGGCGAGATGCGGATGCTGGAGGCGCATGAAACCGGCGAGGGCGATATCGGCAATCACTTCACCAAACAGCGCCGCCGCAAGCCGCCCAAAACCCCGGCGCGGGAATTTTCACCGGTCATCCAATTGATGGACCTGGCGCGCTATAAATCCGGCAATCCGGGTGATTTCGCTTGCGCGGCGGTCACCGGCAAGCCGTGGAAAACGGTTATGCTGTCGACGTCGCCTGAACAGGAAGGTTTTCAAGCCCGCGCCACCATTGCCGCACCGGCACGGATCGGCCGGCTGACGCAAGGACTCGGCCCCGGCCCCATCGGCCTGTTTGACGAGGTCAACGCACTTCGCCTCGAGCTGTTTTTTGGCGAAGTGCAGTCGGTCTCCCGATTGGCCCTGTTCAATGGCGCCAACCGCCTTGCAGTGCGCGCCGCCAATGGTGAATGGGAGGTGATCGGTTTTGCCGACGCCTTGGAAGAACAGCCCGGCCAATGGATGCTTTCGGGTCTGTTGCGGGGGCTGGCGGGCACCGGCGACGCCACGGCTGCAGGCGCGCTTGCCGACAGCCCCATCGTGGTTCTCGATGATGCGGTGCAGCCGATTGGCCTGCTGGCCGAGGAGGCCGGAATGCCGGTCAATGTGCTGGCCGAAGCCGCAGGCCAGGCCGGCGGAACCTTTGGCCCGTTTGCATTTTCCGGCGGCATGCGCGCCGAAACGCCGCTTGCGCCGGTGCATCTGCGCGCCCGGCGCAAGGCTGACGGCGAGATCGAGATCAGTTTCATCCGCGCCGGACGCATCGACGCCGACAGCTGGGAAGGCGCTGAAATTCCGATGGACGAGGAGGAAGAGGGCTATCTTCTTGAAATTATCGACAATGATACGGTCAAGCGCGGCGTCGAGCTGACCCAGGCCTTTTGGACCTATCCACCGGCGCTTGAACTTGCGGATTTTGGCGCGAGCCTTGGCAGTATCGAATTTTCAGTCCGTCAGAAAGGTCGCAAGGTGGCGCTGGGAATAGCCGCCAAAGCCACGATCAACTTGCAATGAACATTGCATTATTAACCGAATTGACGGGGAAATATTTGATATGCGTAAAATATAATAAACTAGTCTTGAAAATTGCAAAAAATACTCATATAAGAATTTTTAATATCTAATGTAGACAAAAATAAATTAAAATTGAATAAAATACCGGATCGACCCGTTTTTGTTTGATAGCGCATCGCCATTTCAAGGGCATTTTTCAGGGAGATATTTTTATGGCCAAGAAACACACACTCACCAAAAAGGCCGATCATATCGACGGCATCGCCGGCAATGATCTGTTCCTGGCCCCGATGTTGGCGGTCAACGGCATGGAGAAGGCCACCTTGTCCAACAAGGACGTGCTGAACGGGCGCGGCGGGATCGACACGATCCAGGCTTTCATCGCCGCCGATACTTTGGCCCCGACCTTGCGGAACATCGAAAAGGCGGTGTTTACCCGCCACGATACCGATACGCTGGCGCTCGATCTCAGCCATGCGGCAAAGCTCTCCAGCATCAAACTGAAGAATTTCGACTCGGATGTGGATATCAGCCATGCCGGACGGCTGTCGAACTTCACCTTGCAGAATGTACCCGGCGAACATGCCTTTTCCATCGACGGAATCAATGCCGGCAAAGTGGATAAGCTCAGCCTGAATTTCATTAATTCAGGAGACAGCGGATTTAATACCGGTGTCGCGATTTCCAGCACCGGCGCCTTCAAGGATATGGAAGTAAAGCTGAAAAACAGTGCGGTTGTTCTGGCGGAAGACCATGGAACCGAAAAGCTCGTGATTCACTCTAGCGCGGGCGCCAATGCCAATACCTTCTACACAAAAATCGATCCTGTCATGGATGTCGTCAAATCCATCGTTATCGACGGCGGCGGCGCGCTTGCATATGAACGTCTTAACCTGGGAGGGGATGGCTTTTCCTCCGCCACCCTTGAAAGCTTCGACGCCTCGGCGATGACCGGTGATCTCACGGCACATTTCGGCGGCGACAATCTGGTCTCGGTGAAGACCGGATCGGGCTCGGACAGTCTCTATCTGTCAGGCCTGGGCGGAGCCTCGGGCGCCAAGGCCATGATCGCTCTCGGCGATGGCGATGACTATATCAATCTCAGATCAATCGGAAAGGCTGTAGACCCGGCCAGCCTTGCCATCGATGGTGGTAACGGTCATGACAGTCTTTCCTTCAATGGAGCGCTGGCCGACGTGGCTTCGGTCCTGCAGAATTTCGAGACCCTTCACGTCCATGAGGCCACAGGAACCTACGATCTCGCCGGTTCGGGGATAACCTATTTCAATCTTTACAGCCAGCAATCGGCAGTCACCCTCAATCATGCAGCTTCCGGCACCCAACTGGATCTGAATGACCCTTCGACCCAGAGCGTGACCGTCAATGTCGACAATGCCGCAGGCTCGGATACCGACAGCCTGAACCTTGTGCTCAATACCGGCGCTTTCGGCGATTTCCTGCATGGCTTCAACGCCCCGAACCTGAGCAATCTCACCGTCAATTCCTATGGCGGACCCAATACGCTCTATCTCGGGGCCATTGGCGCAGCCAACGATGCTGCCGCAATCACCGTCAACGGCGATCAGCGCCTCACCCTGAAGGCGGCCGATGGCGCGCGAAATATCTCGGAAATTACCGTCAACTCAAATGCGGGCATCGATCTCTATGACCTGCGCGACCAAGGGATAGTGAAATCTTTCGCCGCCTCCGGCGCGACCATCACCGGCGGGTCGGGCAATGACGTGCTCGTGGGCGGATCGGGCGATGACGTCATCAATTCAGGCGGCGGCGACAACACGATCCATGGCTCGCTCGGCGCCGATGCCGTCTACCTGAATCTCAATTCCGGTTTCGACACGCTGGTCTTTGCAATTGCGGCACAATCGACGATAGTCTCGGCGGACACGATCTACAATTTCGGAGCTTTGGACCGGATCGACCTGAGCGCCATTGCGCCGCAGTTCAGCTATGCGGGGGAGTTTGCGAATATCAACGAGGGCAAGACCCATTTGCAGCAGGGCGAGGTGGTGGGCTTTCTCGACCAGGCCTATTCCAACTTCTATGTCGATATCAACAAGAACGGTGTGATCGATGTTGCCTCTGACCTGATGTTTCATCTGGACGGGGTGACCGACCTGCAACTGTTCAATTTCATCTGGTGAGGGCGGTTTTTGGGCGTCAGTCGACCTGACGGGCCGCTAATTTTGACACGCGAACCGAAAGTACCCTGCCATTCATTTGTCATTCAGTCTTGCCGGGGTAAAAGAAGCCAAGTTGATTTTAAACGGAAGAAGGCTCAATGGCTTCGCTCATATTGACAACGCTTCTGGTCGCCGGTGTGGCCATAGGCGAACTGCCGGCGACCGGCGGCGGATTTGATCTGCCGCCCGCGCCGCTTAGCGATCAGGCGACGCCTGCCGCCAGCGGTTGCGGACGCGCTGCCCAGCAGGCCGCAGCAATGACGGGCGGCGAAGTGTTGTCAGTCGAGCCTGCGCGCAATGGCCGTCCGGTTTGCAAGGTGACGGTGCTTGTCATCAATGCCCGCGGCCGGCCTAAAAAGGTCAAGCTCAGAATACCCATGGATTACTGAGCGCTTTTCTGCCACCCTCCGGACTGATTTGCACGAACAGGGTTTTCGTAAATGCGCATACTTGTTGTCGAGGATGACCAGAACCTCAACCGCCAGCTGACAGACACATTGAAAGAAGCCGGCTATGTGGTCGACCAGGCCCATGACGGCGAAGAAGGCCATTTTCTGGGCGACACCGAGCCCTATGACGCTGTCGTTCTGGATATAGGCCTGCCGGAAATGGACGGCATCACCATTTTGGAAAAATGGCGGGCGGCCGGTCGTCTGATGCCGGTTCTCATCCTGACGGCGCGCGATCGATGGAGCGACAAGGTCAGCGGCATCGATGCCGGCGCCGACGACTACGTCACCAAGCCGTTTCATGTCGAAGAAGTGCTGGCGCGCATTCGTGCGCTCATCCGCCGGGCGGCGGGCCATGCCAGTTCGGAAATCCTCTGCGGGCCCGTCAAGCTCGACACCAAGGCCTCCAAGGTCACAGTATCGGGCAATATCCTCAAGCTGACATCGCATGAATTCCGGCTGCTTTCCTACCTCATGCACCATATGGGTCAGGTGGTCAGCCGCACGGAACTGGTCGAACACATGTATGATCAGGATTTCGATCGCGACTCCAACACGATCGAAGTCTTTGTCGGGCGGCTTCGCAAAAAGATGGGCATAGACCTGATCGAAACCGTGCGCGGCCTCGGCTACCGCATGCAACCGCCTGCCGATGGAAAGATTTAACTCCCTCACTACACGCGTTTTGCTGTTTGCCACCATCTGGGCGGCCATCGCCCTTGTTGTCATAGCACTCGTCATATCCGCGCTGTTCAGGCAAAGCGCCGAGAAGGGCCTGAGGGATCTGTTGCGCGCGCAATTGTTTGGCGCAATCAACTCGGTTTCGGTTGATGAAACCACCAAGGAACTGACCGGCTCGCCGCAGATGAGCGAACTGGGCTTCATGCAGCCGGAGAGCGGCTGGTACTGGAGCGTCGAGCCGCTGGGCGACTACAAGACCGAGCCCTTGCGTTCGGATTCTTTTGAAGGCGTCACCGTGCCGACGCTTCCCAATGCCGTCGCACCCTACAATTCCCGCTTTGAGCGTTATTACCCTACCCAGGATTCGCTCGGCAATGACGTCATGGTCGCCGAGGCTGAAATCCTGCTCGATGACGAAGATCACAGCGTCCGTTTCCGGATGATCGGCAACCATAATATTGTCGATGAAGAGGTTGGTTCCTTCCAGCGACGCCTCTATCTGGCGCTCGGAATTTTCGGGGTCGGCAGCCTGTTGGTCAATGCGCTGGCAATCTTGCTTGGCCTGCGCCCGCTTGATCATGTTCGCGGCGCCTTGATGCGCATCCGCAACGGCGAGGCCGAGCATCTGGACGATGGTTTTCCGCGTGAAATCCAGCCCATGGCCTCCGAAGTCAATGCCTTGATCGACAGCAACCGGCGCATTGTCGAGCGCGCCCGCATGCAGGTCGGCAATCTCGCCCATTCCCTCAAGACGCCGATTGCGGTGCTGATCAATGAAGCGCGCAATCTCGACGCACCCCATGGTCAATTGGTTATCAGCCAGGTTGAAGCCATGCAGGCGCAGGTTCAATCCTATCTCAACCGGGCCCGCATTGCCGCCCAGCGCGAAAGCATTCTCGCCCGCACCGATGTCGAACCGGTGATCGAACGGCTGATCCGGGTGATGCGCAAACTCAATCCCGACAAGACCTTTCAGTTCAATGTCTTTCCCAAGGGCCTTGTGCTCGCCATGGAAGCCCAGGATTTCGAGGAAACCATGGGCAACCTGCTCGAAAACGCCAGCCGTTTTGCCACAAGCCTTGTCAGCGTCACATTGGCGGCGGCGCCAGAGGGTGTGACGGGAAGCGATCCGCAGCGGAAAAACTGGATTTTTGCGACTGTGGATGACGATGGACCGGGATTGCAGCCGGAAGAGATCAAGGAAGCCATGAAGCGGGGCCGGCGTCTGGATGAAAGCAAGCCAGGCACCGGTCTGGGCCTTTCCATCGTCAATGAAATCGCTTCCGAATATCAGGGCAGTTTTGCCTTGACGCGCAGCCCGATGGGCGGTTTGCGCGCGGAACTGGTCTTGCCTGCCATCAATCGCGAACTATAGAGCTGCGCCGGTCGGCTTGCCTTATTGCTGCCATGACACAAAGGCAGTGCTGTGCTAGCTTGCCGTCGCCGGACCCCGAAAATTCAAACTATGCAAGGCCCTTGCCCAAGACCATGCTGATAAAGACCCTTAAAGTGACTTTCGCGATTGCCTGTCTTGGAACCCTGCTGAGCGCCTGTTCGGCCACGACGTCCGGTTCGCAGCGCCTTGATGAAAGCGGCAACCAGATCGCCGCTGCCCAAGGCATTGAAGGCTCGGTTGATCCTTCAGCCGGATCTGATCTCTACATTTCCTCGTTGCGCGGCGGCATTGTCAGCAGGATTGCCGGCCTGTCGCTCAGTTCGGCCGACAAATCGCGCGCACTGGAGGCCGAATACAAGGCGCTTGAAGTTTCGCCGGGCGGCCGGATCGTGTCATGGTCCGGGACCAGCGGCGCGAGCGGCCAAGTGGTCGCCAATGCCCCCTACCAGGTGGGAGCGCAGAATTGCCGTCAGTACTCCCATACTGTGGTGACAAAGGACAATCAGAGCAAAATGGCGCGCGGCGCGGCTTGCCGCAATGATGACGGATCATGGACGCCGCTAAGCTGAACTGTCGGGCACTTGCGGCCAAACGCCTCAAATCACGATGTTGATCCGACTTTGAGATTGAATTGGGATGACTTTGCTCTAGAACGATCCGCACCATGTTTTGGATATTAGCAACACTCCTTGCGGTTATTGCCGCCCTCGCGATTGCCTTGCCGTTGATCCGGCCGGGTAACAGGACCGATGTCGCCGCAATTGCTGTCGGCAGCCATGACAGCGAAGTCTATCGCGACCAGCTGCGCGAACTGGACCGCGATCAGGCTGAAGGCCTGATATCGCCTTCGGACGCCAACTATGCGCGGGCGGAAATCGGCCGCAGGCTGATTGCCGCTGTGGACACGCCCGTTGTCGACAATGCGCCGAGATTGTCCAAATTCTCGCGGCTTTTCGCCGCTTTCATCCTGGTTCTTGTCCCGCTGGCCGGCATTGCGCTTTACCAGCATGTGGGCAGTCCCGGCATTGCCGACCAGCCATTGGCGGCGCGTCTTGCCAATCCGGGCAAGGACATCAATATCCTGATTGCCAAGGCAGAGGCGCATCTGGCCAATAATCCTGATGACGCGGCAGGTTGGGAAGTGCTTGCGCCGATCTATCTGCACAACAAGCGCCCCGGCGATTCGGCCAAGGCGTGGAAGAACATCATCCGCTTGCAGGGGACGACGCCGGAGCGGCTTGGCAATATGGGCGAGGCCCTGGTGTTGGCCGCAGAGGGGCAGGTAACCCCGGATGCAGAGACGGCCTTTGCCGACGCCCTGAAAATCGACCCCGCTGATCCGCGGGCGCGGTTCTATCTTGCCAATCGTCTGGAACAGTTGGGCAAGAATGACGAAGCGCTGGCCGCCTTTACGGCTCTGGCGGATTCCTCACCCAAAGACGCGCCCTGGCTTGCGGTGGTGGATGAGCATATAAAATTCATCCAGCAGCAGATTGCCGACGCGGCAGGCGGCGCGGCACCCGGCAACCCGACAGCCGAAGACATGCAGGCGGCCTCCGGCATGAATGCCAGTGATCGCCAGCAAATGATCGCCACCATGGTTGAAGGCCTTGATGCGCGCCTTTCGGCCAATCCGGACAATTTCGACGGCTGGATGCGGCTGGTCCGCTCCTATATGGTGCTAGGAAAGGCCGACAAGGCCGGTGATGCGCTCGCTCGCGGGCTCAAGGCGTTCCCTGCAGACGGCGAGCAGGGAAAACAATTGATTGCGCTGGCCAAGGAACTCGGACTCACTGCGGAAGGAAAATTGCCATGACACGCAAGCAAAAGCGACTTGGTCTGATTGTCGGCGGCGTATCTTTCCTGCTGGCGGCCGTGCTTCTGGTGATGTTCGCCTTTTCGCAATCCGTCGCCTATTTCTATGTGCCCGGCGATCTGGCCAAAACTGAGATTCCGCCGGAAACCCGCATTCGCCTGGGTGGCCTGGTCAAGGATGGCTCGGTCAAGCGCGGCGAGGGGCTGACGATATCGTTTGAAGTGACCGATACGATCGGTACGGTGCCGGTGACCTATAGCGGCATCCTGCCCGATCTGTTCCGGGAAAACCAGGGCGTGATCGCCGAGGGCAAATTCGGCGCAGGAAGCAATGTGTTTGTCGCCGATACGGTGCTTGCCAAGCATGACGAGACCTACATGCCCAAAGATGTCGCCGACCGCCTCGAACAGCAGGGCGTCAAACTGGGTGGAAAGGAACGCATTCAATGATTGTTGAACTGGGTCACTTCGCGCTCGTCATCGCCCTTGTGCTGGCTCTGATCCAATCAACGCTGCCGGTGGCAGGCGCCTTCTTGCGCAATCAGGCAATGATGAAGGTCGGCAGCACCGGCGCAATCGCCAGCCTTGTGCTGGTGGTCCTTGCCTATCTGGCTTTGACCTGGGCGCATGTGACCAGTGACTTTTCAGTGGTCAATGTCTGGCAGAATTCCCATTCCGCCATGCCGTTGATCTACAAGATCTCCGGTGTCTGGGGCAATCACGAAGGTTCGATGTTGCTGTGGCTTTTGATCCTGGTGATCTTTTCGGCGCTGGTGGCCATCTTTGGCCGCAACCTGCCGGAAACGCTGAAAGCCAATGTGCTGGGCGTGCAGGCGTGGATTTCTTCGGCCTTTTTGCTGTTCATCCTTCTGACATCCAACCCATTCGCACGCGCCGCATCGGTGGCCAGTCTCGTTCCCACGCCGGCTGAAGGACGCGATCTCAACCCGGTCTTGCAGGATATCGGCCTGGCAATCCATCCGCCGCTTCTCTATCTCGGCTATGTCGGCTTTTCCGTCAGCTTCTCCTTTGCCGTGGCCGCCCTTCTGGACGGGCGCATTGACGCCGCCTGGGCGCGCTGGGTCCGGCCATGGACCCTGATGGCATGGATGTTTTTGACAGCCGGCATCGCCATGGGGTCCTACTGGGCCTATTACGAACTGGGCTGGGGCGGCTGGTGGTTCTGGGATCCGGTGGAAAACGCCTCCTTCATGCCGTGGCTGGCGGGAACCGCTCTGCTGCATTCCGCGCTGGTGATGGAAAAGCGCGAGGCGCTGAAAATCTGGACGATCCTGCTTGCCATCCTGACATTCTCGCTGTCGCTTCTGGGCACTTTCCTTGTCCGTTCCGGTGTGCTGACATCGGTCCATGCCTTTGCCTCCGATCCTTCGCGCGGCGTCTTCATCCTGGCCATCCTGATCTTTTTCATCGGCGGCGCATTCACCCTCTTCGGGCTGCGCGCACCGTCGCTGAAGGCGGGAGGCATGTTCCAGCCGATCTCGCGGGAAGGGGCGCTTGTCTTCAACAATGTCATTTTGGTGGTTTCGGCCGGTGCTATCCTGACCGGCACGCTCTACCCGCTGCTGCTTGAAGCCCTGACCGGCGACAAGATTTCTGTCGGTCCTCCCTTCTTCAATCTCGTTTTCGGCTGGCTGATGGTGCCGCTGCTTCTGGTCATGCCTTTTGGCCCGCTTCTCGCCTGGAAGCGCGGCGATTTGCTGGCCGCGGCCCAGAGGCTGGCTTTTGGCGCAGGCGCAGCACTCGTGCTTGCCCTGATCCTTTATTATTTCCAGCATGGCGGACCGGTCATGGCGGTGCTCGGCATGACCGCAGGTCTCTATCTTATTGCCGGCGCGCTGACGGATTTGTGGTTGAGGGCGGGATTTGGGCGCTTGGCGACATCTGTCGCCTTGCGCAGGCTGGCAGGATTGCCGCGTTCGGCCATCGGCACGGTTCTGGCCCATTCCGGCATGGGAATTACCGTCATCGGCATTGTCATCGTCAGTCTTTACGGCACGGAAACCAATGTCGAAATGAAGCCCGGCGATCTCAAGGATGCAGGCGGCTACCAGATCCGCTTTGTCGACATGAAGGAAAGCAAGGGCCCCAACTATATCGAGGATGCGGCTCATTTCGATATTCTCGTGGGCGGCAACGTGGTTGCGGCCACCGATAGCGGCAAGCGGATCTACACGTCGCGCGGCATGCCGACGACGGAAGCCGGGATTGCCACTTTCGGTCTGAGCCAGCTTTACGTTTCGCTCGGCGACCCGACCAATGACGGCGGCATCGTGGTGCGCATCTGGTGGAAACCGTTCATCCTGTGCATCTGGGGCGGGGCGATCTTCATGGTGCTCGGCGGCATGGTGTCGCTGTCCGATCGTCGTCTGCGGGTCGGTGCGCCGGTTCGAAAGGCGCAGACGCAGGTGAATGGACGCAGCGAAATTCTGGGAGCGGCGGAATGATCCGGCGGTTTGCGGCGATCATGTTGTTGCTTTTGCTGGCAACGCCGGTATTTGCCGTCAATCCCGATGAGGTCCTGTCTGATCCGGCGCTTGAGGCCCGCGCCCGGCATTTGTCTGCTGAATTGCGTTGCCTCGTCTGCCAGAACCAGTCCATCGACGATTCCAATGCGGAACTTGCAAAAGACCTGCGGGTGCTGCTGCGCCAGCGTCTTCAGGCCGGCGACACCGACAGTCAGGTGCTGGACTATGTTGTTTCGCGCTACGGCGAATTCGTGCTTCTCAATCCCAGGCTGACGGCGCGAACGGTGCTGCTGTGGGCCTCGCCGGCAATATTTCTGGCAATCGGCGGGGCAGTGCTGCTTTTGTCCCTGCGCCGCCGCCGCCCCGCGGGACCTGCCGACAGCCTGACGGAAGCCGAAAAGGCGCGGATCGACGAGTTGTTGAATCGCTAAGGCCTGATTGCCGCTTCATTTTTCCAACATTACCAAAGTTTCATGTGCCGGAAAGAATGCTGCAAGGTCGGCCGCGTTAAAGCTTGTTGCATCAATTGGGTTTTCGACCTGTCCCGTTCGGACTGGTTCAGCATCAAGGAACAAGCACAATGGCAAAACTCTCCACTCCCCGCCTTTCATTCAGGACGGCACTCAAGGCAACAACGGTACTAGGTGTTGCCGCAGTCCTGTTTTCGAGCGGCTATACGATCCAGCAAAGCACCGCCAATGCGGAAGCGGTCAAGGTTACCGCCGTCCAGCAGGTTCCCAGCTTTGCCGATGTGGTTGCCGCCGTTTCCCCGGCAGTCGTTTCCGTCCGGGTTCAAACCAATGTCCAGCCTGTCGACAATCAGGATGCGTTCAACTTCAATTTCGGCGGCCCCGGTTTTGACGACCTGCCGGACGATCATCCGCTGAAGCGTTTCTTCCGCGAATTTGGCGGTCGCGACATGCCCGGCCAGAACGGCCAGCAGCAGGGCCGCAACATGAAGCCGCGCGGCAAGGGCCATCTGCGTCCCACTTCGCAAGGATCGGGCTTCTTCATCACCGAAGACGGTTATCTGGTGACCAACAACCACGTTGTTGATTCCGGCGCAGCCTTTACCGTGGTGATGAATGACGGCACGGAGCTGGATGCAAAACTGGTTGGCAAGGATCCGCGCACCGATCTCGCCGTTCTCAAGGTCGATGACAAGCGCAAGTTCTCCTATGTCAGCTTCGCCGATGACTCCAAGGTTCGCGTCGGCGACTGGGTGGTTGCCGTCGGCAATCCCTTTGGCCTGGGCGGCACGGTGACTGCTGGCATCATTTCCGCCCGCGGCCGCGACATCGGTTCCGGCCCCTATGACGATTATCTCCAGGTTGATGCGGCGGTGAACCGCGGCAATTCCGGCGGTCCGACCTTCAATCTCTCCGGCGAAGTCGTCGGCATCAACACGGCCATCTTCTCGCCATCCGGCGGCAATGTCGGCATTGCTTTCGCCATTCCGGCAAGTACTGCCAAGGGCGTTGTCAATGACCTGATGACCAGCGGTTCGGTCCAGCGCGGCTGGCTGGGCGTGCAGATCCAGCAGGTCAACAAGGATATTGCCGAATCGCTTGGTTTGGCCGAGCCTCAGGGTGCGCTGGTGATTGCGCCGCAAAAGGACAGCCCCGGTGAAAAGGCAGGCATCAAGGAAGGCGATGTGATCACCGCCGTCGATGGTGACCCGATCAAGGGCCCCAAGGAATTGGCCAAGTTGATTGCGTCAACCACTCCGGGCACCGAAGTCGAGGTTTCGATCTGGCGCGATGGCAAGGCCACTTCGGTCAAGCTGACCATCGGCACTTTGGCCGACGACAAAGTCGCTGCCGCCACATCCCCGGACAACCAGCCCGAGATGGCGCCGAAGGGTGAAGAAACCCTGTCCGGTCTCGGTATCACGGTAAGCCCGACTGACGATGGCCACGGCGTTGAGATCGCCAGCGTCGATCCGGATTCCGATGCAGCCGACCGTGGCCTGAAGCAGGGTGAGAAGATCACCTCCGTCAACAATCAGGAAGTCCAAAGTGCAGACGATATCGCCAAGGTGCTTGCGAGCGCCAAGAGCGATGGCCGTACCAAGGCGCTCTTCCAGATTGACGGCGAAAGCGGCAGCCGCTTCGTGGCCCTGCCGATTGCCAAGGGCTGATTGTTGAACATAGCCAGCTTCGCGGCAGATTGTCTCCTGAAGTTGCCCCGGCAACCTTGTCCCAAGCCGCTTCTGCCGCTGACTGCCCCTCTCCGGAATTCCGGGGAGGGGCCTTTTCAACCGTGACCGCTGTTGCCGGTTTTCAAATTGCGGTCTTTGATCTATCAGTGATGGAATGAAAATCCTTGTAATCGAAGATGATCTTGACGCCGCAGCCTACCTCGCCAAGGCGTTTCGCGAGGCGGGCATTGTTGTCGATCATTCCAGTGACGGCGAAAGCGGTCTCTTCATGGCGACCGAAAACAATTATGATGTGCTTGTCATCGACCGGATGCTGCCGCGCCGCGACGGAATTTCAGTCATCACCGAATTGCGCAAGAAGGGCAATACCACGCCGGTTCTTATCCTTTCCGCATTGGGCCAGGTTGATGACCGGGTAACGGGCCTGCGGGCCGGCGGCGATGATTATCTGCCAAAGCCCTATGCTTTCAGCGAACTTCTGGCGCGCGTCGAAGTCCTCGGCCGGCGCAAGGCCGCGTCCAATGTCGAGGACATGGTCTATCGCGTCGGTGATCTCGAACTTGACCGACTGGCCCACGAAGTCCGGCGCGAAGGCCGCGAAATCATTCTTCAGCCAAGGGAATACCGCCTGCTGGAATATCTGATGAAGAATGCCGGCCAGGTGGTAACCCGCACGATGCTTCTTGAAAATGTCTGGGACTACCATTTCGATCCCCAGACCAATGTCATCGATGTTCATGTCTCGCGTCTGCGCTCCAAGATCGAAAAGGATTTCGACAAGCCGCTGCTGCGCACGATCCGGGGCGCGGGCTACATGATGAAGGACGACGGATAGTTGCATGCACCGCCTGTTGATCCTCTACAAGCACACGGCCGTGCGCCTCTCGGCGCTTTTCCTGATCCTGTTTTCAGTCTGCGCAGCCATTCTGGTCATCTACGTCACATCCCTGGCCGAGGACCTGTTGCAGACGCAGACCAAGGACGCCATTTCTGAAGAAGTCACCCTGATCGAGGGCATATTCGAGCGCGGCGGACTAAGCGCGCTGCTCAAGACGCTTGATCGCCGTTCCCGCCAGCCGGATGCCAGCCTCTATGTAATCGCCGGCCCGACCGGCGAAATTCTTGCCGGCAATGTCGCAGCCCTGCAGCCCGGCGTGCTGGATGATGAAGGCTGGATCGAAACCCCCTTTCTTTATGACCGTTACACGGGCGACGGCCGCAGGGATCGTCATCGTGCCATTGCCAAGGTGATGGTTTTCGACAACGGCCTCAGAATCCTGATCGGCCGCGATCTCGACGAGCCTGAAAAATTCGGCGCCATTGTCCGCCAGGCGCTCGTGGTGGCGCTCGGTATCATGGGGGTCGGCGCGCTGATCATCTGGTTTGGCATAGGCCGCAATGCCCTGGCCCGCATTGACCGCATGTCTGGCGCCACCCAGCGGATCATGGCGGGCGACCTGTCGCAGCGGCTTCCGGTGACCGGTTCAGGCGACGAGTTTGACCGGATGTCGGAAAGTCTCAACACAATGCTGGGCCGGATGGAACGACTTGATGAGGGCCTCCGGCAGGTCTCCGACAATATTGCCCACGATCTGAAGACGCCGCTGACGAGGCTGCGCAACAAGGCCGAGTCCGGATTGGCGTCGGGCCGGTCGGTCAAGGCGCTTAAATCCTCGCTGGACGACATCATTCACGAATCCGATCAATTGATCCGGACCTTTGACGCGCTGCTGATGATCTCACGGGTGGAATCGGGCTCGGCGGCTGCCGAGATGACCAGCCTTGACCTGTCGGCGATTGCCGGTGATTGCGCCGAGCTTTACGAACCGGTGGCGGAAGATGCTGGTCTTTCCCTGACGGCAAATATCGCCCCTGGCCTGTTTGTGAAGGGCAATCGCGAATTGATCGGCCAAGCGATTTTCAATCTGCTCGACAATGCCATCAAATATGGCGAAAACGGCGAGAATGCCGCCATCGTTGTTTCCCTTGAGCGCCAGGGCAATCAAGTGCAGCTTTCCATCGCCGATCGCGGCATTGGCATTCCCGCCGACAAGCGCGAAGAGGTTGTCAAGAGATTTTACCGGCTGGATCATTCCCGCTCAAAGCCCGGCACCGGCCTGGGGCTGTCGCTCGTTGAAGCCGTCATGGAACTGCATGGCGGCAAACTGGAACTTTCCGATACTGCATCTGTGGACGAACAGTTGTCGGGATTGACAGCCAGCATGGTATTTCCGACAGAAGCCGTCTAAAACACCCCTGAAATATTGAAATTCGCCGCAGAAACCGGCCAGAAGGCCGGCACTTTGCCACTGACGTGCGCCTGGAAGGAAATTGGGCAATATGCAGGATATTTTCTTGAAGGATGTCGCAGCCGGCATCATTCGCCCGGCCAGCCAGACTGAATTGCGTGGTGTCGTTTCCGACTTGAAGGACATGGCAAAAACCCATCCGGCGATTGGCGAACTGCTGAAAAGCCAGACGGCGCTGAAGGACTTCATCCTCGCGGCCATGACCCTGTCTCCCTATTTGAGAGATATTGCCCGCGTTGATCCGGGCCTGCTGGCAGGGGCGATTTCGTTGCCGATAGAGGCGCGTCTGGCCGAAATCGAGGAACTGGCGCGAAATGCCTGGGTTCCCGAATCTGATGGTGAAAGCAATGAAGCCCTGCTGATGAAAAGGCTGCGACTCGCCAAAAGGGAAGCGGCCTTCCTGATTGCTTTGGCAGATCTGGCGCGCTTGTTTGACGCCCGCAAGACGACAGGCTGGCTGTCAAGGATCGCGACGGCCTCGGTCGGCGCCAGCATCGACCATCTGCTGCTGTCTGCCCATGAAAGCGGCAAGCTCAAACTGCCCGATCCGCAGGAACCGGCACGCAATTCCGGTGTCATCGTTCTGGGCATGGGCAAGCTTGGCGGCGCGGAACTCAATTATTCCTCCGATATCGACCTTGTGGTCTTTTTCGATCCCGCCAGCGGAATTGTCGATGACCCCGGTGAGGCCACCGATATTTTCGCGCGGCTATTGCGGCGGATGATCCGCATCCTGCAGGACAGGACCGGGGACGGCTATGTTTTCCGCACCGATCTCCGTCTCAGGCCGGATCCCGGTTCAACGCCGCTGGCTATCCCCCTTGAAGCCGCCATGCTTTATTATGAAAGCCGTGGCCAGAACTGGGAGAGGGCGGCCTTTATCAAGGCGCGGCCGATAGCCGGCGACATTGCAGCGGGCAACGCCTTCCTTGCCGAACTTGTGCCCTTCGTTTTTCGCAAATACCTCGATTATGCGGCAATCGCCGATATCCATTCGATCAAGCGCCAGATCCATGCACACAAGGGACATGGCGAAATCGCGGTCAAGGGTCATAACATCAAGCTGGGACGCGGCGGCATCCGCGAGATCGAGTTCTTTGTCCAGACACAGCAATTGATTGCCGGCGGTCGTGTGCCCGGTCTCAGGCTGAAGCGAACCGAGGAAATGCTGGGCGCACTGGCCGAGAACCACTGGATTGATGACCAGACGCGCGATGAACTGGTTTCCGCTTACTGGTTTCTGCGTGACATCGAGCACCGGATCCAGATGGTCCATGACGAGCAGACCCATATGCTTCCTGAAACGGAAAGTGAATTGAAGCGCATCGCCTTCATGATGGGATTTGAGGATACGGCCTCTTTTGCTGAAAAGCTGGTCAGCGTGCTCAAGACTGTCGAACGGCGCTATGCGCGCTTGTTCGAACAGGAAACCAGGCTGTCCAAAGAGAGCGGAAATCTGGTCTTTACCGGCCAGAACGATGATCCCGACACGTTGCAGACGCTGCGCAAACTCGGCTTCAAGCGGCCCGAGGATATTTCCCGAACGATCCGGACCTGGCATTACGGGCGCTATCGCGCCACCCAATCGGTGGAAGCACGCGAAAGACTGACCGAACTGATGCCGGAATTGCTCACCGTTTTCGGCGAAAGCCGCATGGCGGACGAGGCGCTGTTCCGGTTTGACCAGTTCATATCCGGCCTGCCTGCCGGCATTCAGCTGTTTTCGCTGCTCAGCACCAATCCCGGATTGCTGTCGCTGATCGGAACCATCATGTCGGCTGCTCCCCGATTGGCCGATATCATCGCTTCACGCCCGCATGTCTTTGACGGCATGCTCGATCCGTCGCTGCTGAGCGAATTGCCGACCCGCGACTACCTGTCAGAACGCCTTGTGACATTTGTCGCAGGCGCCAGTCATTACGAGGAAATCCTCGACAGGCTCAGGATTTTTGCCGCTGAACAGCGCTTCCTGATCGGCATCCGTCTGCTCGCAGGCGCAATCGGCGGCGCGCTGGCCGGGCGGGCATTTTCCGATCTTGCCGATCTGGTGATCAATTCCGCGCTTGAGGCAGTCTTGAAGGAAATCACCGCGGCCCATGGTTCCTATCCCGGCGGCAGAGTCGCCGTCATGGCCATGGGCAAGCTCGGCAGCCGCGAAATGACTGCCGGTTCGGATGTCGATCTGATCCTGCTTTATGATTACGATGACGATGCAACGGAATCCGACGGCGCCAAGCCGATCGACGCCGGTCGCTATTTCACCCGCATGACCCAGCGGTTGATGGCGGCCTTGTCCGCCCCGACCGCAGAAGGCGTGCTTTACGAGGTCGACATGCGCCTCAGGCCTTCGGGCAACAAGGGCCCGGTGGCAACGCGGATCAACGCATTTTCCAAATACCAGCGCGAGGAAGCCTGGACGTGGGAGCATATGGCGCTGACCCGCGCCCGGTTCGTTTGCGGCGACCTTGAATTGGTCAAGGAAGCGCGCGGCATCATTTCTTCGGTCTTGCGAGTGACGCACGACCCGGCGAAGGTCGCCACGGATGTGCTGGAAATGCGCCAGCTGATCGAACAGGAAAAGCCGCCCAAGAATATCTGGGACTTCAAGCTCATCCCGGGCGGTCTGGTCGATATTGAATTCATCGCCCAATATTTGACATTGGTGGCGCCCAGCCGGCACATTCCTACTGAGTCATTGATGACAGCGACCGCTGAAACCCTCAAGCACCTTGGCGGCAAGATGATGGATCCGGGCGATCTTGAGACCGTGCTGGCAGCCTTTTCACTTTTCACAAACCTCTCCCAGATCATCCGGCTTTCCATCGAGGCGGACTATGAACCCAAGGAGGCGCCTATCGGCTTGACGGATTTGCTGTGCCGGGCGGCAGACATGCCCGACGTCAAGCATCTGGAAGCGGAAGTCAAAAGACTTTCAGCGGCAGTCCGCAAGATCTTCAAATCGGTTGTTTCAGCAAAGCAGCATTGAGGCTCAGCTGTTGCGGCATCCGTCCACCGGAAGGCGCACGGATATGATCGTGCCCTTGCCTTCCGTCGAACGGATGGCCATGCGGCCGCCGTGCAGGTGGGTCAATGACCGCGATATGGCGAGGCCGAGACCTGAGCCGCCCTTGGATTTGGCATATTGGCTTTGAACCTGCTCGAAGGGTTGGCCGATCTTCTGCATCGCGCTGGCCGGAATGCCGATGCCGGTATCAGCGATTGTCAGCAATATTGAACCATTGATATTGCGGGCGCGCAGCAGCACGCGTCCGCCTTCGTTGGTGAATTTCACCGCATTTGACAAAAGATTGAGAAGGATCTGTTTCATCGCCCTGCGGTCCGCCAGCAGCGACAGATCCGGGCTGGTGACCTGTTCGATGCAAATATGCTTTTCAGCAGCGGCAATAGAGATGAAGCGCAGGCTCTCCTCTATAAGCGGCGCGAGATCAGTGGGCTCGCATTCGATCTTCATGTGACCGGCCTCAATCTTCGACATGTCGAGAATATCATCGATGACATTGAGAAGATGCTTGCCGCTTTCATGGATGTCGCGGGAGTATTCGCTGTATTTGTCGTTGCCGATCGGGCCGAACATCTGGTTTCCGAGGATTTCGGAAAAGCCGAGAATGGCGTTCAGAGGGGTTCGCAGTTCATGGCTCATATTGGCGAGAAACTCGGATTTGGCGCGGTTGGCCGCTTCCGCGCGTTCCTTTTCCGCCTGGTAATTGGCATTGGCAACGGAAAGTTCCGACTTCTGGCGCTCCAGCTTGACCCGCGAGGAGGAGAGATCGCCGATGGTTGCCATCAGTCTCCGTTCCGATTCCCGCAATCTTTCCTGGTGGCGCTTGAGCAGTGTAATATCGGTGCCCACCGAGACCAGGCCGCCATCACGGGTGCGGCGTTCATTGATCTGCAGCCAGCGACCGTCGGCAAGCTGGACTTCGGAGGTCTGTGAATGACAATTGCCCTGGTCGGCATCCGCCACGCGGCGCTCGATAACCGGCCGGCAGGCCGCCGCATGGACGGCGGCATGCTCTGTGCCGGGCGCCAGCACATTGTCCGGAAGACCGTAGGCCTGCTGGTAATGGGTGTTGCACATCACCAGCCGGTCGTTCTTGTCCCACAGCACGAAAGCCTCCGAGGTGGACTCAATGGCGTCGGCGAGGCGCTGATCGGCCTCCGCATAGCGCTGTGCAAGCGTGTGCTGCTCGGTCACATCCATGGCGATCCCGATCAGATGCGCCTTGCCGGATGTGGAGCGGATGATCTGGGCGCGGGCCCGCATCCAGACAAAATGCCCGTCAGCATGGCGCATCCGGAAAATCTGGTCGACCTGCCGCGCGCTGCCACGGGCAATGGAGCGGGCGACGGAGTAGATGCTCGTGTCGTCACGGTGCATCAGCCGGGCAATATCGCCAAAAGCCATCACCGTCTGGCGCGGCGGCATGCCGAGCATTTCATACATCGAACGCGACCAGAACAGGCGCCCGTTTTCCATGTCGAAATCCCACAGGCCGCAACGGCCGCGCGATAGCGCCGATTCAACCCGAAGATTGGACTCCACGAAGATTTCATCAGCATCGCGCGCCCGTTTCGCCTGGGTGTAATAGGCAAACAGGATGACGAGGATGATGGCGGAAATGCCCGCGAACAAAGTCACGTTCAGCGATATTTCTTCGCGCCAGAAATTCTCGATCGGCATCAGCGGGCTTGCCACCAGCACGAAGCCGATTCCGCTTGGCATGACGGCGAGAGAGACGAAATGGTCTTCGCCGCGCATCTTCTTTTCCATTACCCCGGCACGCGCGCCAAAGGATTTATAAAGTGCGACGCCCGGCGCAAAATCTGAAATATTCATCCCGACATACAGACTGCCGGACGCCGAACTGGCGAAGACCGAGCCGGCCTTGTCCAGCAACAACAACATCGAGCCGTTGCGGAAACTATCGCGGGGCAATTTGGCGCTGATCAGGTTTTCGGCTGCTGCGGCATTGTCGCGGTTGAAGACATTGATGTTGCCGGCGAAAAGCAGTGACGCGGCGGTTGTCGTGATCCGGACGGATTGTTGGGTGGCAGTCTCCATCCGGTCGTTTTCAACCATGATGCCGAATATCCGCGATGCGGCCACGACTACCAGGAAAGCGATGATGAGAACCGGAATGGATCGCTTGAGGATCGGTTCGGCCAATTCCACGCGAAACGGCGCAGGTATCTTGAACAACTTCGCCCGGGTTTCGGCTGCCCTTTCCCAGCTGGAGAAGTCCGGGAGTCCAAGTCGCAGCCTTTCTCCGGTTGCGCCTGCCTGTCGCGCGTCCGCCATGTGTTCCGCCTTGATTACCTTGATGATTCGCGACACCGCCCGCCCGAATCTGCCCTAATGAATCATCGGTGATTCGGCTTGTCCAGAGGTCTTCGCAAAAAGATTATTAACCCGTTCTTTTGACTCAAATATTTTTAAGCCTGCCGGCCGGACAAAGCGAAAAGCAGCCCTTGCGGGCCGCTTTTGCGTGCGCTCGGCGCGATGAATCGGTAACGAAGTCGGCATGCGGCACGAATTCCGGCCCGTTCAGGCCTTCAGCATCCGTTCGACAATATCGCGGACGTCGGTCGACAGCCCGGAGCCTGCCTCTATTTTCTCCAGTGACGCCTTGGCCTTGCCGACGCGCAGCGGTTCAAGCGCGCGCCATGAACGCATTGATGTGAGAATGCGTGCGGCAACCTGCGGATTGCGTTTGTCGATGTCGAGGATCTGGTCGGCGAGAAACGCATAGCCGCCGCCATCGGCACGATTGAAGCCGGTAGGGTTGGACAGCGCAAAGGCGCCGATGAGCGAGCGGATCCGGTTGGGATTGCCCCGGTTGAAATGCGGGCTGTCCATCAATGCCTTGACGCGATCAAGGGTTCCCGGTCCCGGTATGGTCGCCTGAATGGCAAACCATTTGTCCATCACCAGTGCATTCTGGCCGAAACGTTGTTCAAACGCGCTTAGTGCGGCGCGCGTTTCCTCGCTGTCGGCGAAACGGTGTGCAAGCAGTGTCAGCGCGTGGGCGCGATCTGTCATGTTGTCGGCGGCCTGCCAGGCGGCCACGGCCCGGTCCGGTTGCGGTTCTCCAAAGGAGAGATAGGTCAGCGCGGCATTCTTGAGTGCACGCCGGCCGGCGCTGGCCGCATCAGGCGAGAATGGCCCGCTATCACTCAAATCCTCCAAAAGCTTGCGAAATTGATCAAGCCCCTTTCTGGCGATCTGCGTCATCAAGGTGTTGCGACCCGCAAGGATCGCGTCCGGATCAATATTATTACCCACTTCCCGGGCAATGTCGGATTCGCTCGGCAAAGCGAGAACCTGGGCGCGGAAGGCCGGTTCGAGGCTTTCATTGACCGCGCTTGCCAGCATCACATCCACCAGCGTGTCTTGTTGGCCGGGCGGTGCGCCCGCAAGATTGCGCATCAATGCCTGCGTCGCCAGGATATTGATTGCCTGCCAGCGCGAGAACAGATCGCTGTCGTGATGGGCAATAAGGGCAAGGTCCTGTTCCGATTGGTCGAAATGCAGGTTGATCGGCGCTGAAAATCCGCGGTTCAGCGACAGAACCGGCCGCGAAGCAATGCCGGAAAACACAACATCCTGTTTCTTTTCAACCACGTTGAGAACGCCATTGGCATATTGGCCGCCGGTCACCGCCTTGGGTTCCAGCGCCGTACCGTCTTCGAGAATCAGGCCCATGGCGAGGGGAATATGCATTGGCCGCTTGTTGGGCTGGCCCGGCGTTGCTGGCACCATTTGCTCCAGCGACAGCTTGAGCTTGCCTTTGGCCGCATCATAATCAGCAGAGACTGAAAGCGCCGGCGTTCCGGCCTGATGGTACCAGAGCGAGAACTGTCCGAAATCGCGCCCGCTGACGGCTTCAAAGCAGGCCACGAAGTCCTCGATCGTTACGGCCTGGCCGTCATGGCGCTCGAAATACAGATCCATGCCCTTGCGGAACTTGTCCTTGCCCAGGATGGTGGCGATCATCCGGGTGACTTCGCTGCCTTTTTCATAAACGGTCGTGGAGTAGAAATTATTGATTTCGCGATAGGTCTGTGGTCGAACCGAATGCGCCAGCGGTCCGGCGTCCTCGGCAAATTGCTCGGACTTCAGATGCCGGACTTCCGCGATGCGCTTGACGGCGCGCGAACGTTGGTCTGCAGAAAACTCGTGGTCGCGATAGACCGTCAAGCCCTCTTTCAGGCAAAGCTGAAACCAGTCGCGGCATGTGATGCGGTTGCCGGTCCAGTTGTGAAAATATTCGTGGGCGACAATCGCTTCGATATTGGCATAGTCGGCATCGGTGGCCGTATCCGGATCAGCCAGGATGTATTTGTCGTTGAAGACATTGAGCCCCTTGTTTTCCATGGCGCCCATGTTGAAATCACTGACCGCGACGATCATGAATATATCGAGGTCATATTCGCGTCCAAACGCCTTTTCATCCCATTCCATTGAACGTTTCAGCGCATCCATGGCATAAGAAGCGCGATCCTGCTTGCCGTGCTCGACATAGATCCGCAGCGCCACCTCCCGACCGGACATGGTGATGAACTTGTCCTCGATCATCCCCAGATCACCCGCCACCAACGCGAAAAGGTAGCTAGGCTTGGGGTGGGGGTCGAACCAGGTGGCAAAGCTGCGTCCGTCGCCATAATCGCCGCCGTCAACAAAATTGCCGTTCGACAACATGACCGGATTGCCGACGCCATCGCCGATAATGGTGACCGTATAGACGCCCATGACGTCCGGCCGATCCATGAAATAGGTGATGCGGCGGAAGCCTTCCGCCTCACACTGGGTGCAATAAACGCCGCTGCTGCGATAAAGCCCCATCAATTGGGTGTTGGACTCAGGGTTGACGATGGTCGTGACCGTCAATTCAAATGTCGCGTCGGAGGGCAGGTTGAAAACGGTAAGGTGATCGGCTGCGGCTTCATAGGCTTCCGGGGGCAGCGCCTTGCCGTTCAACGCCACGGCTTTCAGATTGAGTTCGTCGCCATCCAGCACAAGTGCCGCGCCGTTGTCGACGCCGGGCCGGCGATGCATCAGCATCCGCGACGTCACCAGTGTTGCCGTCGGATCCAGCTCGAAGCTCAGGTCCACCCGTTCAAGAACAAAATCGGTCGGTTGATAATCTGCCAATTGAATGACTTTGCCGGCATCAGTGCGCATGTTGGATCCTGGAATGTGTCAGTCGTTATTGCCCGTTGGCCCAAGCCGGAACGGGACGGATTGTGTGGGGGCCGCCGTGTCCACAGTTGAACTTAATCTTGAGTTTGCCCGCAATTGCAATCAAAATCGACGTGGACCGGTGAGCAGCCGGATTTTGACGCCGAAGCGCGAATTTGACAATAAAGTCGAATTAATTCAAAAATCTGATCGCATTTGCTTGGATTTGCCCTTGCCGGGAAGCCGCAAAGCTCTAGAATCCCGCAAATCCTTCCAGATATGGCGTCGCATGACCGAGCGACGAGCCTTTCCCTGCGAGTGCCTGATGGACAAGACCATAGCCAATCCCTTGCGCGGCATCATGCTGAAGGTGCTGTCGCTTTTGCTGTTCATCATCATGCAGGGACTTATCAAGGAAGGCGGAAAGGGTATTTCAGCCGGCGAAGTGACGTTTTTTCGTTCGGCATTCGCGCTTGTGCCAGTCATGGGCTATCTCGCCTGGCGCGGTCAGTTGAAAACAGGCTTTCACACCAAAAATCTCGTCGGCCATATCCATCGCGGCATTATCGGCGTCTGCGCCATGGGCGCGGGGTTTTATGGCATCCTGCATCTGCCATTGCCTGAATCGATTTCGCTGGGCTATGCCATGCCGCTGATGACCGTCATTGCGGGGGCGGTGTTTCTGGGTGAAGTTGTTCGCCTTTACCGCTGGAGCGCCGTCATTGTCGGTTTCATCGGGGTGATGGTCATCGTGTGGCCGCGCATGACGATCCTGACCAGCGGCGGATTGGAACTTGAAGAGACAAACGGCGCGATAGCCGTTCTGGTTTCCGCGACGCTGGCGGCGCTGGCGATGGTTCAGGTGCGCCAATTGGTGCGGACTGAAAACACCGCCACGATCGTGCTCTACTTCTCGCTGTCTGCGGCAGTCTTCTCCTTGATGACCATACCTTTCGGCTGGATAATGCCAACGCCTGAAGCTGCGGTGTTGCTGATTGCGGCCGGACTGGTGGGCGGGGTGGCGCAGATTTTTCTCACCGAATGCTATCGCTTCGCCGATGTCTCCACCGTCGCGCCGTTTGAATATACTTCAATCATCTGGGGAACGATCATCGGCTATATGTTTTTTGCCGAAGTGCCGACAAGCTCCGTGGTTATCGGAACGGCGATCATTGCCGGCGCCGGCATCTTCATCATATTCCGCGAACGCCAGCTCAATATCCAGCGCAAGAAATTGTCGCTGCAGGTCTGACCGGTTGGCAATGCGTTCAGGCCGGGTCCTCGGTGGGCTGGCCTTGCGGAACGGCGCCCTGCAACGGTCCCGACAGCGGCTGGAAGTCGCCTTTGTCCTCGGGTTCGAGCGTTTCCGGCCGGCGCAGTATCCGCCACAGAGCGTAGATGCCATAGGCCAGAAACATCACAGCCAGCATGTAGAGCAGCGATTGCGGCCCATAGACCGCCATCACCGTTCCGCCGGTCAGCGGGCCCAGCACCACGCCCATTCCGTAAAGCATCATGACTCCGGATGAGACGGCGACATATTCTCCCGGCAGCGCCAGATCATTGGCATGGGCATTGTTGAGCGAATAGATCGGAAACAGCACGCCGCCCATGAAGAACACCGCCAGATGGTAGCCGAGCCAGTTTTCATAGGGGATCAAGGCCACGCTGATGCAGGAGATGACGCCGATAACGCCGGCGCCCACCATGACGATCCGCCGGTCGATCAGATCCGACAACCGGCCGATCGGCACCTGCAGGACCATGGAGCCGAAAATGGCCGCAGCCTGCACGCCTGCGCCGGCGGCGGCGTCCAGTCCCATGCGGTTGGTATAGACGGCGACCATGGCCAGCCAGGCGCCATTGATGACACCCGTCAGGATTGCGCCGACAAAGGCGACAGGCGTGCGCCGCCACAGCTTGGGCAGGTCGATGACCACGGCCGTCAACATGCTTGGCGCGGGGGCGGTGGACAGCGTGATCGGCAAGATAGCCAGCGCATAGAGCATGGCTGCGATGATGAACAGAGAACTGTCGCCGCGATTGCCGAAAGGAACGATGAAATTGCCGCAGATCGAACCCACCGTGGTGGTGATCATATAGAAGGAATAAAGCGCGCCGCGATATTCGTTGGAGGCGCGCTCGTTCAACCAGGTCTCGATGGTCATGTAGATGCCGGCCATGGCAAAGCCGGTAAACAGTCTGAAGATCATCCAGGCATAGAGTTCGACAATCATCGCCGCCCCGAGAATGGTCAGCAGCAGCACCCCGATCAGGGTGGCAAAGACACGGATATGTCCGACCCGGCGAACCAGGATGGGAATGATCAGCGCCGCGGTGGCAAAGCCGAGCGAATAGGCGGTGGCGACCATGGAGACATCGAAGGTCGACCAGCCTTCATCCATGCTGCGCAACGGGGTGATATAGCCGGCAACCCCGAAGCCCACCATCAGGATAAAGGTGGAGACCAGCAGGCTCGCGACATTTTTCAGGCTGCCTATCACGTGGACGTTGCTCCCGTGCGGGTAGGAATTGCAAATTCCGGGTTCCACCCGGCTGGACGCAGACCTGAATGTTTCCCGGCCCGACAGCACTATCCTGAAGCAAATCCTTTTCCAAGTGCGGATCGCCTGCGACAGCAAATGCCGCGCCCAGCCAAACCGGCTTGCCTTCGGGCCCGTTTCATGAGCGGCCGATTTTGCCGAAATTCAGTCAGATGCGAAAACGCGAAGCGCCCGGCTTCAATTTTTTGTGCTTTGACCCGTGATCGGCGATGGCGATACAAACAGGCGCAATGCGAGCGGCTGCAATCCTGCTGATAGTCGCACCGCATGTGGAACGCGGTTTCCTTGCTGGTCAGCCTTGAACGGAGGCTGGCCGGACCGGACCGATGACGCGCCATGGGAGCCGCCCGGCCGCGCCAAGCAAAACCAAAGAGGATAGATCATGAGCACCGAACGCATCGAGTTTGCCGGCCATTCCGGCGCCATGCTCGCCGCAAGGCTGGATCTGCCCGAAGGCCCGGTGCGCGCCAGCGCCATCCTGGCCCATTGCTTCACCTGCTCAAAGGACATCCATGCTTCCCGCCGGATCGCCGGCAAGCTGGCGGCGTGCGGAATTGCGGTGCTGCGCTTTGATTTTACCGGCCTTGGCCATTCCGGCGGCGAATTTGCCAATACCAATTTTTCCTCCAATGTCGAAGACCTGATCCTGGCGGCCGGATATCTTGAAGGCCGGGGCATGGCGCCGCAATTGCTGATCGGCCATTCGCTGGGCGGGTCGGCGGTCATCAAGGCGGCTTCCGGATTAAAAGGCATAAGGGCGGTGGTCACGATCGGGGCGCCGTCCGATCCCGGCCATGTGGCGAACAATTTCGGCGGCAAACTTGCCGAAATCCATGCGGAAGGTTCTGCACTGGTCAATCTGTCGGGGCGGGAGTTTGAAATCCGCAAGCAGTTTGTCGATGATGTCAACGAAGCCTCGCTGAACGCATCGCTTTCCAAACTTGGCGCAGCTTTGCTGGTCATGCATGCGCCGCGCGATGAATATGTGGGCATCGACAATGCCAGCGCGATTTTTCTGGCGGCAAAGCATCCCAAGAGCTTCGTGACGCTGGATGATGCCGACCATCTGCTCAGCCGCCCGGAGGATGCCGAATATGCGGCGGAAGTGATTGCGTCATGGTCGTCGCGCTACCTCGATCTTGCGTCCGAGCCTGCTGTCGCCGGTGCGCCGGAAGGCGTGGTCAGGGTGGTCGAGGCTGACGCGGACGGCTTTCGCCAGGACATCATGATCGGCGGCGCCCACCAATTGATGGCCGACGAACCGCTGGCGATGGGCGGCACCGATCGCGGCCCCAGCCCCTATCAGTTGCTGTCGGCGGGCCTGGGCGCCTGCACCACGATGACCATCCGGCTTTACGCCCGCAAGAAGAAAATCCCGCTCAGCCAGGTCAGCGTTGACGTGACGCACAACAAGAGCCACGCCGAAGACAGCATGGATACAGCCAAGGGCTCCGCCAGGGTCGATGTCTTCACCCGGCTGATCCACCTGCATGGCGATCTCAGCGACGACCAACGTGCATCCATGCTGGCCATCGCCGACAAATGCCCGGTACACCGCACCCTGCATGCCGAAGCCCTCATCAAAACCAGCCTTGCGCCACCGATCCCGGATGAAATTGCTGCGGAGTGAAGGCTTCAAAGGGAAGTCTTGCCACGCCGGGGAGGCTTGGCTGCTGCCGGTAAAGCCGGTCGACAGTGATATCCGGAGTCTGCCCCTTACACCGATCTCGCTTTCCCACCGTCACATCGCACCATCGTGCCGGTTATGTAGCTGGCGGGCGCTGAGCACAAGAACGCGGCTGTTGCAGCGAATTCTTCCACCGTGCCGTAGCGGCCCATCGGGATGCCGGCTTCCGAAAGGGCGCGGGCCTCGGCAAGGCTGGTGCCGGCGCGATTGGCGGCGGTCTGGTCGAGTTCGTCGAGCCGGTCGGTCAGGATGCTGCCGGGCAGGAGCAGGTTGGAGGTGACGCCGAAGGGGGCGAGTTCGCGCGACAGCGTTTTGGACCAGCCGACCAGCGCCGGCCTCAATACATTGGAAAGCGCCAGGCCGGGGATCGGCTCGAACACGCCGCTGGAGGCGATTGTCAGGATGCGGCCCCAGCCGGCTTTTTTCATCGGCTCCAGCATCTGGTTGGTCAGGGTGATCTGCGCCATGACCATGGATCTGAAATACATCATCAGGCTCTCGGCATCGATGTCTTCCGCCTTGCCCGGCACCGGGCCGCCTGAATTGTTGACGATGATGTCGATGGTTTCACCGCTTTCGGCCATCGCGCCCAGAAGACCCGGCACGGAATCGGCGCTGAAAAGATCGGCGACGATGAACGCGGCCTTGCCCTTGCCTTCGGCATTGATGGCGACGGCATTGGCGGCCAGCTTGTCGCCGTTCCGGCCGGTCATCACCACATCCGCGCCTTCCCTGGCCAGGGCCTTCGCGACGCCCAGTCCCAATCCGCGCGACGAGGCCAGTATCAAAGCCTTCTTGCCTGTCAAACCCAAATCCATGGTCTTCTCCCTGATCGCTTAAAACGGCACCTTGCCGCGATTGAAATGGTTGCCGGGATCCAGCGCCGCCTTGAGATCATGCGCCAATTGCTGCTTTGTGGCATCGGTGAAAGTCAGCCAGGCCTGCTTTTTTTCCGAGCCGACCCCATGTTCAGCGGAAAAGCTGCCGCCTGCGGCATGGATGCCATTATAGACGGCGTTTTCAATCGCCCGCTTGGTTGTCTCGTCCGGCTGTCCGGCGCCTGTAACGGTGATGTGCAAATTGCCGTCGGCGATATGGCCATAGACATAGGCGCCAAATGCCGGATCGAGCTTTGCAAGCCTCTGGCCAAAATCGCGGACATAATCATCCAGCGCCGATGGCGGCACGGAAATGTCGAAGGAGGGCGCCGTCGGTTCGCCGCGATAGACGAATTCAGCCACTTCGCGCAGTTGCCAGAAATTGCACGATTGCTGGATGGAGCGCGCAACCACCGCGCCTTTCAATTCCATCTCTTCCCATAGTGCTTCCAGCCCATCCTCCAGGGCTGCGGCGGCAGCCTCTGCGGTTTCGGCTGACAGTTCCAGCAGCAGCACGGCGCCGGTTTCCGGTTCCAGAAAGCCGCCGTCAAAGCCATGGGCCTTGCAACTGTCGGCAAAAAACCGCGCCCACATCAATTCGCTGCCCTCAAGCTGAACGCCGGACTGGGCGGCAAATCGCGCGACCACTTTCAAAGCGGTGGCGGCGTCATCCAGCCCGATCAGCGCCGTGGCGCGCTCAGTCCGCCGGGCTTCCAGCTTCATGACAATGCGGGTGACAAAGCCGAATGCGCCCTCGGCCCCGATGAAAAGCTGCTTGATGTCCGGGCCGGCGCTGACCTTGACGACGCGGGTCAAGTCGGAAAACACCCGGCCATCAGGCAGCACGACTTCCAGCCCCAGCACCTGATGGCGCATGACGCCGTTTCTGAAGGCCAAAATGCCGCCGGCATTGGTGGAAACCATGCCGCCAATCGTTGCCGTTCCGCGCGCCGCAAGATCGATGCCCGGCGAAAGGCCATGGTCTGCGGCGGCTTTTTGCAGCGCCTCCAAGGTAACGCCCGCTCCGACAATGGCGGTCTTTTCATCGGCGAAAATGGCCTCGATGCAATTCAGCCGTGCGGTTGACAGGATGATTTCACCGGGCTGGCTGATATTGCCGCCCACCAGTCCGCTGCGCCCGCCCTGCGGAACGATGGCGACGCCATTGCGTGCCGCCCAACCGATCAAGTCTGAAGCATCCCTGGTTGAAGCAGGCTGCACCATCACCCCCGCACCGAAATTATCCGGATGCTCGCCCGGATATCGCCCTGCAAGATCATCAGGACCCGATACGATCAGGTCAGCCGCAATGGCCCTGATTTTTTCGGCGAGGTCGGCCGGTGAACATTTCGACATGGGTGATCAGGCTCCGGTTTGGCCGGCTGACCTAATCCGGGCCGCCGATCAAGATCAAGTCCAATTGTCGACAAAAATCTCCCAAGACTTTGCAATCAAGTAACAGCCCGGTGCATTAATCGATTAACATCGACAAAGCAGGCAAAAAGGATTTTGCGTGTCGCAAGCCGGCTCGACTTTTCATCTGCATTTTGACATGACACAGTCATGACATTGCAAACACGCCCGCCTGTGCGGCGGATGCGGAGGGATTGATGAGCGAGAACGAGCTGCCTGAGCGCGAAAGCATGGAATTTGACGTCGTCATTGTGGGCGCCGGGCCGGCAGGGCTTTCCGCAGCCATCCATCTCAAGCAACTCAATTCGGATCTTTCCGTCGTGGTGCTGGAAAAGGGCGGCGAAGTCGGCGCCCATATCCTGTCCGGCGCCGTGGTTGATCCGGTCGGCATCGACCGGCTGCTGCCGGGCTGGCGCGAGGAGGAGGGCCACCCCTTCAAGACCGAAGTCACCGCTGACCATTTCATGTTTCTCGGGCCGGCAGGCCATATCCGCCTGCCCAATGCCTTCATGCCGCCGCTGATGAACAACCACGGCAATTTCATTGTTTCGCTCGGCAATGTCTGCCGCTGGCTGGGCGAAAAGGCCGAAGCGCTGGGCGTGGAAATCTATCCCGGTTTTGCCGCAACCGAAGTGCTCTACAATGATGCAGGCGCAGTCATTGGAGTTGCCACCGGCGACATGGGCATCGGCAAGGACGGGCAACCGGGCAGCAACTATGCCCGCGGCATGGAACTGCTCGGCAAATATACGCTGATATCAGAAGGCGTTCGCGGGTCTTTGGCCAAACAGTTGATTGAAAAGTTCAAGCTTTCGGAAGGCCGCGATCCGCAGAAATTCGGCATCGGCATCAAGGAACTCTGGCAGGTCAAGCCGGAAAACCACAAGCCCGGCCTGGTCCAGCACAGCTTCGGCTGGCCGCTTGACATGCGGACCGGCGGCGGGTCGTTCCTGTATCATCTGGAAGACAACCAGGTCGCCGTGGGCTTTGTGCTCCACCTCAATTACAAGAACCCCTATCTCTTTCCCTTCGAGGAATTCCAGCGCTTCAAGACCCATCCGTCCATTCGCGGCACGTTTGAAGGCGGCAAGCGGCTGTCTTATGGCGCGCGTGCGATCACCGAAGGCGGTTATCAATCCGTGCCCAAGCTGAGCTTTCCCGGCGGTGCGCTGATCGGTTGTTCGGCCGGCTTCGTCAATGTGCCGCGCATCAAGGGTTCGCACAATGCGGTGCTGTCGGGCATGCTGGCGGCTGAAAAACTGGCCGCGGCAATTGCAGACGGCCGGGCCAATGACGAGCCCGTGGAAATCGAAAACGCATGGCGCGCCACCGATATCGGCAAGGATTTGAAGCGCGTGCGCAACGTCAAGCCGCTATGGTCGAAGTTCGGAACCGCCATCGGCGTGGGTCTGGGCGGTCTGGATATGTGGACCAACCAGTTGTTCGGCTTTTCCTTCTTCGGCACGCTGCATCACGGCAAGACGGACGCTGCCAGCCTTGAGCCTGCTTCCAAGCACAAGAAGATCGATTACCCCAAGCCCGATGGCGTGTTGACCTTCGACCGGCTGTCCTCGGTGTTCCTGTCCAACACCAACCACGAGGAAGACGAACCGGTGCATCTGCAGGTCAAGGACATGGCGCTGCAGAAGACATCGGAGCACGATATCTATGCCGGCCCGTCGACGCGCTATTGCCCTGCAGGGGTTTATGAATGGGTCGAGACGGACGGCAAGGAGACCTATGTCATCAACGCGCAGAATTGCGTTCACTGCAAGACCTGCGACATCAAGGACCCCAACCAGAACATCAACTGGGTTCCGCCACAGGGCGGCGAAGGGCCGGTCTATACCAATATGTGAGGGTGGTAGTGGTGCAAACACTCCCTTCGACGCCTTCCCGAGAAGACGGCGCACGGATGGTCTATTGTTCGAGTGGCACCACCACCGCATATCCAAAGCCGTACACTTCACCGGCTTTGCCATAGTGATAGGGCAGGTCGAGCCATTGCGGTTCAATCTTGGCAGCGGAGAATTGTGGGCGCTTGGCCAACCATTCGGTCAGGGCATCCGGAACCGCCGGATGTCTTTCACCCTTGCCGCGCCAGACAATCAGCAGCGGGTGGTCAGTCGAATAGACGACCGGCGGATCAAAGCCTTCAACTGCCGGGCTGATCAAGGTCACGGTCGGCATTTGCAGTCGCAGATTGCCGGCAAGATGGGTTTCTGCGGCCAGGATTGCAGCGGGCGCAGGCATTGCGGACTGCTCCAGCGCGCGCGCCAGCGGACCATAAGGCACATTCAGTTTTTCATAATGACCAAAGGTCGCCGCCAGCGTTATCCTCAGATTGAGCGCCAGCGGCACGGCAATCATGATCGCCAGACAGAGGATCAGCAGGCGACGGAAGGGCCGGATCGGGTCCACTCCGGCCCCTTCAAGGCAAAGCGCGAGAAAAAGCGGCAGCACCATGAGGAACGGCGTCAACCACCGGTCCTTGATGTTGGTGGTGTCAGTCACCATCACCACCAATATGAGAATGGCGATTGCGGCGAGCATCAATGTGGCCAAAATCCTTGAGCGACCTTCTGGATGACGGGCGGCATTGAACATTGAACGGCCAAAACCAAGCAGATAAGCGAGTATGGTGACAATGGAAAACCCGATGACGGCAAGCACCAGCGACAGCAGGCCCGATGCGATCTGGCCGATTTTCGACGTCGAGGCGCCTGCGGTCATCTTTTCGAGCGTATGATCGGTGGCAAGATAGAGATGGCTGGAAAGCCATGCCGCATGCGGCGTCACGACGATCCCGGCAACGATGATTGTCAAAGCAAGCCGCCGGTCGAAAAGAGCCTTGCGGCCGTCAGGCGAGACAAGCAGGCTGATTATTGCGGCCAGGCCGAACAGCGCAAAATTATACTTTGATATCAACCCGATGCCGAGCGCCAGCCCGGTTATGGCATAGGCTGCAAGGTCACCCCGGGTCAGTGTTCTGGCCATGCCGTAGAGAAAAAGCGACGTGGCAAAAACTACGGCGACCGTATGGGTGAGGTCGCGTTGGGCCTCAAAGGAAATCTGCGGGATTGTCAGCAAACCGAGTACGGCGATGACGGCCCAGAGCGGTTCCTTCACCCATAGGCGCGCAGCCTTGTAATAGAGCACATAAGAGGCAAACAGCATCAGGTCCTTGAGGATTGCCAGCGTGGCGACTGAAGAACCGAACAGTTTTGCGACCAGATAATAGGTCCAGTTGTAAAAGGGCGGTTGGGTGCCATAGCCGGCGGCAAGATACTGGGCAAAGAACACCTGCTGGGATTCGTCAAGCTCCAGCGAATTCGGCAATGTGATGCGAACCAGCAGGTTGACGAGAAAATACGCCGCCAGCAGGACGATGACCAGATCCGGCCTGGCCCTCAGGGCCGCGATCATTCAGCGTCGTTCCTGCTGAAGACCTCACGAATGTGATAACCTGTATTTCCCTCGGTCCGGTTGCTTGTGCGCGCCATCATCTCAGCCAAAATGCCGGTCGTAATCATCTGCAACGACGCAAGGAACGTCATGATGCCGAAAATCAGCATCGGACGGGTGCCGATATCTTCGCCATAGGCAAATTTGACAATGCCGAGATAGACGAAAATCACCACCGACAGGCCGCCGAGAACCAGACCGATCGAGCCGAAAAAATGCCCTGGCCGGGCTTTGTAGCGCATGAAGAACAGCACCGACAACAGATCGAGGATGACCCGGAAAGTCCGCGAAATGCCGTATTTCGAAGTTCCGAATTCGCGGGAATAATGGGTGACGACCATTTCGCCGATGCGCGAGCTGGGCACGACGCCGGCAACCCAGGCCGGGATGAAGCGGTGCATTTCACCCATCAGCCGCACCTTCTTGATCACCGATGCCCTGTATATCTTCAGGCTGCAGCCATAATCATGCAGCTTGACGCCGGTCACCTTGCCGATGAGAAAATTGGCGCTCCAGGAAGGGATCTTGCGCAGGAACAAAGCATCCTGGCGGTCGCGCCGCCAGCCGACCAGCAGGTCAAGTCCGCGCTCGTCCAGTTCCTTGGCCATCAGCGGAATGTCATCCGGGTCGTTCTGCAGGTCGCCGTCCAGCGTGGCAATCAACCTGCCGCGCGCCAGATCGATCCCGGCCTGCATGGCGGCGGTCTGGCCGAAATTCCGGCTCATTTCCACCAGCCGGATAGTGTCGGCATATTTCTCGATTTCGGCCCGCGCATTGACAAGAGTGCGATCCACGCTGCCGTCATCGACGATGATCAATTCATATCGGTCGCCAAAATCCGACATGGCCTGGGTAATCCGCTCCATCAAGGGGGCGATGGCCTCCTCTTCATTGAAGACGGGAACGACAATCGAAATTTCGATTTCGTCTGGGATTTTCGCGACACTGTGCTGGGCTATCATCAATCGTTCCCGATCATTCCGCATTTGGCATTTTCGCGTTCTTATATCACCCCAAACGTGATAACAACGCCGCCGGTGCGCAATGTCGGGAAAGTTTGAATGTCTGCCCAAAACTCCGGAGAACCGGCAAGCAAGTCGAATTCCGTCCTGTCGATGATTTCATTCGCGCTGTTCATCCTTTATGGCTTGTTCATCGAATGGTACTGGGGATGGAAATCCATCCTGTCGGAGTGGTCCCGGATAGGGTCTGCCACCACGGTGATTGCGGTCAGCATGCTGGTGGCGACCTATTTCATCCGTTGCCACCGCATCCAGAATTACTTTTCGCCGGCAACCGACGGCGCCTTTTTCAGGCTTTTCCGGCTGACGCAAATCCATAATCTTCTCAACATCATGTTGCCGTTTCGGGTCGGCGAGGCGAGTTTTCCGGTGCTGATGCGCCGTGAGTTTTCACAATCTCTGGCGACAAGCACGGCGGCCCTTCTTGTCATGCGGCTTCTCGATATTCACGCCTTGGCTTCAGCCGGATTGCTCGGCCTGGCGCTGGCTCTGCCATCGCGCGGGCCGGCTTTGGCGGCCTGGGCAGTCTTTGTCGCAAGCCCGGTTCTGCTGTTTCTGGTCAAGAAGCGCGTCATGGCATTTTTCGCCAGGATTCTGCCCGATCGGCTTGAGAGCCTCGTTCTGCGCATTGATGCCGGCCTGCCAGGGGATATCGGCCGCTTCATGCGCGCATGGTTTTTGACGCTGGCCAACTGGCTGATCAAGATTTTCGTCATTGCCTTCATCTTCAGGGCTTTTTCAGGCGCGCCTTTGCTTGCGGCACTCGGCAGCGCCCTCGGCGGAGAACTCTCAGCGGTAACACCCTTTCACGCACCAGGCGGCATTGGCTCATACCCGGCAGGCATGATCGCCGGCGCCCTGTCTTTCGGCGCAGGCGCCAATGCGGCCATGCTTGACGGATTGACGCGGGCCGCAGTCAATGTCCATCTGATGATCATCGTTTCGGCGTTGGCCGGGACGGGCCTGGCGCTGATCGGGCCAGGCGCAGTCAGGCGCTCTTAGTCGGCAGACCGCTTTACTGAAAGGCTGTTTCGTAAAAGCTCCGCAACTTGCGCGAATGCAGCCTCTCGACCGGCATTGAAGCAAGTTTTTCCAGCGCCTTGATGCCAATCGCCAAGTGCTGGTTGACCTGGGATTTGTAAAAGGCCGTCGCCATGCCGGGCAGCTTCAATTCCCCGTGCAGCGGCTTGTCGGAAACGCACAGCAAGGTGCCGTAGGCAACGCGGAAGCGAAACCCGTTGGCGGCAATGGTTGCCGATTCCATGTCGAGCGCGATGGCGCGTGATTGCGACAGGCGCTTGACCGGGCCGCGCTGGTCGCGCAATTCCCAGTTCCGGTTGTCGATGGTCGCAACCGTGCCGGTGCGCATGATCCGCTTGAGGTCATAGCCGTCATAGCCCGTCACATCGGCCACCGCATCCTGCAGCGCCTGTTGTACTTCGGCGAGTGCGGGTATCGGAACCCAAACCGGCAGGTCATCATCCAGCACGTGGTCTTCGCGCACATAGGCATGGGCCAGCACGTAGTCGCCAAGCGTCTGGCTGTTGCGCAAGCCCGCGCAGTGGCCGAGCATCAACCAGGCATGCGGCCTGAGCACGGCGATATGGTCGGTGATCGTCTTGGCGTTGGAAGGCCCGACACCGATATTGACCAGCGTGATGCCGGCATGTCCCTTGCGCTTGATATGATAGGCCGGCATCTGCGGCAGCCGGGCAGGGACCGGGTTTTCCGTGGCGGTTTCACCAGCCTTGGTGATGATATTGCCAGGCTCGACGAATTCCGTATAGCCATTGCCGCCTTCCGCCATCTGCTGCCGCGCCCAGACACAGAATTCATCGACATAGACCTGATAGTTGGTAAACAGCACGAAATTCTGGAAATGCTGGGCTTTCGTGGCTGTATAGTGGCTTAGCCGGGCCAAGGAATAATCGATGCGCTGGGCGGTAAAGGGCGCGAGATGGGCGGGTTCGCCGGGCGCGGGTTCAAAATCGCCATTGACGATCTCGTCGCCGGTTGTTGAAAGATCAGGCGTATCGAACATGTCGCGGAGCGCGAGATCCAGCGTTTGTCCAACCGCGGCCTCGACATGGGCGCCCTCGCCAAATGCAAAATGCAGCGGAATCGGCGTGGTCGATTCAGATACGGTTACCGGCACACCGTGATTGCGGATGAGCAGATCCAGCTGGGTTTTCAAATAGTAGCGAAACAGCGAGGGCCGTGTGATCGTGGCATTGTAAATGCCAGGTTCGCTGACAAAGCCAAAGGCCAGGCGCGGGTCGATCTGGTCAAACCGCGTCGTCACGATGGTGACTTGCGGATAAAAAGCCCGGAAGCGGCCTTCCGGTCTGTAGCCGCCGACGACGCTCTCAAAAGCTTCGCGCAGGAATACGGCATTGCGGTTATAAAGGTGTTCAAGCGCAGCGACGGCTTCTTCCGCATCATGAAATGATTGTGGGCTGTAACTGTCGGGCGTGTGAAACTGTGCGGGTGTGGAAAATGAGATTCGTTTTGTCATGCGCTATTATAAGCAAGTCAGAATAACAATCAATTATGCCAATCACGACTATCAGGGCAATTATTTTCGGCGCTTCGAGGCAAAACCGGATCAAACGGGGTTTCAGAAGGACGCGCCGCGCTGCAAGGTGACCAACAAAGCAAGGCCGACGCCATGGCTGGGACCGGAAGCTTCCTGCAGGCGCATGGCGGTCATGATCAGCATTGGGGCCATCAGCAGCGTGGTCATGGACAAGATCCGCAAAACAATGGCGGCATTGTATCTCAAAATGGTCATTAGGCGGCGCTTTCAATTTTCTTGATGCAAACAGACTGGACGAATTGGCTGCAGGCATCTGCAGCCCCGACGCGATAGCTTCGATACGGACGGCGGTTATTTTCCACAAGCGCTGCAAATGCAAAGGCGAAGACGAGCAGCAAAAGGCAGATTATGGTCATCCGGCGCGCCAGTATCGGCATGTTCTTGTCCTTCCCGTTTCCAGTTCTCGAATTCTGGCGACGTTGTGCCATTTTGAAACTGAACGCGTCCTGAGACACCTATTCATTTTCAGTTCAAAATGCTTAAGACGGGAAGGGTCTTCCAAAACAGGAAGGCGGAGGCTGGCGAATTCAACACATCAATTTCAGAGGCAAATGCATGTCAAATCCGATGGAGCTTTATTTTTGGCCCACGCCCAACGGCTGGAAAATCACCATAATGCTGGAAGAACTCGGCGTTCCTTATGATCTCAAATATGTCAACATCAACAAGGGCGAACAGTTCGAGCCGGATTTTTTGAAAATTGCGCCCAACAACCGCATGCCGGCCATCATTGATCGGGAGGGGCCGGGCGGTCAGCCGATTTCGGTGTTTGAATCCGGCGCCATCCTGCAATATCTCGGGCGCAAATATGCGCGCTTCTACCCGGTCGAAGAGCGCGCCCGCGTCGAAGTCGAGCAATGGCTGTTCTGGCAGATGGGCGGGCTTGGACCCATGGCCGGCCAGGCCCACCATTTTCGCCGCTATACGCAGGAAAAGATCCCCTACGCGATTGAACGCTATACCAATGAAGTCAACCGGCTTTACGGGGTGATGGACACGCGCCTTGCGGACCGCGACTATCTGGCGGGCGAATATTCGATCGCCGACATGGCCTGCATCGGTTGGGTCAATTCCTACCAGAACCAGGGCCAGGATCTGGAGGAGTTTGCCAATCTCAATGCATGGTTCGGGCGGATGAAGGCCCGGCCTGCGGTGCAAAGGGGCATGGAAGTCGGCAAGGATGTCCGCGCCCGGTCCAATCTTGCCGGTGACAAGGAGGCCCAGAAGATCCTTTTCGGCCAGAAGGCGCACAAGAGCACCTGAAACGGACGGCGCAGCCAAGCTATCTGATCACCGAATAACAGGCAGGCCGGCGCATTCCAGCCTGTTTTTTGACGCCTGCCAGCCAGACCGGCGCGACTGCATTTGCCGCAAAAAACCCGATTTTCGCCAAATTGATTGAGATCGCGGCCGCAATCTTCCTTCGGCGTGGTTAGCGATTGGTTGACGTCCAAGCGCATAATTTTCCTAAATTTTTTGTCAAATGCCGAGGATTCCAGAAGGTCGGATGTTTAACAAAAAACCAAATTTACCAACTGTTCGGACTTTGTTTGTCTTGCATTAATCATGCATTTTAAGCGTGTGTTCAAAGCCCTCTGCCATAGTTTCAGTCATCAAACGAGCGGAAAAATCCGCCGGAACCGGTGAAGGCCAAAGACCTCCGCGCATCAGACGGATCAGGCTTCCAACAGTTCTCATCAAGGTAAAACAGGTAGAAAACTGTAAAAGAAACAAACAGCTACAGGGACTAGCACCATGGCACGATTTGACATTCAACCAACTGAAACGGCCACATTGGGTGGCGAAACCCGCGCAGATTCCTTTTGTGAAATGGGTTTGATGTATGCAACCGGGCGTGGTTGCGACATCGACCTCGTAGCGGCCCACAAATGGCTGAACATTGCCGCCATCAAGGGCTCTGACCGCGCCGCGACTTTGCGTGCCGATGTGGCCGCCAACATGACCAAGAGCGAACTTGTCGCCGCCCTGCGCGCCGCCCGCGAATGGATGACGATGCATTGAGCAGGCCGACCGGTTCCTGCAAACCCTGACCGGCCGAATGGCGGCCGGCCCGATTGGCTCAGCCAATCCTGCCGAGCACTTTCGGCAATGCCTGTTCAAACAGCGCCATGTCCGCGTCAGGTCCGACGCTGACACGAATGCAACGGTTCAGCGGGGCTACGCCGGGCATGCGGATGAAGACACCTTCATCCATCAATCCATCGACGATCGAGCGCGCGAAAGCACCATCGCGTCCGCAATCAATGGCCACGAAATTCGTGGCGGACGGCAGCGGCAATAATTGATTGTCCCGGGCGATCCGCGCAATGGTCTCGCGCGCGGCCTTGATTTTCCCAATCACGTTTTCAAGATAGGCCTGATCGGCCAGTGCCGCAATTGCGCCTGCCACTGCAATCCGGTTCATGCCGAAATGATCACGAATCTTGTCGAAAGCGGATGCGGTGCCGGGGGTCGCAATCACATGGCCGACGCGTGCGCCCGCAAGGCCATAGGCTTTGGAAAAGGTCCGGGTCCTGATTACATTGGGCATGTCCAGCAATGCATTGATTGCCGGCAAGGACGATTCCGGCCCGGTTTCACAATAGGCTTCGTCCAGCACCAGCATTGTGGTTTCTGGCATTTGCCGGGCAAAGGCAATCACATCGCCGGCCTCATGCCAACTGCCCATCGGATTGTCCGGGTTGGCAAAGTAGCACAGCGGCGCATTTTCGCGACGGACAGCGGCAAGCAAGCCGTCAAGATCCTCGCGATCATTGACATAGGGCACAGTCACCAGGCGTCCGCCAAATCCGTTGACATGATAGTTGAAAGTCGGATATCCGCCCAGCGAAGTGACAACCGGCATTCCCGGCTCAATGATCATCCGGACAATCTGGCCGAGGATGCCGTCAATGCCCGCACCAACATTGATATGGGCTGCATTGACGCCCAGATGACCGGCAATTGCCGCCTTCAGGTCAAAATTTTCCGGATCGGCATATTTCCACGTATCGGCCATGGCTTTCTGCATGGCTTCGAAAACCGAAGCCGCCGGGCCGAAGCCGCTCTCATTGGCGCCGATGCGCGCCTGCACCTTGACGCCCTTTTGCCGCTCTATGGCTTCCGGCCCGACAAAGGGAATGGTTGCAGGCAGTGAGGCTGTCAAAGCCGTAAAGCGCGAAAAACTCGACATGGGATGGGATAATCCTGATTCCGTTGCGCCAAGTTAGTGCAAAGCACTAGGCGCCCACAATCGCAAATTCACCCTGCAGGCTGCATTTTGCCGGTTTTGACCCGGATTATCCAGGCAGCGAAGCAGATCGCTGCTTGACTTCATGCTCGTCAGACCGGCGGCGCGCCGTTCTGGGAAAGCGAGGTGGCGGCCAGATAGCCGCCGGCGGCCGACAATGCGGTGACGAAGGTGCCCCAGGCCATGTCGACAATGGACATCTTCACCGGCCAATTCTTCAAGGTGGCGAGGTTGGTCACATCATATGTGCCATAGGCGGCCAGACCCAGAACCGCGCCGTATAGCAGCACCATGGAAATTGACGATGCCTTGACGGCGGGGGTGACCGCCAGCAGGACGATCGCTGCGGCAAAAAACAGATAAAACAATGAAGCCACAGTAAGGTTGGGCGAGGGAACCATCAGGTCGCCCAATTGATCCCGGTAGAAGGTGCGGGCGACCAAAGCGAGCCAGATTACATCGGCAACAAGCAATGTCCCAAGGGTGGCGGCGTAAGTTATCAGCAGCGTCTTCATCGCAATCTCCGTTTTTTGTGCCTACGCAGGCCGGAGCGATCCGGATTGGCGACCGGTTGAGAAAGCCTTTTGCTTAAATCGATATCAGTCCGCCGGCCGTTCCGGCATTGCCTGACCCCGGACCAGCGACCGGAGATAATCGGCATCGAGAAACATGTTGAACCTGATCCAGGCCGTTTCGCCGTCACGGCGAAATTCGGTGGCGCCGATTTCTTCTGTGGAGCCATGCAGCACCAGAAAGAACGTCTTCGGCAGTTCGACTTTCGGGCTGATATTGATGACTGCGCCCGCACATGAGATTGAATGAACCAGGCAGCGGAAGTTTTCGGTAATTTTCAGATGCTTGCCGATGGTGACGATCATGCCGGGCCGGTCAATGGAATGCTGCACGAAACTGCGTTTCGATGGCTGGCGCTCCTGCGCGTCCTGGCTGTCCTGAAATGGCATTCTGCCTTCCGCTCATGTTCAATCCGTCACAATTCTACCGGATGGCGGTTGATAAATGATGAAAACAAGAATTGCGCAGGCCATCCGCAGGCAAAGCCTGTCGCAGCTGCATCTTGACAAATGCCAGTCTTCGGGATTAAGGGACGCTCGGTCCAGACGCCAGCCGCTCGCGGGCAAAACCCATGGTGAAGTTCTGAAGTCAAAACAGCCAATTTCGCGCATGCGATTTTGAGGCAATGCGAGCTCCTCTGTCATGACAGCATGCCAAGCGAAAAGGCATAGACAATGACGACCAATTCCCCGTCAAAGGGCAATTTCTACATCACCGACCGGCTGGCCGGCGTTTTTGCGCGCACGGCCCTGCCGATCATTTTCATCATGACCATCAATGGCGTCTTCGTGCTGGTGGACGCGTTTTTTCTGGGCTTCTATGCAGGGCCGGACGCTTTGTCGGCGGTCACGCTCATCTTCCCGCTGATGATGTTGCTGCTCGCCTTGCAGACCCTGGTTTCAAACGGCATGGCCAGCATCATGGCGCGCCGGTTGGGGGCGGGAGATGTTGAAGCGGCCAGCGAAATCTTCTCGGCCGCCCATATCCTTGCCATTGGAACCGTGGCAACGCTTTACGCGGTCTACTTCCTGTGGGGCGGCATGGCGATTGACGCGGTCTCAGACGGCTCGCCATCTGTGGCGGCCAATGCAAAGACCTTCATGGGCATTGCGATTGCGTTTGCGCCGGTGGGTTTCTTTCTGTCGCTCAATATCGACGCGCTGCGCTGCGAAGGCCACATCGGGATCATGACAATTATCACCGTGGCTGCGACCCTGTTGAACATCCTGCTCAACTGGCTGTTGATGGGGATTTTCCACTGGGGCGTTGCGGGTTCGGCTTTCGGAACGGTCTTTGCCCAGATGCTCTGCCTTGCAGCACTGCTCGCCTATCGCTTTCGCTTCATCGGGGCCTTGCGCTATGGCGTACCGAAGCCGTCAAGGCAATGGTGGTCAGTGCTGGCGCTGGGCGCGCCGATGAGCCTTGGTTTCATCGGCATCTCGTTGGCCTCGGCCTCCGTCATCGCCAATCTGCAAATCTGGCAGACGACCAATTATGTCAGCACAGTTGCGGCCTATGGCATCATCACCCGCATCCTGACTTTCGCCTATTTGCCGCTGATGGGGGTCAATATCGCCTTCCAGACGATCTGCGGCAATAATTACGGCGCGGGGCAGGCGGTGCGAACGAACCAAAGCCTGAAGATCGCCATGGCAACCGCCTTGTTCTATTGCCTGATGCTGGAGGCTGTCGTTCTGGTCTTTGCATCACGACTTGGTGCAATGTTCGTCGATGATCCCATCATCATCGCCGAAACGGCGCGGATATTGCCTTTCAGCGTCGCCGCTTATTTCATGTTTGGCCCGATCCTGATCCTGTCAGGATTTTTCCAGGCATTGGGCGATGCGCCGAAGGCTGCACTATTGGGCATGTCACGGTCTTACCTGTTCACCATTCCGCTGACATTCCTGCTGCCGACCATGCTGGGCGAATATGGCATCTGGCTGGCCGCGCCCGGTGCGGAAATCGGCATGCTGCTGCTGGCCACCGCAGTGCTTGTCTGGAATGCATTCCAGCGCAACTGGTTTCTGGGCCTGTTTTCCCGGCCAGTGATTGCTGTGGTCTTGCATTGAAACAAAACCGCCCCGGTCGGGATCGACCGGGGCGGCGTTCATTGCTGAACCTGTATGGCTGCAATCAGGCCTTCATCAGCCACTCATGCTCGGGCGCATTATAAAATTTCCATGTCCGTAGCGGTCCGGCCATGACATTGAGATAATAAAGGTCATAACCATGGCAGGCAGCGCAGGGGTGATAGCCCTTGGGAACCAACGTCACATCGCCGTCTTCCACAGCCATTGCCTCGTCCAATGACCGGTCATCGGTATAGACCCGCTGAAAGGCAAAGCCCTGCGGCGGATTGAGGCGGTGATAATAGGTTTCCTCCAATGCGCTTTCGGCAGGCAGGTTGTTCTGGTCATGCTTGTGGGGCGGATAGGAAGATGTATGGCCGCCCGGCGTGATCACTTCCACGACCAGCAAGGATTCCGCCGGTTGGTTTTCCGGCAGGATATTTGTGACATAGCGGGTATTGGTGCCCTTGCCGCGCACTTCCTGGGAAAGGTCGCCTGCAGCAATCACCCGGGCCGGAAGCGTGCCGCCGGCGCCCGGCGCCGAGCACACAGCCAGTTCCAGTCCGGTTTCCGCAGTGACAGACCAGCTTGTGCCTGCCGGCACATAGACAGCCGCAGGCTTGCCTTCAAACGGGGTCATGCGTTGGCCAAGCATGCCGAAATCTTTGCCGCCGGCGCTTGCCTTGCCCTTGCCCGTCACCCAGACGAGGCAGACTTCGCGGTCGCCGGTCTCGCCGGAAGCGCTTTCGCCCGCCTTCAACCGGTGCAGATCGAAGCCGACATAGGTCCAGCCGGCATTCTCAGGCGTCACATGGGTGACGCGGCCATGGTCGCCTTTGGGCTTTACGAGCAGGTTGGGCATGGGAGACTCCTTTGTAAGCTTTGCGGTAATGCTGTGGTCAGCCAGCGTCCAGACCGGCCTGGCGGGCAAAGGCTTTCAGCGCCTTCAATCCCATTGATTGGTATTCAAACGGATTGCGCACCAGGCTGTCCTGTTCGGCCTCGATCACCAGCCAGCCCTGATAGCCATGCTCGGCGGCGATTTTGAGTACCGGCGCGAAATCGACGCCGCCTTCCGGATCGCCGGGAACCGTAAAGACGCCGCGGCGCACGCCTTCAAGGAAGGACAGTTTTTCGGTGATGACCTGATTGCTGATGGCCGGGCGGACATTCTTGGCATGGATATGGCGCACCCGGTCCATATATTTGGCTGCGATTTCCGCCGGGTCCGATCCGCCAAACCAGGCATGGCCGGTATCGAGCAGAAGCTTGGTCGCCGGGCCTGTGCTTTCCATGAAGCGGTCAATCTGCGGACCGGTTTCAACGATGGTCCCCATATGATGGTGATAGACCAGATCGATTCCCTGATTCGCACAATATTGTGCGATTTCTTCCACGTCGGAACCAAATTTCTCCCATTTGTCGTCAGCCAGCACCGGCGACTGATCCAACGCCAGACCGTCGTTGCCATGAATGGCATTGGACGTTTCGCACACGATGCAGACCTTGCAGCCATTGTGCTTGAGCAGGTCGAGATGCGGCTGGATGGCCTTTTTTTCCGCTTCCACATCATGGTCGAGCAGGTTGAGCGAATGCCAGCCGGAGACGAAAACCAGCTTGTGGGCGGCGAGGACCTGTTTGAGTTCCTCAGGGTCCGTCGGCATCAAATGACCCTTTTCAATGCCTTCAAAGCCGATTTTCTCGCAGTCGCTCAGGCAGTCTTCCAGGCTCAGATGCGCGCCGATGGAACGGTCGTCATCATTGGTCCAGGCAATGGGGTTGGTCCCGTAGCGGATCATTATGGGCAGTCTCCGTTGATTGGTCTTCACTTAATGTTGTTGCTTGCGCGCTTCTACATAGGCCTGATGGGCTTTGTTGACCTGCGGACGCGGGCTGACTTCGGGCACGGCAACATCCCACCAATGGCCGCCTTCGTCAGTCGTGATCAGCGGGTCGGTGTCAATGACGATCAAAGTCGTGCGATCATTGGCCCGCGAGGCTAGCAGCGCGCTTTCAAGATCGGCAATGGAGGCGACTTTGAGGGCAATCGCCCCCATGCTTTCGGCATGCGCCCTGAAGTCGATATCAGGCAGCACTTCGTGGCGGGCATCCTTCAGCAGATTGTTGAAGTTGGCGCCGCCCGTTCCCATCTGCAAACGGTTGATGCAGCCAAAGCCGCGATTGTCGAGAAGCACGATCGTCAGTTTCAGGCCGAGCATTACCGATGTCGCCAGCTCCGAATTCATCATCATATAGGAGCCGTCGCCGACCATGACGACAACATCGGCATCGGGCCGGGCCATCTTGACGCCAAGCCCGCCGGGCAATTCGTAGCCCATGCAGGAAAATCCGTATTCCATATGATAGCTGCCGGGCGAAGTGGCCGGCCAGAGCTTGTGGAGTTCGCCGGGAAGCCCGCCAGCAGCGCACAAAAGCACATTGTTTTCTCCGGCAACCGTCCGCGCCAGCGCGCCGATCACCTGGGCATCGGAGGGCAGGGCGGCATTGGTCGGCGCAAGCGCACGTTCCGCAGCCTTCATCCAGTCGGCCTTTTCGCTGACGGCTTTTTGCTTGATTGAAGCCGGAGCGACCCAGGAACCCAGCGCGGTCGTCAGGGTCTTCAGGCTTTCGCGCGCGTCGCCGACCACGGCCAGTGCGCCATGCTTGGCGGCATCGAAGCTGGTAACATTGAGACCGACAAAGCTGACCTTCTCATTCTTGAAAAGCGCCCATGATCCGGTGGTGAAATCCTGAAGGCGGGTGCCGACGGCAATCACAGTGTCGGCATGTTCCGTCATGGCATTGGCAGCCGATGTGCCGGTCACGCCAACAGCACCCATTGCCAGCGGATGGGCGTCAGGCAGGGCGGATTTTCCGGATTGGGTAAAGACCACCGGAATGGCGTGCTTTTCGGCAAAGGCTGCAAGTTCCTTGCTGGCTTTGGAATAAAGCACGCCGCCGCCGGCGATGATTACCGGGCTTTTTGCCGCCTTGATGGCTGCGACGGCTGCGGCAATTTCGTCTTCGTCGGCGCGCGGCCTGCGCGTCGTCCAGATTTTCTCGGCAAAGAACGCCTCGGGATAGTCATAGGCTTCGGCCTGGACGTCCTGGCAAAGCGACAGGCAGACAGGTCCGCAATCGACGGGATCGGTCAGCACCTGCATGGCGCGCTTGAGCGCCGGCATGATCTGCTCGGGGCGGGTGATGCGGTCAAAATATCGGCTGACCGGGCGAAAGGCGTCATTGGCCGTCAGCGTGCCATCGCCAAAATTCTCGATCTGCTGGAGAACCGGGTCGGGAATGCGGTTGGCAAAGACATCGCCCGGTAGAAACAGCACCGGCAGGCGATTGACATGGGCGACGCCCGCTGCAGTGATCATGTTGAGCGCGCCCGGACCGATCGACGTGGTGCAGGCCATGAAGCGCTGCCGGAAGCTTGCCTTTGCGAAGGCGACCGCCGCATGGGCCATCCCCTGTTCGTTATGGGCGCGAAAGGTCGGCAATTCGTCGCGCACCTGGTAGAGCGCTTCGCCGATGCCGACGACATTGCCATGGCCGAAAATGGCCCAGACGCCGCCAAAGATCGGCGTCTTCTTGCCATCGACCATGGTCATCTGGCCTTTGAGAAAATGGGCGACGGCTTGCGCCATGGTCAGCCGGATCGTCTTGCTCATCATATCCTCCCGAAATATCCGTTACAGGCCGCGGGTGCGCAGCCAGGCTTTGGTCAATTTTTCAAAACGCCCGGCCATGTCGGCAATGGCTTCTTCGTCCGTCATTGCGCCCGACATCCAGTTGCGGGCGGCATCGGCAAAAATCGTCCGGCCAACCGCAAAGCCCTTGACGGAAGGAGCGACCGTTGTTGCCGCGAATGCCTTTTCCAACTCCTCGGCCGGCGCCTCAAGACCCAGCAGCACGATGCCGCGGCACCAAGGGTCGTTGACGGCGATCACCTTTTCGATGTTCTTCCAGGCATTGGCCGAATGCTGAGGCTCAAGCTTCCACCAGTCCGGCTTGATGCCAAGACCATAAAGCTCGGTCATGGCGCGGGAAATGGTGTTGTCATCCATCGGACCATGCTTGCTGGCAATAATTTCCACCAGCAATTCGCGCCCGACCTTGCGGGCGGCTTCAAAAAGGGTGCGCAGCTTTTGCTGCTGCTCCTGTTTGAGCGTCGCCGGATCATCCGGGTGATAGAAGCACAGGCACTTGATCGTATGGTCAACCGGCCATTCGACAAGCTGGGAGCCGATATCCTGGCTGAATTCAAACCGCAGCGGCCGCGAGCCGGGCTGTTCCACCGGGCGGCCGATCCAGGAAAATCCCTTGCGGGCGGCATCAAAAAAGGCTTCGCGGCCGAAGCGTTCGTCAATCAGCATGCCGTAGCCTTCACGCCCCTGGGCGACGCGCGCAGCGCTGGCGACGGCCAGCCGCTTGAAGGCATTGATCCGGGCGTGGGGAACGTTGAGGTCGTCAGCGACCTCGGTCAGTTGCGACCGGTGATCAATGGCCAGCGCCATCAAAAGCGGTATGTCCTTGCGACGGGTCGTGGCCCAATGGACATGGTTGATTGCCTCGTCCTTGCGCAGGGCCCTGAAAGCGCTGCCGTTCTTGAGGAAGTATTGCAATTCCTCAAAGGTCGGAATTTCCGGTGCGCACAGCAGGCGCGATACTGCAAAGGCGCCGCAGGCATTGGCCCAGGTCGCTGCCGTGTGGGCATCTTCGCCGCGCAGCCAGCCTCTCAGAAAGCCTGACATGAAACTGTCGCCGGCGCCCAGCACGTTAAAGACCTCGATGGGAAAGCCCTGACCGATAATGCCGTCTTCGAGATTGTCGGTGATCGGACCCTCATAGACAATGCAGCCCATCGGGCCGCGCTTGAGAACGATGGTGGCCGATGAAATTGCCCGGATGGTTTTCAGCGCCTTCAACAGGTCCGTTTCGCCCGATGCGATGAAAACCTCTTCCTCCGTGCCGACTATCAGGTCGCAATCGGCCAGAACCGTCTTGAGATGTTCAGACACCGCGTCGGAAGCAATGAAGCGTTCTTCGCCGGCGGCATGACCGGCCAGGCCCCAGAGATTGGGGCGGTAGTCGATATCGAAAATCACCTTGCCGCCGTGTTTTTTGGCCAAAGCCATTGCCTTGCGCTGGGCAGCGTCCGTGTTGGGTTTGGAAAAATGCGTGCCGGAGACCAGAACGGACGCGGAGGATGCAATGAAATCCTCGTCGATATCGTCTTCGCACAAAGCCATGTCGGCGCAATTTTCACGGTAGAAAATCAGCGGAAAAGTCTTGTCGTTTTCCACCGACAGGATCACCAGCGCCGTCAACCGGTCTTTGTCAGTGGTGATTCCATCTGTTGAAACGCCTTCGCGCTGCATCTGTTCGCGGATGAAATGGCCCATCTGTTCGTCACCGACCCGGGTCAGGACGGCGGATTTCAACCCGAGGCGGGATGTGCCGATGGCGATGTTGGACGGGCAGCCGCCAACCGATTTTGCAAAGGATGCGACATCCTCCAGCCGCGATCCGATCTGCTGGCCGTAAAGGTCAACCGATGATCGTCCGATCGTGATGACATCCAGAGTGCGATCCGTCATTTTCTCTCCCCTGGCCATGGCTTTGACCTCAGTAATGGCATTGGCTATTTGAAACATTAATTCCAGTAAATTGTCAATTGGAATATTTGTTCCATTGTCAGGTGTCGGCAGTTTTCGCCTTGTCCCGCTTGCGGCCGGAATGGCGGCGTCGCTCGGCGATGGCGACGGGGAGGGCCATTGCCAGAGCCATCGACGCGGATATCGAGCGGAAGCCTGAAAAGTCGGATTCCGAGACTTCAAACCAGTGCCGGGCCGATGTCGCAAGCGGCGAAAGCGCCGAATCGGTGATGGCGACGACACCGGCGCCGCGCGCCGCCAGCCGTTCAGCGGCCTTTATGGTTTCCGGCGCATAGGGGGCAAAGCTGGCGACAAGGGCGGCATCCTTCGGGCCGGCAAATTCGATCAGGTCAGCATCGACGCCATTGGGCGTGGCGACCATCTGGTAGCGTATGCCCAGCTTTCCAAAGGCGTAAGCCATATGGGCGACCAGCGGATAGACGCGGCGACGCGCCACCAGATAGATCACGTCAGCCGAGGACAACATGGATACGGCGGCCGCAAACCCGGCCGGATCGATGGAAGCGGCCAGGCGGCTGATCGACTGGGAGGCGGCATTGAGAAACCCGCCAAGCAATTCGGCCTCCTCGATGTGTTCGCGATCCTTTTCCAGCGAGGCAAGGCGTTCTTCATAAGACAGCGTCCGCTCACGCAAGCGGTCGCGAAACACGCTCTGGAAATCGGAAAAGCCTTCATAGCCGAAATGTTGCGCAAGGCGCACCAGCGTCGAGGGCTGGACGTCTGCGGCAGTGGCAATGCTGGCCGCCGTGCCGAAGGCGATGTCTTCCGGATTGGCAAGGCAGAAGGCGGCGACCTGCGCCAGCCGTTTGGGCAGTGTGCTTTTCCGTTCGATCATGACCAGCCGCAAATGGTCAAAATTCCGTGGAACGGCTTCCAACATCGTGTCTTCGCTCACTGCCGGGCTCCCTTTTTCGCGCTGATCTGCAGGCTGCGCGCGGTTCCCGCTTATCATGGCAAAAATGAAATGAATTTTCCAGAATTAAGTGGAGTTGTCGCTGTGGCCGGGCACCAATCCCCAATTTCATTGAATAAATTACATTAATTTGACCGGGAAAATCGAATGTCCATTCCAGACGCAGGCGGCTCTGCAGTTTGGCTGACGCGCGTGAGTATCTTTCACGCTCAGGGAGAACCAATCGCGCTGCGGCGGATGACACATGTTCAGGATCGCATGGTTCCAAACTCAAAACAGCGTTGTCGGCGGAGCGGAAATCCACAAAATACCGCGACATTTACTTCAATTCACATTTTTTCCGTCAGCCGCATTGAAACTGGCCTTGCCATACGTAATAGTTCGAAGGCTTCCAGGAGGAAACAAGATGTCTATGAGGACTTTGCTGCGCAAACAGTGTGCGACAGTCTTGCTTTTTGTTGTTTTTGCGTTGGCGTCCGACGCCGCTGAGGCTGGCAAGCGGGTCGCTTTGCTGATCGGCAACCAGACCTATCAATCCACATCGGTACTCAAAAATCCGTCCAACGATGTTGAATTGATGAAGGCGACACTTGAGGACGCCGGCTTTGACAATGTGCAGGTGGCGCTGGACCTTGATCTTATCGAGATGCGCAAGACGCTTCGGTCGTTTGAGGACATCGCCCAGGGCGCGGAAGTCGCCGTTCTCTATTATTCCGGCCATGGCATGGAAATGAACGGACAGAATTTTCTCATTCCGGTCGATGCCGTGCTGAAGACCGACAAGGACGTCGAGGACGAGACCTTGCCGCTGGATCGCGCCGAACGCGCATTGCAGGGTGCGACCAAACTGAAGCTGATCATCCTGGATGCCTGCCGCAACAATCCATTCCTGGCGACAATGAGCCGCTCGGTGGGCTCGCGTGCGCTCCAGCGCGGCCTTGCAAAGGTCGAGCCGCAATCGGCCGACATGCTGGTGGCCTATGCCTCCAAGGCCGGCACCGTGGCGCTGGATGGAAGCGGCGCCAACAGCCCGTTTGCCGAGGCTCTTTCAAAATACCTCACCCAGCCCGGCGTCGATGTCCGCATCGCGCTTGGCAAGGTTCGCGATGAAGTGGTCCAGGTGACCAAGCGCGGCCAGGAACCCTTTGTCTATGGTTCGCTGGGCGGCGCGCAGATATTCCTGAATATCAAGGAATTAAACATCACCATCAACACGCCGTCCGACAAAAAGGATGAAGTCGCCCCCAACGGCATTTCGGAAGCCGCCGCCGATTGGCAGAATATCCGCGATCTCGCCGATCCTGACTTGCTCAACGCCTTCATTGCCAAGCATGGCAAGGATCCTGTCTACCGGATGCTGGCGGAAAAGAAGCTGAAATTGCTGAAGGAAGCAGAGGCCAAATCCGACCAGAGCGCCGATGACATTGCCTGGGAAGCGCTCCGGGGATCAACCGATGCCGCAGCGCTGAAGCGCTTTGTCGAACGCTACCCCGAAAGCAGCCATCGTGGCGAGGCTGAAACCCAGATAGCCGGTCTGGTGCCCAACAACCCGGTTTCAACCGGCGATCAGGCCGATTCCCCGGCAGTGCGCGATTGCCAATTGCTGGCGGGTGAACCTCAATCCTTGCCCGGTTTTGCTGGTGTCGCCTTCATGAAAATCGATGCGAAACGGGCGCTGACCGCCTGCGCCCAGGCAGTCAATGAACGCCCGGACGACGGCATGCTCGTCAACCTGCTCGGCCGGGCCCAGGATGCCGACCGCAACTATTCCGAAGCGCGCATCAACTATGAGAAGGCCATTGATCTCGGCAATCTCTACGCCATGACCAATCTGGCCTGGTTCTCGATCTACGGCACCGATGGCCCGGTCGATGTCGAAAAGGGCCGCCGCATGTTCGAACGCGCGGCAATTTCCGGCAACGCCAATGCCCAAGCCTCGCTCGCCTGGCTTTATCGCGATGGTTATGGCGGCGTGCGCCAGGATTATGCGGAAGCGCTGAAGTGGTACACCCAGGCCGCCAATCAGGGCAATGCCCTGGCGTTGGGAAATCTTGGCTGGTTCTATCGTGAAGGCCTCGGTGTTACGCAGGACTATGTTGCTTCGCTGAAATATTATCGCAAGGCGGCAGATGCCGGAGACATCACGTCCATCGCCGCCATGGGCTATGCCGCCCAGAACGGCCTGGGCATGGCGCAGAATTTTGCCGAGGCAATGGAATGGTACAAGAAGGGCGCCAATCAGGGCGACGCTTATTCAATGGCGTCGCTGGGCTTCCTTTTCGATGCCGGATCGGGCGTCAAGCAGGACTATGTCGAAGCCCGGTACTGGTATGAGAAGGCGGCCGATGCGGGCAGCGCCTACGCCATGGGAAATCTCTCCCGTCTGCATGACCAGGGGCTCGGCACCCGCGTCGACGCAAAAGAAGCGGTGCGCTGGGCCGTGGCCGCAGTTGAACGCGGCGACAAGGGCAAGACGGATGAGCTGAAAACCAGTCCCACCAATTTCACATTGGCTTTCCGCACGGAATTGCAGAAAGTTCTCATCGAGCGGGGCTACTACAAGGGGCCGGCCAACGGACAATTCGACCAGGCCACTTTTGAAGCCATCGACAGCCTGTCGGCAGGGCGAAATCTTGCCGACGATCAGTCCGGCGCCAACAACCAGATAGACCCGGATTCCGGCTATGACTTCAAGCCCAATGTCAAAAGCACGACGGCATCAGCGCGGGAATGCTATGCTTTGGCCGGCGAGCCTGGTTCCGAGCCGGGCTTCAAGGGCGTGCTTTTTGCCAATATCCAGATCCAGCGGGCGATCAGCGCCTGTTCTAAGGCGATTGCAGAAAATCCGAATGATTCCATGCTGCATGACATGCTGGGCCGCGCTCATGACATCGACCGCAATTACCCGTTGGCGCGCCCCGCCTACGAGAAGGCGCTGGCGATGGGCAACAGCTATGCGCTGGCCAATCTCGCCTGGTTTGCAGTCTACGGAAACGGCGAGCCGCAGGACATGGACAAGGGCCTGAAAATGATGAAGGCCTCGGCCAATTCCGGCAATTCCTATGCCCAGGCTTCACTCGGCTGGATCTATCGTGAAGGCTATGGCGGTATCGGGCGTGATTATCAGGAGGCGTTTGCGTGGTATGAAAAATCAGCCGTGCAAGATTATGCCAACGCCCAGGCCTCGCTTGGCTGGCTTTACCGGGAAGGACTGGGGGTTCAAAAGGACCTCTACAAATCCATCGAGTGGTATCGCAAGGGCGCTGAAAACGGCGATCTGAACGGCATGGGATCACTTGGCTACGCCTTGCAGAACGGCCTTGGAACCCGTCTTGACTATGTCGAAGCGCGCAAATGGTTTGAAATTGCGGCTCAGCAAAACGATTCCTATTCAATGGCTTCGCTTGCCTGGCTCTATGAGAATGGCAACGGCGTCGCCCAGGACAATAGCGAGGCCAAATATTGGTATCAAAAGGCCGCCGACACCGGCAGCACCTATGCCATGGGCAATCTGTCCTATCTTTATGATCGTGGATTGGGAACCCGGGTCGACACGCGCCAGGCGGTACAATTGGCGATGAAAAGCATGGAGGGCGGCGAACCGCAATTCATTGTCGACATGAAAGCCGGCGCTGTGCGGTATTCGCAGGAGTTCCGCCGCGAATTGCAGCGCGCCCTGAAAAGCCGCGGCCTATATTCAGGGGCCCTTGACGGCGTCTTCGGGGTCAGCACAGTCAATGCGATCGAACGGCTGACCAATACCGGCGGCTGAACATCGCCTGCCGCCCATCGCCTTGCGCATTGAAAAAGCCCGGGATTTTGCCCCGGGCTTGTTCGCAGTCCTATCGGATATGATCATCAAAGGATGAAATCGCCTGCTCCGAGGCTGGAGACATGGGCAACGCGGATTTCGAAATCAGCGGTTTTGTCGCCGTCAATGTCGCCGCGGAGAATGCCGTTCTTGAATTGCAATTCGCCTTCGGTACCGGAAAATGCGCTGGAGCCGATATAATCAAAGGCATTGTTGCCGGCATTGGAAACCTGGGCGTCGATGCCGGAAAGATCGATGACCTCGCCTGCCACGGACTTCTGGAAGTCCTTGATGACGTCGCGGTCCGAACCGACGACCGAATCGAGGATCGACGTGAAGATGAAATGATCGGCGCCACTTTCGCCAAACAGCAGGTCATTGCCCCGCCCGCCAATGAGCTTGTCATTGTTGGTTCCGCCGTAGAGATCATCATTGCCGTTGCCGCCGAACAGGGAATCCTTGCCATCCCTGCCGTCAAGAATGTCGCGACCCGACAGGCCGTAAAGCTTGTTGGCGGGATTGGCCCCAACCAGCGTATCGGCATAGGAAGTGCCTTCGACATTTTCAATGTTGATCAGGGTTTCCTTGCGTGAATTGCCGGTGGTGGCGCGTTCGTCTTCCAGGTTAACATAGACGCCGAGGCCGCGTAACGCCGGATCGGCGTCCTGCAGGCTATAGGAAATCATGTCCTTGCCGCCGCCGCCATTGAAATGGTTGTTCAGGCCGATCGAATTGAATTCGTCGCGTCCGCCCTGGCCATAATAATCGCTATGGCTGGTGCGAATGTTGAACACGTCTTTGCCGGTCCCACCCCATACCACATCGTAGAACTTGCCGACGGTTGAAAAGCCGTTGCCGAAATAGGTGTCGTTTCCCGAGCCGAGATAGATGTCGTTGTCGCCTTCAAAGGAATTGATGACCGTGTCATTGCCGCTTCCAGCCTCAACATAGTTGTCGCCGCCTCGATAGCCGGTGCGGTTGAGGTGGATGGTATCGTTGCCGCCGTAGGCATAGATATCGTCGAAACCGTTTCTGGTCTGGTAGATGTTGTTGTTACCGTTTGTACCGTAGATAACACCCATTTTTGGTGGTCCTTTTGCTTGGAGGTGTCCCTTATTACGTAGAGCGTTAGAATAGCTTCATGGTGAAATCTTGGCTTTGGCCCGTTTATTCCGGATGTCGCAGCCATGTCGCTTGTCTTTGCCCATTCGGCCGGTTCCATGACCCGTCCGTTGACTGGCTGCGTCATCGCGATTGAAGCGGCATTATCCCGATGCCACCTGAATGCCGGGTGAATGATGCTTCAGGCTTTGCAGCATGTGCTTTCGATCCGGATCAAGCCAGTCAATCCATGCTTCAGCGTTGCATCGTTGCGCATTGATCAGACTTGTTCTTTGCGTTTGGCCGTTCGCCGTCAAACGCGCCAGGCCGGTCGTGTCCACGTTCACGCAGCGCTTGGCTTGCGACCTGTATTGTTTCGCATGGCTTGCTTTATTTGTCGCGATGCAATCCATTTGCCGGGTCGATTGAGAATCTGGCAATGGATGGCAGTATTGCGTCAACAAACCGGCCGGCGGTGATTTGATTCCGGATCGCGGAATTGCTTTGCCCGGCCTCACAACAAAGCAGGGATGGGATCAATGAATGATTTTGCCGGAAAAGCAGCACTCGTAACGGGGACCAGCGGCATAGGGCGGGCCTCGGCGTTGCGCCTTGCCCGTGCGGGGGCCGGTGTTCTGGCTTGCGGCATTGACAGGAACGCCAATGCGGAATTGGCGAGCATTGCGGCCGGCGAGGGCCTGCGGCTGGAAGTCTATCATGCCGATGTCGCCGATGATAAATCCGTGGCTGCCGCCGTCGATGAAGTGGTGCACGCCTTTGGCGGCCTGGACATCATTGTCAATTCCGCCGCCATCCATCCCTTTGGCACCGTGGTGACGACGGATGCGGAAACCTTTGCCCGCGCTTTCGCCGTCAATGTCGGCTCCATTCACCTGACCGGCCGCTACGGAGTGCCGGCCATGATCCGCCGGGGCGGCGGATCGATTGTCAATATTTCCTCGGTGCAGGGCCATGCCTGCCAGCAAAATGTCGCCGCCTATGTGGCAACCAAGGGCGCGATCCATGCCTTGACCCGCGCCATGGCGCTGGATCACGCCCGTGACAGGATCCGCGTCAATTCCGTCAGTCCCGGTTCGGTTCGCACGCCGATCCTGGAACAGTCAGCCAGGGCTTTCGACGGAACCAATGCCGATATTGACGACGTCTTCCGCCGTTTCGGCGAGGCTCATCCGATAGGCCGGATCGGAGAACCGGAAGAGGTCGCGGATCTGGTCGCTTTTCTTGCCTCCGAAAAAGCGGGTTTCTGCACCGGGGGCGACTACCTGATTGACGGGGGGCTGTTGGCCGCCATAGGCGTACAATAAGCTTAAGTGCGCATTAATAAGCATTTATATGCGTCAACGTGCCGTTATTGAGCTTGACTTTGCGCATAAAAATGCAAATCTGCTGACTTGAAACAAGCGGATCGATATCTGGCGGCAGCGACAGGGTGCGTCGGACCGGGTCATGGCGATGGTGAGGTTCATGCTGAAAAAAGATGATATCCGCTTGCGGGTGGGCGTGCTTGGATGCGGGCCGATTGCCCAATTTGCGCATCTGGAATCCTGCGTGAAAGCCCGCAACGCCGATCTCTATGCCCTTTGCGATTCCGCCACCGACCTTGCCGAACGTATGGCGGCAACCTATCAGCCGGAACGCGTCTACAATGATTATGACGCCATGCTGGCCGACCCATTGCTGGATGCCGTCATTATTGCGACTTCTGATCCGTTCCATGTGCCGATGTCGATCAAGGCCCTGGAGGCCGGCAAGCATGTGCTGTGCGAAAAGCCGGCGGGACTGGGGGTCGAGGAGGTCGAAGATCTGGCGCTTGCCGTGGCCAATAGCGGCAAGGTGCTTCAAATCGGCCATATGAAACGCTTTGATCCCGGCATAGAGGCCGCCAGGCAATTCATTGATCAGGAGATGGGCCAGCGTCTTGCTCTCAAGGCCTGGTATTGCGACAGCACCCATCGCTACACCAATACCGATGCGGTCCAACCGCTCCCGGTCAGCAGCAAGCTTGCGGTCAAGCCGTCATCCAATCCCAAGGCCGATCTGAAGCGCTATTACATGCTGGCCCATGGCAGCCATCTCGTCGATACCGCCCGGTTCTTGTGCGGCGAGATCGAATGGGTAAGGGCAAGGCTGTCGCAACGTTTTGGGGCCTATTGCTGGTTCGTGGAAACCGGCTTCAAGGATGGCACGCTCGGCCATCTCGATCTTACCGTGGCTGTCCGCATGGATTGGCACGAAGGCTTCCACCTGTACGGCGAAAATGGGAGCGTAATGGCAAAGACTTATAACCCTTGGTATTTCCGCAGCAGCGACGTGGAGATCTTTTCGGAAAAAGACGCCGCCTATCATCGGCCGCTTGGCGCTGACGGACATTTCTTCCGCCGGCAGCTGGAAGGCTTTGCCGATACGATCCTGACCGGTGCGCCGATGCGCGGCGCAGATATTGCCGACGGCCTGGCCTCGGTCAAGGCGATGGCGGCGATTGCGCGTTCGGTCGAAACCGGCAAGGATGTGCTTGTCGATACTGTCAAAGGCGCTGTTTGATGAAGATCGGAATTTTCGCCAAGACCTTTGCCGGAACTGACCCGCTCAGCGTTCTCACCCATGCCAAAGCGGCGGGTTATGACTGCGTTCAATACAATATGGCCTGTTCCGGCCTTGCTTCGATGCCCGATTCCGTCGCGCCGAAAATCATCGACGACATCGCCCGGGCGGCAGCGGAAACCGGCGTCGAGATTGTCGCGCTGTCTGCGACCTACAACATGATCCATCCGGATACCGCCATCCGCGCCGCCGGAATCAAGCGCCTCGCCATCATCTGTGAAGCGGCCGCATCATTGAAAATCCCGCTTGTGACGCTTTGCACCGGCACCCGTGACGCCACCGACCAATGGCGTCATCACCCCGACAACACAACAGCTTCAGCCTGGGCCGATCTCGTTACCGAAATGCGAAAGGCGGCACTCCTGGCCGAGCGTTTCGGCGTCAGCCTCGGCATTGAACCGGAACAGGACAATGTCGTCACCAACGCCCGTTCCGCGCTCAAGCTGATTGACGAGGTCAAGTCTCCGACGATCAGGATCGTTCTTGATCCGGCCAATCTGTTTGAAAAAGCGACGACGGATGAGGCAAGGCGGATCGTCGCTGCGGCGACTGACCTTCTGGCTGGCCATATTGCCTTGGCCCATGCCAAGGACAGGTATCCGGACGGTCGGTTTGGAGCGGCCGGCGAGGGGGTTGTCGATTTTGCCGCTTTCATTGACCGTCTGAAAGCCTGTGGCTTTGAAGGGCCGATCGTCACCCACGGGCTTGAGCAAAGCAAAGCCCCGGATGTTGCACGTTTCCTGCGCGGATTGATGTCATGAGCGAGCGGGAATTCGTTCTTGCCAATGGGCGCTGCGTCAACGTTGTTGATACCGGCAGCGGCGTTCCGGTCATTTTCCAGCATGGTCTGGGCGGCGACCGGAACCAGATAGCGGAGGCTTTCCCCAGTGACTTGCCGGTGCGGCGGATCACGGTGGAATGCCGCGGTCACGGACTGTCGCCGGCCGATCCGGATGGAGCTTATTCGATTGCCGGCTTTGCCGACGATGTCATGGACGTGGCAGGCCAACTTGGTATTGATCGTTTCATCCTTGGCGGTATTTCCATGGGGGCGGCAATTGCACTCAGGCTGGCGTGCCATTTTCCCGACAGGGTGGCGGGCTTGATACTGGCCCGTCCGGCCTGGCTGTTTTCGCCCGCACCGGTCAATATGCAGCCAATTGCTGAAGCGGCCCGGGCGCTGGCGCGAGGTCGTGATGAAGGCCGGCGGCTTTTTGAAGCTTCGGCCATCGCGCTGGAACTGGCCAAGACAGCGCCCGACAATCTTGCCTCGCTGATGTCCTTCTTTGATCGCCCTGATCCGGTTTCCACGGCGCAATTGCTGGGCACAATCGCATCCGATAGCCCCGGCGTGTCTATCCAGGAAGCACGATCTTTGCGGATGCCGGTTTTGATAATCGGCAATCATATGGATCATATCCATCCTTTCGACCATGCCGAAAAACTGGCGGAAATCATTCCCAGTGCGGTGCTTGTGGAAACCGAACCGAAATCCCTGGACCGCCCCAGGCATTTTGCCGAATTCGGCGCTGCCGTCACGGCGTTCATCACACCCTTCATCACTCAACAGGAGTTGTCATCATGACCGCCACAAAAACCGCCGCGTCCGGCTGGTTTGATGCCCTGCCGCGCAACCGGCTGATGGGTGAATTCTCATTGTGGTCGGCCGATCTCGCCAATCTCGAGAGGGACATGGCGCGGGTCGAGGACAAAGTCGATCTCTACCATGTCGATGTTGCCGACGGCCGCTTCGCCCCGTCCTTCCTGTTTTTCCCCGATCAGGTGGCGCGGATCCGCAAGCTGACCGCAAAACCGATCCATATTCACCTTATGGTGGAAAGCGACATTCTTGAAAGCCAGATCATCCAATTTGCAGAAGCCGGCGCCGATTTGATCAGCATTCACCCCGAAGGTCATTCCGACGCGGCAAGCGCGCTGGAGCAGATCAAGGCGCTCGGCTGCCTTGCCGGTGTCGTTCTCAGGCTGGAGACACCGGTGGAACGACTGGAAGGTCTTGTCGAGCAGGTTTGTTTCATCACGCTTCTGGGAACCGCCATCGGCGTCAAGGGGCAGGGCCTTTCAGAACTTGCCGGAGCGCGGCTGAAATCGGCCAGGGCCATCATGCAGGCAGCGGGCCGGGAGCGCCAGATCGTGCTTGCGGCCGACGGCGGCATTCGTGAAAACACGGTTCCGCTGCTCAGGGCGGCCGGTGCCGAGACCGTGGTGCTTGGTTCGCTGGCATTTGGCGACCCGGATTTTGCAGCACGCATGGCCTGGCTGCACGCTTTGCCGAAAGCATGAGATAGCCCGATGCGCCACGCGATTGCTGTTGATGTCGGAGGAACCAGACTGCGGGCGGCAGGCGTCAGTGCGGACGGACAGATTGTTGCCCTGCGCGATTGCGCCACTTTGGCCAAAGCCGGTCCCGAGGCTGTCATCGGCCAGATACTGGATCTCGTCAACCAAGTCCGCGAAGCCTGCCCGGATATCGGATTTGAAGGCATAGGCCTGTGCGCGCCCGGCCCGCTTGATCCGGTTGCCGGCATCAGCATCAGTCCGCCTACACTGGAAGGCTGGCTGGACGTGCCGTTGGCGGCGATTGTGGCCGAGCGCAGCGGTCTTGCCGCCAAACTGGAAAACGATGCCAATGCTGCGGCCTTGGGTGAATGGCGGCATGGCGCGGGGAGAGGCACACGATCGATGGTCTATGTGACGGTCTCGACCGGGATCGGCGGCGGGATCATTGCCGACGGCAAACTGATGCACGGTCTTCGCGGCATGGCTGGAGAGATCGGTCACATGACGATCGCGCTGGGTGCGGCGCGCTGCGTTTGCGGTGGCGACGGATGTTGGGAGGCGCTGGCCTCGGGACCGGCCTTTGCCGCCAAGGCTGCGGCACTGGTTGCGTCCGGCAAGGCGCCCGGTCTTGCCGCTGCAGCCTCGATCACGCCCGAAAACATCGCCATGCTTGCCCGCAAGGGGGATCGCGACGCACTACTGCTGTTTTCCCAGGAGGCCCGATGGCTCGGTATCGGGATCGCCAACCTCCTGCATCTCTATGCGCCCGAACGGGTCATCATCGGCGGCGGCTTGGGGCAGTGCCTGGACCTGATGGGTGAGGAAATCGCCCGGACGATTGCTGCTCGCGCCATGGCTCCCTATCGCGACATAAAGGTGGCGGCGGCGGAGCTTCGCGGAAATTCCGGACTTGTCGGTGCAGCGAGCCTGATTTTCGAAACCTGATCTCAGCAGACGATCAATTGTGTTCCAGCCTTGTTCATGACTTCCACGATGGGATCGGGTGGAAATGCGTCGGTCACGACATAGTTGATCTGGTTGAAGCCGGCAATCTGCGCAAAGGCCGTGGTGTTGAACTTGCTTTGGTCGACCAGCACGATGGTGCGCGCGGCGATCTTCATCATGGCCGTGGTTTCGGCAGCTTCTTCAAGACGTCCCATCGAGATGCCGCTGGCCGAAAGTCCGGTCGCCCCGACGACGGCGGTATCGGCGCTGATTCCGGCGACATCGGGAAAGCCGATGGCTCCGATGGTTACTTGCGAGACCGACCAATAGGTGCCGCCCAATATATGGATGGCCCGCAGGCAGGATTCCGGCGTAACCGGCGGCAGGCGAAGATTGTTGGTGATGATGGTGAGATTTGCGCGTTCGCCGAGGGCAGCGGCAAAAAAGCAGGTGCTCGATCCGCCATTCAGAATCAGGGTTTCGCCATCGCGGACAAGCGCTGCGGCAGCCTTGCCGATGCGCTGCTTGCGCTCGACAAACACATCCATGCGTGAACCCAGGGTCGTGTCAAAACGCACAAGCCGGTCATTATAGACCGCCCCGCCATGTGTGCGGACCAACAATCCCCGTTGTTCAAGCAGGTCCAGGTCGCGGCGGATCGTATCGCGGGAGACTTCGAAAAGCGCAACAAGTTCATTGACGGTCAGCTGGCCGCGTTCGCGCAGGAGATCGATCATGCGGTTGTGGCGAACGGCAGGCAGAACGGAGGAGGCCGGGTCGGCCTCGGATGACAATGAGCCTTGGGCGTTTTGTTCTTCCGTCATGAAACGCAATTTTCGCCAGTTGATCTGTTGTTCAGGTCTTTCCGTAAAGCCGCAATCGGTCCTTCATTGCAACAGATTGCCCCAATAAAAACAGTTTCCGGTCCGGGCATGCACAGTTTTCACGCCCGGCTGGTTCGAAAACCTGCCTTAGCCGCCAATCATCAGCTTGACCACTTCGTCATGGGTGGTTTCGTTTATGTTGCGCTCGCCGGCCACGATGCCGCGCCGCAGCACGACGATCCGGTCGGAAACCGCGAATATGTCCTGAAGATTATGGGATATGAACAGGACGCCGCGTCCCTGCGCCTTCAGCGACTTGATCAGCGAAATGACCTTGCGTTGCTCGGGCACGCCAAGCGCTGCGGTCGGTTCATCCATGATCAAGATCTTGGCATTCCAATAGACGGCGCGGCCGATGGCGACAGCCTGGCGCTGGCCGCCGGAGAAATTGCTGACCGGCGCATCCAGCCGCTTTACGTGGAAATCGAGCAGCGCCATGGTCTCGCCTGCGGCGTCGGCCATGGCCTTGCGGTCGAGAACCGGCAGGAAGCCCATGAATTTCCGCATCGGTTCGCGGCCAAGGAATATGTTGCCGCCGATGGTGAGATTGTCGGCCAGCGACAGGTCCTGGTAGATGGTCTCGATGCCGAGTTCGCGCGCCTCCTGCGGGGAGGAAAAGGTAACCGGCTTGCCTTCAATCAGGATTTCGCCTGATGTCGGCGGGTAGACTCCGGAAATCGCCTTGATCATCGTTGTCTTGCCGGCGCCATTGTCGCCGGCCAGTGCGACGACTTCACCGGGACGGACAACCAGCGAGCAATCATCAAGGGCGCGCACCGCGCCGAAATGCTTGGATAGATTGCGGACTTCCAGCAGTGGCTGCGGGCTACTCATCCTGTTTTCCTCCGCTGAATTTGCGTTGGGCCTGATCAATCAGCACCGAGATGATGATAACCACGCCGACGGCGATGAATTGCCAGAAGGGTTCAACATTGAGGAAGACAAGGCCATATTGGATGACGGCGATGACCAGGGCGCCTGCGACAGTGCCAAGGATCGAGCCGGAACCGCCAAACAGGCTGGCCCCGCCAATGACCACGGCGGCGACGCTGTCAAGCAACAGGGGTTCGCCCGCCTGCGCAGCGCCTGCGGTGAAACGGGCCGCATAGAGCGCGCCGCCCAGGCCCGCGCACATGGCAGACAGCACATAGAGCTTGAGAATATGGCCCTTGATGTCAATGCCGGCGCGGCGGGCGGCCTGGACATTGGCTCCGATGGCGTAATTGTGCTGGCCGAAACGGGTCTGGCTCAGAACATAATGCATGATCAGGACAAAAACGGCTGCCACGATGACCAGATAAGGCACGCCATAAAAGCGGCCATTGCCGAGAATGGCGAAATATTCGTTCTTGACCGGAACAGTGGTGCCGCCGGCGAGAAGAAACGCCGTTCCGCGGGCAACGCCGAACATTCCGAGCGTACCGATGAAGGGCGGCACGCGCAGGCGCGAAATCAGCAGGCCGTTGACGATACCGGGAATGCCGGCCACCAGGATTGCGCAAATGATTCCGAGCAGCATGGCGACAGGCAGCGGGAAATAAAGTCCGAAAATATTGGTCATATGGGCTGCGACAACCGCCGCCAGCCCCATGATGAAACCGGTGGAAAGGTCGATGCCGCCGGAAATGATGACATAAGTCTGGCCAATGGCGATCAACAGCGGCGCGACTGCAAAGACGGCCACGGATTGCCAGTTGAAGGACGAAAAGGCGAAAGTGCCTCCGAAAGACATACGGGCCCAGATTTCGAATGTTATGATCAGGGCGGCCAAAAACAGCCAAGCCCGCAACTGCGCAATGCGCGCCAGCAGCGATTTCTTTTCTTCAGCATGGTCTGCCTGCGGAGCGACATGCTTTTCCGCGCTCGGCGGGTCATTTGCAATGGAGGTCATGATTGCTTCCGGATTGTTGACAGCGCCATGCGGTTCTGCCGGCATTACGGGTCCTGTCATGAAGCGACGCCTCCTGGCTGGAGGCGTCGCGTCACATCAAATCTATCAATCGGAATAGATGTATTTGGCAACGTCCGGATCGGTGACATTGTTCTTGTCGATCACGGTAAAGCCGGTGCCGATCGAAGTCGGAATCGAATTTCCGGTCAGGTGGGCATAGGCTGCCATCACGCCGAAATAGCCGATTTCAGCTGGGTGCTGGGCAATTGCGAGGTCGACAAGGCCGGAATTGATATTGTCGACAATGCTTGTCGGAGCATCAAAGGCAACGACCTTGATGGCGCCCATCTGGCCTGCCTGCTGCACGCCGTTTGCTGCACCCAGCGCGGAGAACAGATTGGCGCCGAAAACGCCTGCCAGTTCCGGATTGCGGGCATAAACGGCCTGCAACTGCGAAGCTGCCTTATTGGCATCGTTATCGTTGAACTGGGTTTCCAGAACTTCGATGTTCGGATGGTTGGCCATTTCCTTCTTGAAGCCTTCTTCACGCTGGTCGGTCGTGGAAATGCCCGGCTTCACGTTGGAGACATAGACTTTGCCCTTGTCGCCGATGGCAGTCGCCAGAGCGCGGGCAGCAATTTCGCCACCCAGAACGTTGTCGGAGGCAATGTAGGAGAGCGGGAAATCGGCATCGCCGGCGCCGGTCTGGTAAACACCGGTTCCGATGAATGTATCAACCGTGATCACCGGAATGCCGGCATCGGCGGCCTTCTTGAGCGGCTGGATCAACTGTGTCTTGTCTGTGGGCGCAATCAGGATCGCATCCGGGGATTTGGCGATGACGGCATCAAGAACCGGAACCTGGGTCACCGGGTTGAAATCCGGCGCGCCCTGGAAAACCAGTTCAGCACCGACGGCCTTGGCAGCAGCCTCGGCGCCCTTGCGCATGGTGATGTAGAAGGCGTCAGTCGTCAAACCGGGCACCAGCGCGATGGTGAACTTCTTGTCCTGCGCGTTGGCGGCTCCACTAGACAGTGCAATTCCTGATGCCAATGTCAAAGCTGCGGCAGCCTTGAAAAATGTACGGCGCTCCATGGTCTCCTCCTTATGTGAGCTTATCGATTTCGTTGGGTGACCGGACAGCTCCTCAACTTTTCCGGTTGGCCGTACTTCACTTCTTTCTCGCCCTCGCGTCAAGTGAAATTAATTCCTGAAACTAATTGCCTGCAATTTGATGCGCTTTCATGCGTTTTTTAGCATCCGCTTATGACCTATATTCATCTGTTTCCGGCGCGCGCCGCGATATGGATAATCGGTGTTGTACAGGCTGTTTTTCAAGCGCGTCCAGATTGTGTTGCGCATTTAGAGTTGAATAACAAGCACTTCCGACGGCTGCTCCAACCACTGGCCGCGATGTCATGAAATTGTTCTTTCCTGCAGTAAAATAAACAATTATTTCAATATCATATAGTTTTGACAATATGGCCGCTCCAGCGTGCCGATAATATTATTTTGCGTAATCCCGATGTGGCTATGACCTTGCCCCGTTGACCTAATCCGGTTTGAAGTTCGTTTTGGCCCATCGAGAGGACCAGAACATGAAACGAAGCCGCTTCACGGAAGAGCAGATCATCGGGATACTGAAGGAACACGAGTCCGGAATTCCTGTTTTGG